>CADECO010000006.1:14718-24236 GCA_902825905.1 uncultured beta proteobacterium
TATCGCGGCGTCGCCTACGACATCACCGAGGAAGTGAGGCGCCAGGAGCAGGCCGAGGCGTCCAACACGCAGTTGCGCGCGGCGATCGAGAACCTGAACGAGACGATCGTCCTGTGCGATGCCGAGGATCGGATCGTCTTTGCCAATCGCCGCTTCCGCGAGCTGAGCGGCGAGGCGTTGCAACCGCACCTCGTACCTGGCGCATCGTTCGAATCGTACCTGCGCGCGGCGCTCGCGCTCGGCCATTTCGTCGCCGCAACAGGACGTGAGGAGCAATGGCTCAGCGAACGACTGGCACAACGACGTGCGCCCGGTGAGCCGAAGGAACTCGAGCGGCACAACGTCTGGCTGCTCATGACCGATCAGCGCCTGCCGGGGGGTGGCGTGATCAGCATCGGGCTAGACATCACGGAACGCAAGCGTGCCGAGAAAGCGCTGAGCGCGAACGAACAGCATCTGCGCCTGATCATGAATCACATCCCGGCAATGATCACTTACGTCTCGTATGCCGGGGGCGAGCGCCGCTACACCTTCTCCAATGACGCGTACTGCCAGTTCATCGGCAAGCCGCACGCTGAAGTGGTCGGTCATACCGTGCGGGAGGTCGTGGGGGCCGCACCTTACGACCGGATGGTCGGACCAGCACTGGATCGCGTCGCCAGCGGCGAACGCGTGCGCTACGAGCGCGCGCATCACGTGAGCGAATCGGCCGACGTGATGTATCTGGCCATGGAGTTCATTCCGGACCGCGATGCGGCCGGCAATGTCGTCGGTCACTACGGGTTGGGCATCGATATCTCGGAACGGCGCCGCGCGGAGCGTGCCGCGCGCGAGAACGAAGCCCGGTTCCGCAGCCTCACCGCGCTGTCCTCGGATTTCTACTGGGAGCAGGACGCGCAGTTCCGCTTCGTGTTCGCGTCGAACAACGACGGCTTCGACCCGGGCGTGACGCAATCGGAGCGGTTCGGCAAGACCCGCTGGGAGTTGCCGCGCAGCGAGCCGGTCGGCATCACCTGGGACGAGCATCGCGCGACGCTCGAAGCGCATCACGAGTTTCGCGACCTCATCGTCAAACGTACGACCGAGGATGGGCAGACGATCTATCTCAGCGTCTCGGGCACGCCGATCAACGATGACGAAGGCGTGTTCCGCGGTTATCGGGGCGTGGGCCGTGACGTGACCTCGCAGCGCATCGCGGAGGAGACGGTTCACGCCGCCAAGCTCGCGGCCGAAGACGCCAATCGCGCCAAATCGCAGTTTCTGGCGACGATGAGCCATGAGATCCGCACGCCGATGAACGGCGTGTTGGGCATGTCGGAGCTGCTGATGAGCACGCCGCTCGACGATCGCCAGAAGACGTTCGCCGAGTCGATCCATCGCTCGGGTACCGCGCTGCTGGGTATCATCAACGACATCCTGGATTTCTCCAAGATCGAAGCCGGCAGGCTGGAGATCGAACAGGTCGATTTCGATCTGTCCGAAGCGGTGGGCGAAGTGCTCGATCTGGTGCACGAAAGCGCGCGACGTAAATCGCTCACGCTCGACTGTCAGATCGCGGCCAGCGTGCCCGCGCACGTGTCGGGCGATCCACTGCGGCTGCGGCAGGTGCTCACCAACCTGCTCAGTAACGCGGTGAAGTTCACCGAGCGCGGCTCGATCACCGTCGAGATCGACGTGGCGCCCGAATACATGCTGCAGACGCAGGAGAGCGCCCCGACCGCTGACTCGCACTCGGGTCTGTTGTTTCGCGTACGCGATACCGGCATCGGCATGGATCGCCCCACGCTCGATCGGCTGTTCAACGCGTTCACCCAGGCCGACGGCTCCACCACCCGGCGCTTCGGCGGCACCGGACTGGGCCTGGTGATCTGCAAGCAGCTCGCCGAGCTGATGGGCGGGGCGATCGGCGTGGAAAGCGAGACGGGTCAGGGTTCCACGTTCTGGTTCTCCGTGCGGATCGCGGCCGCCGCCAAACCCGAGGTGCTGCCGGTCAAGCGCAGCGACCTGGAAGGCATTCGCGCGCTGATCGTGGAGGACAATCCGACCAACCGCGGCATCCTGCAGCATGTCCTGGGCAGCGCCGGGCTGCGCGTCGGCATCGCCGAACACGGGCAGAAAGCTCTCGAGGCGCTGCATCAGGCGATCGAGAACGGACAACCGTATCAACTGGCGATCGTCGACAAGAAGATGCCGGTGATGGACGGCATCGAGCTGATTCGCGCCGTGCTCGCCGATCGGGCGCTGGCCAAGCTCAAGCTGATCATGCTCTCCTCGCTCGACAGCCCGGGCGAACGCGCCGAGGCGCTGCAGGCGGGTGCCGCGGCGTACCTGTCCAAGCCGGTGCGCAAGAGCGAACTGCTGAAAGCGATCGCCACGACGCTCGCGGTACGCCGCCGCGCGGACCAGGCCGATCCGAGCGTGCTCAGTGCATCGCAGCGCGAAGGTCGGCTGCGCGTGCTGCTGGCCGAGGACAATCGCATCAATCGCGAGATCGCGATCAACATGCTGGATAGCCTGGGCTACGACGTGAAGTGGGCGGCCAACGGCAAGGAAGCGAGCGAACACGCGCTGGCCGGCCACTTCGATCTGGTGCTGATGGACTGCCAGATGCCGGTGATGGACGGCCTGGAGGCCACCGCGCTGATCCGCTCGCGCGAACCTCGCACCGGCAAGGGTGGGCGCATTCCGATCATCGCGCTCACCGCCAATGCCATGCAGGGCGATCGCGAACGCTGCATCGAAGCGGGAATGGACGACTATCTGGCCAAGCCGTTCACCAAGTCACAACTGCGCGAAACGTTGCGGCGCTGGACCGAGTACGTGTCGTCGAACTGAGTGCGCGCGGCTGCGATTGCGGCCACGCGAACCGCGAAGCAACGCCCGCGTCAACTACGCTTCTTGCGCGCGCGCAGATCGAAGCACTCGGGTGATCGCAGCGGATCGGCACCGAAATCGGCCAGGCGCGCCTTCTGCACCTTGTTGGTCGCGGTGGTGGGCAGCGCGTCGATGAACGCGACGTACCCCGGTGCCTTGTAGTAAGCCAGCCGCTGCAAACACCAATCCTGGATCGATTCGGCGGTGGCACGATCGCGCGTTGCGCCTTGCTGCGCCACCACGCACGCCATCACTTCCTCGTCGCGCACAGCGTCCGGTGCCGCGATCACCGCGATCTGCCCGATCGCCGGATGATCGAGCAGCGCCGCCTCCACTTCGAGCGCTGCGATGTTCTCCCCGGAGCGGCGAATGATGTTCTTCTTGCGATCGACGAAATGCAGCAGGCCGTCGGGCCCGCGCCGCACCGCATCGCCCGTGTGAAACCAGCCACCGCGCCAGGCGTGCTCGGTGGCCGCCTCGTCCTTGAGATAGCCGGAAAAGAATCCACGGCGCGGATCAGGACCGCCATGACGCACCAGCAACTCGCCGGGCTCGCCATCGGCGACGTCGTTCTCGTGTTCGTCGACGAGGCGCATCTCGATGCCGGGCCGCGGCGTGCCGATGCAGCGTGTGCCGACGTGGCGCGGCTCGCGACTGGCGGCGACACAGGCACCTGACCCGGTCTCGGTCATCGCCCAGGCTTCGATCAACGGAAAACCGAAGCGCTGCTCGAACGCCTGGTGATCCTTCGGGTTGGCGTTCGCGCCGTAGCCGAACCGCACCCGATGGGCGCGCTCCTGCGCATCGACCGGCAGACCGAGCAGAATCGCCGGCATCACGCCGAGGTAGTGGACGATCGATGCTCGCGCGTTGACCACCTCGGCCCACCAGCTCTTTGGATGAAACCGATCGAGCTGGATCACGCAGCCGCCCGATAGCAACATCGCCATGGTCGAGGCACACAACGCGTTCATGTGGAACAGCGGCAGCGGCGTGATCAGCCGCTCCTGCCCTTCGCGCACCGCGCAAAGCCCGCCCTCGCTGTTGTAATGGCGGCCCATCGCGATGCAGTAGTAGTTGGTGATGATGCAGCCCTTGGGCTTGCCGGTGGTGCCGGAGGTGTAGAGCAGCACGCAATGGGTATCCGGACCGGGCCGCTCGGTACGCGCGGCAGATGCCGCCGACGCGCGATCGAGCGGGGGCAGCGCGAACGGCTCGGCGCTTGAGGCAACGATCAGATCGTTGCGGCCGAGCGCTTTCAGCCGGTCGAGCTGATGGGGTAGTGCCACCGCGAGCCGCGCTTCGCTGTGATCGAGCACGTATTCCAGCTCGGCGCGCTGATAGTCGGGATTGAGCGGCACGACGCATACGCCGAGCGCATTGAGCGCGAAGAAGTGCAGCAGATACTCGGCGCGATTCTCCAGCAGCAACGCGACACGATCCCCCACGCCGACGCCGCGTGCTCGATAGCACTCGGTGATGCGATCGACTTGCGCAAGCGTCGCGGCATAGGTGAGCTCGACCGGATTGCCTGTGCCGCTGGCCGATGCCGGGATATGCAGGAACGTGTGCTGCGGAAATCGCCGCGCGCTGTCGCGCAGCGCGGCATAGATCGTCGGGAAATCAGTGGTGGACATGGTCAGATGATCAGGTAGATGGTCGGCAGCGGGGCGCCGGCGTTGAGCAGGTCGATGCGCTTCTCGACGATGCGAAGCTGCGCATGTTCCAGCCGCAGCCGATGGCGCGCTACGCCGGCGAGCATGATCTGCGCGTCGCCGCGCGCCTCGACATAGAGGAATGGCGTGTGCGTCTCGAAGAAGTTTGCGGCTTCATCGCAGCGCACCACGCGCGGCGCCTGCAGCACGTGCTGGCTGGCGATCGGCGTCTGGTGCGAATAGGTGCGCGGACCACGCAGTCGTTCGAGGCGGATGTTCAGCAGCAGCTTGTCCTCGTAGGCGATCGACTGCTCGGCCAGGGGGTCGGTCTGCGCCGTCGACAGCGGAATCCAGTAGTGCGCATCGTCAGCAAACAACGCGAACCACGCGTCGTACTGCTTTGCATCGAGCAGGCGCGCTTCCTCGACGACCAGTTCAGCGAGCTGGAACGCGCGCGCGCCCTCGCTCACGCCCGATCCTCCGCTGTAGAGGCCATCAACGCACGCCAGGCGCGAAACTGATTGCGCATCAGCAGCTCGTTGGTGCCCAACAGTGCCTGACCGAACTGGCCGCGCTCCGATGCGGCGAACTCGCGATGCAGGCTCACCCATTCATTGCCCGCGCTGCGCAGCGCACGCTGGATGGTCTCGAACACGTGCACATCGTCCTGAGCAACCATCGACAGCGGCGAGAACACCATGCGGTTATAGGCGAGCGTGCGTTCCAGCAATGCCTGCGGTGCGCCCTTGGGCCGGAACGCCCACGCCTCGATCAAGGTGCGATCGACCGCGAGCGGCCGGATCACGCGCAAGGTCTGCGGCGAGGCCTTGAAGGCGATGCTCGGATACAGGATCACGTTCTGCGGGATCCACGACAAGATCTGCTGCGCGCGCTCCGATCCGTACGCGCGTTCCATGTCCGCCTCGTAGTCGGGAAAGCCCGAGTACGCGCTGTGAATCGACAGGTTGTTGCCCAGAACGCTGTGGCCATTGGCGAATACCTGGCCGCCCATCTGCGCCATGAAATCGGTGCCCGAGGCGAACGGCTGCAGTTGCTCGATCGCGGCGGGCCGCGGCGTTCCCGCAGGCTTCGTCCCCCACACTTTCTCGGTAGCGAGCGCCGCCGATTCATGCGTGACGTTGGCGTGCAGGGTGTCGTTGATGTTCTCCAGGTAGATCTTCCAGTTGCACGGAATGATGTTGCGCAGCGGCTCGCCTGCCGCTTCGAGCTCGCCTTGCGGTGAACGGTCGGCCAGTGCATCCAGGCAGTGCAGCACCGACGCGCAGGATCGCTCGAACGATTCGCCCTGCGGCGCGATGCGCGCGAAGATGAAGCCGCGATGGATGGCGCTGTCAATGCGACGCAGGCCTTGGCCTGGTTCGCTCGATCGCATGCGGGTGTCGTCGTAACCGGCAGGCACCGGAACGGCGAGCAACGATCCGTCGAGCCGGTACGACCAGGCGTGATACGGACAGCGCAGCGCGCGGCCGGTGTTGCCGTGCCCCGCCACCAGCAGCTGCGCCCCCTTGTGCGCGCAGCGATTGACCAGCACGTTGATCGCACCGTCGCCGGCGCGCACCGCGATGAGCGGATGTCCGGCGTGCTGGACACTCAGGAAATCGCCTGCGCGCGGCAGCTGCGAGGTGTGGCCGACGTACACCCACGCACGGGTGAACAATCGGGCCTGCTCGAGCGCGAACAGTTCGGTGTCGAGGTACACGTCGCGATGCACGCGATCGTCTTCGACCAGCGCGCGCACAGCTTCGTCGTCATCACGGTAACGCGCCATGGCGGTCGGTTGGGTGCCGGTACACGGACCGATGAGAAATCCGGCGGGAACATCGAACATCGCGGCGCGGCCGGATGCAGGCGCGATGCGCCGATTATGTCACCCACCGCATGGCGTGCGAAGCGCGGTACGATTCAAGCGCGCAACGCGCCGCGACGAGCGCCCCACGGACGTGCCACACGATTGAGGTCGTCCGCCAGCATCCCGCACTGATCACTACCCCAAGGAGACCCCGATGCCTTTCGCCACGACAACCGATGGCGTCAAGCTGTACTACGAAGAAGCCGGTTCCGGCAACGCGATGATCTTCGTGCACGAATTCGCCGGCGACCATCGCAGCTGGGAACCGCAGATGCGGTTCTTCGCCAAGTACTTTCGCTGCATCACCTATTCGGCGCGTGGCTACACCCCGTCGGACGTGCCACCCGAGCACGACAAGTACTCGCAGAACCGCGCGCGCGACGACATCCGCGACGTGCTCGATCACCTCAAGATCGACAAGGCGCACGTGGTCGGCCTGTCGATGGGCGGGTTCGCCACGCTGCACTTCGGCTTCACCTATCCGAACCGCGCCCGCTCGCTGTTGATCGGCGGTTGCGGTTATGGCGCGGCGCCCAACGAGCGCGAAAAATTCAAGACTGAAACCGCCGCGGCGGTGGCGGCGATCGAGAAACAGAGCATGGCCGAAGTCGCGAAGTCGTACTCGATCGGGCCGACGCGCGTGCAGTTCCAGAACAAGGATCCGCGCGGCTGGCAAGAGTTCGCGACGCAGTTGGGCGAGCACTCCACCACCGGTTCGGCCAACACGATGCGCGGCGTGCAGGGCCAGCGGCCCTCGCTGTGGGAACTGGTCGATGACATGAAGCGCATCACCGCACCCGCGCTGGTCATCACCGGCGATGAGGACGATCCGTGCCTGGAACCTGCCCTGCTCATGAAGCGCCATATCAGCACCGCCGGTCTGGTGGTGATGCCGCGCGCCGGGCATACGATCAACATCGAGGAGCCCGATCTGTTCAACCGCGCGTTGTTCGAGTTCGTGACCGCGGCCGAAATGGGCAAGTGGGGCGTGCGCGATCCGCGCTCGGTCAAGGGCGGCATCATCGGCTTCCAGAAGTAGCGCGATGAGCACTCTCGTCACCGGCGGCTCCGGCTTCGTCGGCCTGAACATCCTCGAGCAGCTGCTCGCGCGCGGCGACACCGTCGTCTGCCTGGGCGCCAACGCAGTGCCGCCGATCGCGCTGGCCGACTTCGCCAAGCTGCCGGGCAAGCTCACCGGCATCGTCGGCGACGTCAGCGAGCCGGGCGTGATCGAGCGGGCGATCCGCGAGCACGGCTGCAAGCGCGTGATCCACGCCGCCGCGATCACCGCCGGCGGCGCGCGCGACGAGCGCGAGCCCGCACGCGTCGTCGAAGTGAATCTGCTGGGCACGATCCACGCGCTGCAGGCGGCGCGCGATTGCGGCGTCGAGCGCTTCGTGTATCCGAGCACCGGCGGTCACTACGGCGCGGCGGGTATCGGGCTCGACCACTATCTCGACGAGGAAGCCGACAGGCCGGTGCCAAATTCGATGTACGGCATCACCAAGTACGCGGCCGAGCGCACGGTGCTGCGTCTTGGCGAGGTGTGGAAGCTCGACTTTCGCATCGGCCGGGTGGCGATGGTCTACGGCCGCTGGGAGTATGAAACCGGGCTGCGCGATTCGATGACCACGCTGCTGCAAGCCACGCGCATTGCCATGGCAGGCGGCGAGGCGGTGATGTCGAAGCTCGGGGTCGGCGACTGGATGTATTCGGTCGATCTGGCCAACGCGCTGATCGCTCTGCTCGATGCGCCGGCGCCGCGGCATCGGCTCTACCACCTCGGTGTCGAAGCGCCGTTCTCGACCCCCGATTGGTGTGCGCGGCTGCAGCGGCACTTCCCCGGCTTTCGCTATCGCGAGTCGGACCACCGCGCCGAGTGCAACGTCGCACCGCTCTCGGCGTTCCGCGTGCCGTTCTCGACCCGGCGGCTGCGCGAAGACATCGCGTTCAAACCCCGCTTCGCGCAGATCGATGCCGCATTCGCCGACTACGTGAACTGGCTGGCGACGCATCGCGATTTCGTGGTGCGCAGCTGACACGGCAGCGATCCGCGCCGTCGCGGCGCCGGCAGAACAATCCGATCGTCGGGCCGGGCTCGCATGGGCCGGTCCCGTCGAACGAAGGTTTCAAAGAAGAACGTACGACGACATGATGGAGAGGATTCGAATGAAGCAGTGGATGCATTGGCTGAGCGCCGCGTTGTTGATCGCAACATCGCCGTTCGCCCTGGCCCAGGGCTATCCCAACAAACCGGTGCGCATCCTCGTGCCGTTCCCGGCAGGCGGCAATACCGATCAGATCGCGCGCATCACCGGCGAGTGGCTCAGCCGGGCGTTCAACCAGCAGTTCGTGGTCGAGAACCGCGCCGGCGCCTTCGGCACCATCGCCGCCGAGGCCACGATCAAGTCGCCCGCCGACGGTTACACCCTGTTCATGACCTCGCACGCGCAGGTGGTGAGCGTGCCGCTGATGATCGCCAAGAAGACCTACGATCCGCAGAAGGACTTCGCGCCCGTATCGATCGTCGGCACCAACGGCTTCGTGCTCGGCGTGATCGCATCGCTGCCGGTGAACAACCTGCGCGAGTTCGTTGCTTACGCCAAGGCCAACGCCGGCAAGCTCAATTTTTCCAGCGGCGGGCCCGGCTCGATGTCGCATCTGTCCGGGGCGCTGTTCGTGCAACGCGCCGACGTCGCGATCGCGCACATCCCGTTCAAGGGCGGCGCCCCGGCCGCGCAGGCGCTGCTCGGCGGCCAGGTACAGATGTACTTCGGCAACTACTCCGAGCTGATCCCGCACGCCGAAGGCGGTCGAGTGAAACTGCTGGGCGTGTCGGGCGAGAAGCGCGCCTCACAATTGCCCAACGTGCCGACCATCGCCGAGGGCGGCTACCCCGGCTTCAAGACGATCACGTTCAACGGCCTGGTCGCCCCGGCAGGGACACCGCCCGATGTGATCGACCGCGTGTCGCGCGAAGTGCAGAACATGGTGAAGGACGCGGCCGCAGGGCAGAAGCTCATCGCGATCGGTGTCGAGCTATGGGGCAGCACGCCCAAGGAGATGGCCGACACGATCGCCAGTGAACTGGCGTTGTGGGAAGGCGTGGTCAAGCGCGC
>CADECO010000006.1:24336-32585 GCA_902825905.1 uncultured beta proteobacterium
CACGCGCGCCAAGATCGGCGTGATCGTGCCGGCCACCAACACCACGGTGCAGCCGGAGATGGATGCGATGCGCCCTCCGGGTGTGACCAATCACGTATCGCGCATGTTTCTGGCGCCGCGTCCCTACGACAGCATGGAGGTGTACCGGCAACTGTTGAACACCGAGGAAGGCGAGATCGACGCGGCGCTCAAGCTGGTGCTGCTGATGGAGCCGGCGGTGATCGCGCACGGTCACTCGATCCACTCGTTTCGCGGCGAAGTCGAGCGTGCCTATGCCGAGAAAGCCGCGCTGGAGACGCAAGCGAAGGTGCCATTCTGGACGCCCTCCACGGCGGTGCTCGCGGCGCTGGAGGCGATCGGCAAACCCAAGCGCATTGCGGTGCTCTCGCCCTACTGGCCGCCCGCCGATGAGATGATCGCCAACTTCATGCGTTCGGCCGGCTACGACGTGGTCGGCTCGGGCGGGCTCAAGGCCAAGGGCGCCACCAACGTCGCGCGCATTCCCGCCGAGCAGATCGAGGAGGGATTCCGCATGGTCGATCAGCCGCAGGCGCAAGCGCTGGTGCAGGTGGGCACCGCACTGCCGATGTCGCGCCTGACCGAACGCATCGAGCGCGAACATGGCAAACCCGTGATCGGCGTCAACGTCGCCACCTACTGGGCGGCGCTACGCTCGATCGGCATCGATGACCGGCAGCAGGGCTTCGGCAAGCTGTTTGCGGAGTGCTGAGCGCGGCAGTCAATTTCGAGTGAGCGGCGCCCACGGTGCCGGACTCCTTTGCGCAGTCCACGATTGCAGGCGGCGAGGTGAACGATGACCCTTCGCGTTGATTGGCCCCGAAACGACTACTCGCGCGTTCCCTACTGGCTGTACCACGACGAGGCGGTGTACGCGCAGGAGATGGAGCGCATCTTCCGCGGGCCGGTGTGGAACTACCTCGCACTCGAAGCCGAAGTGCCGCGGCCGGGCGATTTCCGCACCACCTGGGTCGGTGACACGCCGGTCGTGGTTTCGCGCGCGGCCGACGGATCGCTGCATGCGTTCGTCAATCGTTGCGCACATCGTGGCGCCCAGGTGGTGCGCACCACCCACGGCAACGCCGCCGAGCACGTCTGCATCTACCATCGCTGGTGCTACGACAGCAGCGGCGCGCTGATCGGCGTGCCGTTCCGCCGCGGGCTGAAGGGCCAAGGCGGCATGCCCGCCGATTTCGATCCGGCGCAGCACCGGCTCACCAAGCTGCGCGTCGAGAACTTTCACGGCGTGCTGTTCGGCACCTTCGCCGAACGGCTCGAATCATTGCCCGATTATCTGGGCGCGTTCGGACGCGGCATGATCGAGCGGTTCATGCACAAGCCGCTGAAGATCCTCGGCTATCACCGCCAGATGGTCGGCGGCAATTGGAAGTTCTACAACGAGAACCTGCGCGACACGTATCACGCGAGCCTGTTGCATGAGTTCTTCGTGCGCTACGGCGTCGATCGCGCCACGCAGAAAGGCGGCGTGAAGATGGACGAGCGTCACCGCCACAACATGAATCACGCCTACGTCGCGAGCGACACGCAGGACGATGCGCGCGCGGCCTACGCCGGCCAGAGCGGCGTCGAGGTCGATCGGTTGCAGCTGCGCCACACCGCGTTCCTCAAGCACGAAGACCGCTTCGCCGACGGCATGAACCTGGCCGCGCCGACGATCTTCCCGAATTTCCTGATGGTGCAGATCAACGACACCTTGTGCACCCGGCAACTCCGCCCCAAGGGCAAAGACTCGTTCGAGATCTTCCAGACCGCGTTCGGTTACGCCGACGACTCGCCCGAGCTCACCGAACACCGCCTCCTGCAGCTCAACCTGGTGGGGCCGGCCGGTTACGTGTCGATGGAAGACGGCGAGGCGATTGAGATCGCGCACCGCATGACCCAGGTGGCAAGCGACGAATTCTCGGTGATCGAGATGGGCGGACGCGGCCCGATCGCCGATACCACGCACCGGCTGACCGAAGGGCCGATCCGCGGCTTCTGGTCGTACTGGTCGGAGTTGATGGGGGTCGAGCCGGCCGGCGCGGTCCGCTGAGGCACGGAGTCCGATCATGAACACCGAATCGCAAGCGCGTCAGGCGATCAGCGATCTGCTCGCCGAATATTCGCTGCTGCTCGACGAAGATCGACTCGAAGCGTGGCTGGAGCTGTTCGTCGACGAATGCGAATACCGGATCGTGTCGCGCGAGAACGTCGAGCAGGGCCTGCCCAACATCCACATCTGGTGCAAAGGCAAGGACATGCTGGCCGATCGCATCACCTCCTTCCGGCACGTCAACGAGTACAACCTGCACTGGGCGCGCCGCGTGATCGGCCCGCCGCGCGTGAGCGCCCAGGGCGACGGCAGCTGGCAGGTCGAAACGAGCTACAGCCTGTTCCAGACGAATCTCGAAGGGGTGAGCCGGCTGTTCAGCGTCGGGCGCTATGCCATGCGCATCGTGCCGGTGGACGGTCGCGCACGCCTGAAGCAGGTGCACGTCATCGCCGATACCGCGTCGATCCCGACGCTGCTCGCCGCGCCGATTTGAGGCGCTTACACCACACAAAGGAGGCCTCATGTCCCTCGCGGGAAAGAAAGCGATCGTCACCGGCGCCGGTTCGGGCATCGGTCGCGCGATCGCATTGATGCTGGCGCAACGCGGCGCGCAAGTGGCCGTGCTCGACATCAACGAAGCTGACGTCGCTGAAACGGCGCGCACGATCGGCGCGGCCGGTGGCAAGGCGCGCAGCTATCGCGCCGATGTCGGTCGCAGCGGCGAATTCGAAGCCGCGCTGAACGCCGCAATCGCCGATCTGAGCGCGCTGGACATCATGGTCAACAACGCCGGCATCCTCGACGGCTACTTCAACGCCGACGAGATGGACGAGTCCACCTGGCGGCGCGTGATCGATATCGATCTCACCAGCGTGTTTCTGGGCGCCAAGCGCGCGCTCAAGGAGATGCTGCCGCGCGGCCGCGGGCGCATCATCAACATGGCCTCTGTGGCGGGCCTCAACGGCACGGGCGGCGGCGCGGCCTACGTCGCAGCCAAGCACGGCGTGGTCGGCCTGACGCGGCAGATGGCGGTGGCGTACGGCGCACGAGGTATCACGGTGAACTGCGTGTGTCCGGGCGCGATTCCGACCGGGCTGCGTCCGCACTCGCAATCGATCCTCGGCCCGAACGTGCCCGACATGAGCAATCGCGGCGTCGCGGTGAACGACGATCAGATTCGCGCGCTGATTCCGGCGGGCGTACGCGGGACGGTGGAGGACATCGCCCAGGCGGTGTGCTATCTCGCGTCCGACGAAGCCGGCTATGTGAACGGCCACGCGATGGTGGTCGACGGCGGCTGGCGCGCGAAGTAAGCCCCCGTCGGACCGTTCATCCTCTACTGGAATGCCTCGCGAGGATCGCCCTCAGTCCGTGCTCGCCGCGGCGATCCCGTGCTCCGCTCAGGCCGCCGCCGGCTCGTGGTTGCGGTACAGGAATTCGAGCACGGCCGAACGGTACTGGATGTAGCGTGCGTGTCCGGCGAGCTTGAGACGGTCGCGCGGTCGCGGCAGATCGATCGCGAGCACCTCGCCGATACGTGCCGCCGGACCGTTGGTCATCATCACAACGCGGTCCGACAGCAGCACCGCCTCGTCGACGTCGTGCGTCACCATGAGCACCGTGCTGCGCGTTTGCGCGACGATCTTGATGAGCTCGTCCTGCAGATGCGCGCGCGTCAGCGCGTCTAGCGCGCCGAACGGTTCATCCAGCAGCAGCACCTTCGGTTCCATTGCCAACGCCCGCGCGATGCCGACTCGCTGTTTCATGCCTCCGGAGATCTCGTGCGGCAGCTTGTGCGCGGACTCGGCGAGTTTCACCAGCGCTAGCGCACGCGCCGTGCGCTCCATCATTTGCTTTCTTGATTCGGTCGTACCGAACACCCGCTCGACCGCGAGATAGACGTTCTGCGTACAGCTGAGCCACGGCAGCAGCGAATGGTTCTGGAACACCACGCCACGGTCGGGACCGGGTCTGCCGACCTCGCGGTTGGCGAGGAACACGTAGCCCCGCGTCGGACGCACCAGCCCAGCCACGCAGTTGAGCAGCGTCGATTTGCCGCAACCCGAATGCCCGATGAGCGCGACGAACTCGCCCTGGTCGATGTCGAGACTGACATTGTCGAGCGCGGTGAACGAACCGCTCTTGGTGGGGAACGCGACGCTGACCGAGTCGATTTGCAAATAGCGATCCACGATGGACTCCGTAGTTCTCGATCAGACGTTGACGCCGTAGCTGAAACGCCGCGCCAGCAAAAGCAACGCTTGCTCCAGCGCCAGGCCGACGATGCCGACCACGAAGATGGCAATGATGATGTGCTCGACTTTCAGGTTGTTCCACTCGTCCCAGACCCAGAACCCCAGGCCCACGCCGCCGGTGAGCATCTCGGCGGCGACGATGACCAGCCACGCCACGCCGATCGACAGCCGAACGCCGGTGAGCACGTAGGGCAATGCCGCGGGGAAGAGGATGCGGGTGAGTACCTTCCACTCCGAGAGGTTCAGCACCCGCGCGACGTTCAGGTAGTCCTGCGGCACCTGGCGAACACCGACGGCGGTATTGATAATCATCGGCCAAATGCTCGAGATGAAGATCACATAGATCGCGGCCGGATTGGCAGCCTTGAACACCAGCAGACCGATCGGCAGCCAGGCTAACGGCGATACCGGACGCAGCAGGCCGATGATCGGTGCGGTCATATGCGAGAGGAACGCGAACCGGCCGATGATGAAGCCGATCGGAATGCCCACCAACGCGGCCAGCCCGAAACCGATACCGACGCGCTGCAATGACGAAAGGATGTTCCAGCCGATGCCCTGGTCGTTCGGACCGTTGACGTAGAACGGTTCGGCGAACACTTTCATCGCGGCCAGCCAGGTTTTGGCCGGACCGGGCAGATCGGGACGCAGCGTCGCAACGGCCGCCCACATGGCGACGAACACGACGATGCCCAGCAGCCACGCGATGCCCTGCGCCACACGTGGATCGGCCGGCGCGCGCCGCGCGACCGAGCCACCCGTGGCTTCGATGCCGAGCTTGGGTTGCTCCCCGCGTTGCTGCTTGTTTTGCTGCAACTCCCGCAGTGAACGTGCCGATGGGTGTGGCGCACCTTGCGGCGTGACCACGCTAAGCGAAACTGCGCCCCCGCGCTCGGACGGCGACGCCGGAGTCACCGACGCATCCGTTCCGCGCTTGGGCAGCGTCGCAGCGTTCATGCTCGATCTCCTTCGCCGGACGACGTCACGCCACTTTCACTTTGAAGCTGGTGGCGTACTTGCGCGGGTCGCGGCCGTCCCACATCACGCCGTCGATCATTTTCGCGGTGCGCATCGGATCCTTCGGCACCGACACCTTTGCAAGCGCGGCGCCTTGGGTGTACAGATCGATGCGATTCACCTGTTTGGCGATCGCCAGATAGTCGATATCGTTCTTGAGCAACCCCCAGCGCCGATGCTGGGTGAGAAACCACATGCCGTCGGAGAGGTACGGGAAATTGACCGCGCCCTCATTGAAGAACTTCATGTGATCCTTCTCGTCCCAGGTCTTGCCCAGCCCGTTCTCATAGCGGCCGAGCATGCGACCCAGAATCACGTCCATGTCCGTGTTGACGTAGGCGCGATTGGCCACCACCTCAGCGGTCTCGCGTTTGGTGGCCAGCGAGGTGTCGATGAAGCGTCCTGCTTCCAGGATCGCCGCTATCGCAGCGCGGCACGCGTTGGGGTGCTTGGCGACGAAATCGGCGGTAGTGCCCAGCACCTTCTCCGGATGATCCTTCCAGATGTCCTGCGTGGTGGCTGCGGTGAAACCCACCTTGTCGACGATCGCACGCTGGTTCCAGGGTTCGCCGACGCAGAAGCCGTCCATGTTGCCCACTCGCATGTTGGCCACCATCTGCGGCGGCGGCACGGTGATGACCTTGGCGTCGGTGAACGGATTGATGTCGTGCGCGGCGAGCCAGTAGTAGATCCACATCGCGTGCGTGCCGGTGGGGAACGTATGCGCGAAGGTGTACTCGCGCTTGTCCTTGCTCATCTGCGCACGCAGCTTCGCACCATCGGTGACGCCGCTTTCACGCAGCTTCTGCGAGAGCGTGATCGCCTGACCGTTGTGATTGAGGGTCATCAGCACGGCCATGTCCTTCTTCGGTCCGCCCAGTCCGAGGTGCACGCCGTACACCAGGCCATAGAGCACATGCGCCATGTCCAATTCGCCGTTGACCAGCTTGTCGCGCACCGACGCCCACGACGCTTCCTTGCTGGGCACGATCTTGATGCCGTACTTCTGGTCGAATTTCTTCACCGCCGCCATCACGACCGAGGAGCAATCCGTGAGCGGAATAAACCCGATCTTGATCTCGGTCTTCTCCGGCTTGTCGGAGCCCTGCGCCCAGGCGGCGCCGCGCAACGCATCGGGAATAAGCGCAAGCGCCGATCCGACACCCAGGGCGGCGCCGGCATTCAGCAGACGGCGTCGATCGGCATGGACATTGGCGACAACGGGCTTGACTCGAGCTTTCATGTGCAATCCGTTCGCGAACGAAGTGGCTGGTGAATTGCTGCATGGCAACACTCATGCCAGCACTTGCTTTGCGAATGAATTCAGCGTGTTGACGCAGCGTCGCTGGAAAAGGCGCCGACGCGGGGCGGATCGCCCGCACTGTCGCTGTGCGCGAATCTTGTGACTCGCACAGATGCAGGGCGAGGCTCATACTTGACGATGCGCACTACACAGACTGCCGACTGAGGAGATTCATCCATGCCCTACACCCTCGAACAGCTCTCCCACAGTTTTCACGCGATGCTCAAGGCCGAACCAGGACCTGCGGGCCGACAGAAGGTGTGCGCGATGCTGTCGCAGGCGCTGACCGACAAGGCTTTCGTCGCCAAGCACCTCACCGACTCGACCTCGGAACGGCACCTGTTGTACGAGGATCCGGAACTGGGCTTTTGCATCTTCGCGCACTACTACAAGGGCGCGAAAAGCTCGCCGCCGCACGATCACGGGCCGTCGTGGGCGATCTATGGCCAGGCAACCGGCGAGACGCAGATGAACGATTACGAACTGCTCGAACCTGCCAGCGAGAGCAAGCCCGGCAAGGTGCGCCAGACCCGCACGTACGCACTCAAGCCGGGCATGGCGCACGTGTACAACGAAGGCGATCTGCATTCACCGACGCGTCTGGATTCGACGCAGCTCATCCGCATCGAAGGCATGAACATGGATCGGGTGAAGCGGCTGCGCTACGAGAAAATCTGAGCGCCGGGCGGTTACCAGGCGTTGTAGCCGCCGTCGATGAGCAGGTCGGCGCCGGTCATGAAGCTCGAAGCATCGCTCGCCAGGAACAACGCGCCGCGCGCGATTTCATCGGGTTGTCCGAGCCGGCCCATGACATGGCGTGGACCGCTCACCTTGCGCGCCTCGTCCATGTTGCCGAAACGCAGCACGAGCCGATCGGTCTCGGTGGCGCCGGGCGAGAGCGTGTTGACGCGGATGTTCTGCTTGGCATGGTCGATCGCCATCGCGCGGGCGAGTGAAATCAGCGCACCTTTGGTGCTGCAGTAGGCGGCACGCTCGTACGTGCCGACGCTGCCCAGCTGCGAGGCGATATGGATGATCGAGCCGCCGCCTGCTTTCTCCATGATCGGAATGCACCACTTGCTCATCAGGAACGCGCTGCCGACGTTCACGGCGTAGACCTTGTTCCATAGCTCCGGCGGAACGTCGACGACGTTGCCGTTCGGATCACGTGCAGCGGCACCGTTGACGAGAATCCGGATCGGGCCGAGTTCGCGCGCAGCGCGTTCCACCGCAGCTTTGGTCTCATCCGGTGAGCTGACGTCGCATACGATCGCCAGGCTCTTCTGACCCGCTTGCGTGACCAGCCGCGCCGTTTCCTCGACCGTGTCCTTCATCAGATCGACGCATGCAACGCTCGCCCCCGCATTGGCGAACTCGATCGCGATGGACCGGCCGATGCCGCCGCCGGCGCCGGTGATGATGGCGACCTTGCCGGCGAGTTTGAAGTGATCCAGCGACATCCCATTCCCCTTTGTCTGAGCCTGCGATCGATTATAGGGTCGGCTCGAGCACGACTCACCCGCACGCACAGGGTACGGCAGGGGCGTACCGCAGCAATGCGGGGCGCGATCGGCCCAATGCCGATATGGCAGACTACGCGCCC
>CADECO010000006.1:32685-37281 GCA_902825905.1 uncultured beta proteobacterium
GCGAAGCGGGCCTGCCCGGCTACGAAGTCACCACCTGGTACGCGCTGTGGGCGCTGAAAGGTTCACCCGCCGGTATCGCCGAGAAACTGCAGCAGGAGGTCGCGAAGATCCTGCAGCAACAGGACGTCAAGGATATCTGGGCGAGCCAGGCCGCGACGGCGGGCGGACAGCCGCCGGCGGAGTTCGGCGCGTTCGTCAAGGCGGAGATCGCCAAGTGGGCGAAGGTGGTGAAGGCGTCGGGGGCGAAGATCGACAACTAAAGATATCCCGTCACGCGGGTCGATGTCGGATCTGCGTTTAGGCCGCTCAGCGCGACGGGATATCTGTCCGAATTCGAGCGTCGAAAAACGCGGCGACGCTCAATTCGGACCTCGTCGGCTCGTCGTGCCGACATTGCCTCCGGGGTGCGGTCGCTGGATATAGGTGCACTGAGAGAGTAGCGTGGTGCCGGTTCGTCGCTTACTCGAAGCATCAACATAGCCGCCGCCGATCTACATCGCGCACTGCCCGCGCGCGGAGATCTGTTCCCTGAATTCGTTATTCAATCTGTGTTCAACGTTTCCTGATCATTCGTCATCAGCCACATCTCCAAAATCATGGCCGGACCACTCTCACACATTCGCGTACTCGATCTCTCCCGCGTTCTCGCCGGGCCCTGGTGCGGTCAGAACCTCGCTGATCTCGGCGCCGAAGTCATCAAGGTCGAGCGACCGAAATCGGGCGACGATTCGCGCGCCTTCGGTCCGCCGTGGATCAAGGACGGCGCCGGCAAGGACACCCGCGATTCGGCGTACTTCACTTCGGCCAACCGCGGCAAGAAATCGATCACGCTCAACATCTCCAAGCCCGAGGGCCAGCGCATCGTGCGCGAGCTGGCGAAGATTTCCGATGTGCTGATCGAGAACTACAAGTTCGGCGATCTGGCGCGCTACGGCCTGGGCTACGACGATCTCAAGCAGATCAATCCGAAGCTCATCTACTGTTCGGTCACCGGATTCGGCCAGACCGGCCCGTACCGCGAGCATCCCGGGTACGACTTCATGATCCAGGGCATGGGCGGCATGATGAGCGTGACCGGCGAACCCGACGGTGCACCGGGCGGCGGGCCGCAGCGCGCCGGCGTGCCGGTGGCCGACATCATCACCGGCATGTACGCATCGATCGCGATCTGCGCCGCCATCGCCAACCGCGAGCGCACCGGCCAGGGCCAGCACATCGACTGTGCGCTGCTCGATTCGCAGATCGCGCTGCTCGCCTATCAGAACACCAACTACTTCGCGACCGGCAATTCACCGAAGCGGATCGGCAATCTGCATCCCAACATCGTGCCGTATCAGCCGTTCAAGACCAAAGACGGCGATGTGATCGTCGCCTGCGGCAACGACAACCTGTATCAAAAGCTGTGCGAGCTGCTCAAACGACCCGACCTCGCCAGCGATCCGCGCTTCGCCACCAACGGCAAACGGGTCGAGAACCGGGTCGAGATGACACGCGTGCTGCAGGAGATCTTCGTCACCCGCACCACCAAGGAGTGGGTCACGGCGCTGGAGGCGGCCGGCGTACCCAACGGCCCGATCAACACGGTGCAGCAGGTGTTCGACGAACCGCAGGTCAAGGCGCGCAATGTGCGCATCGAGCTCGACCATCCGGTCGCCGGCAAGGTGCCCGGTGTCGCCTCGCCGATGCGCTTCTCCGGCACCGCCATCGAGTACAAACTCGCACCTCCGGTGCTGGGGCAGCACACCGACGACGTCCTGCGCGGACTGCTCAAGCTCTCCGACGCCGACTGCGCCAAGTTGCGCACCGACGGCATCGTCTAGTCGAGGCGGCCGTCGATGGCGCAGCCGCTGGTCGCGCTCACCGACGTACACAAGGTGTTCGCCAACGGCACCGCGGCACTGAACAACCTGTCGCTCTCCATCGGCGAGCACGAGTTCGTCAGCTTCCTCGGGCCGTCGGGCTGCGGCAAGAGCACCGCGCTTCGTCTGATCGCCGGATTGGCCGAAGTGTCAGCCGGTCGCATCGACTGGCCCGCCAGGCCGCACGACGCCACGGCCCACGACATCGGTTTCGTATTCCAGGAACCGACCCTGATGCCGTGGGCGAACGTGTTCGACAACGTCCATCTGCCGCTCAAGATCAAGGGCGCTTCGCGCAGCGCGGCGCGCGTGGAAGTCGAACGCACGCTGGCGATGGTGGGGTTGGAACAATTCGCGCACGTGTATCCGCGCGAGTTGTCCGGCGGCATGAAGATGCGGGTGTCGATCGCGCGCGCGCTGGTCACCAATCCGCGCGTGCTGCTGATGGACGAACCATTCGCTGCGCTCGATGAGCTCACGCGCTTTCGTCTGAACAACGACCTGCTGGCGCTGTGGCAGGCGAACAAGTGGACGGTGGTGTTCGTGACCCACAGCGTGTACGAGTCGGTGTACTTGTCCAACCGCATCGTGGTGTTCTCGGCACGACCCGGGCAGGTGGTTGCCGATCTGCCGGTCGCCGAACCCTACCCGCGCGACGAAGAGTTCCGCACATCTGCCCGCTATGGCGAGTTGTGCCGGGGCGCGAGCCAGGCGTTGCACCGCGCCATGGGGCCGGTGACGATCGCGTGAGTACGCGCATGGCTCAATCACGCTCGCCCGCGCCGCAAACCACGCCACGAGCTGCGCCACAGCCGACGCCGCAACCCGCACTGAACGTCACGCAGACACAGCGCGCGCAACGTGACCGCCGCCTGCAGGTCGCGGTGCCGACGATCGTGTTGGTGCTGGCCATCCTCGCCTGGGAGCTCGTGGTCCGGGTGAATCAGATTCCGCACTACCTCATTCCGGCGCCCAGCCTGATCGCCCAGACGCTGGTGAAGGAGTGGGGGTCGCTGTCGAGCTCGCTGTGGTTCACGCTCAAGCTCACGTTCGCCGCGCTGGGCATGGCGATCCTGGGCGGGGTGCTACTCGCCGTGGTGCTCGCGCTGTCGCGCTGGGTGGAGCTGGCGTTCTTTCCGTTCGCGGTGATCCTGCAGGTCACGCCGATCATCGCGATCGCCCCGCTCATCATGATCTACGTGGAAAGCACGTTCGCCGCGCTGCTGATCTGCGCGTGGATCGTCGCGTTCTTCCCGATCCTGTCGAACACGGTGATCGGGCTGCGCAGCGCCGACCACAACCTGCGCGATCTGTTCGTGCTCTACAAGGCCAGTCCGTGGCAGCGCCTGCGCTTGCTGTTGTTGCCGAGCAGCCTGCCCTACTTTCTCGGTGGGCTGAAGATCGCCGGCGGGCTGGCGCTGATCGGCGCGGTGGTGGCCGAGTTCGTGGCCGGCTCCGCGGGCAAAGACACCGGGCTTGCGTCGCGCGTGCTCGAAGCGAGTTTTCGCAACGAGATCCCGCGCATGTTCGCCGCGCTGGTGCTGATCAGCGTGTGCGGGGTACTCATCTTTCTAGCGTTCAATTGGCTCTCGCGCCTGCTGCTTAGGCGCTGGCATGAGAGCGAGATCAAACGCGAGGGTTGAGAGGTCCGGCACGCATGAAGGCACGCCAGATCGACCGGCCCGCGGCTCGTCTATCATCGCGCCGCTTCGTGACAAAGGAAGTTTGAACATGGCGCTTACCGGGCATCGACCCTTCATTCGCGTGGCACTCACCGCCGCGCTCGCCGGCTTGGCCGCGACGGCGCTCGCGCAAGACAAAGTGGTGTTCGGTACCAACTGGCGCGCACAGGGCGGACACGGCGGGTTCTATCAGGCGCAGGCCGACGGCACCTACAAGCGCCTCGGCTTGGACGTGGAGATCGTGCAGGGCGGGCCACAGGTGAACAACCGTCCACTGCTCTCGGCGGGCCGGCTCGATTTCCTGATGGCGGGCAACCTGCTGCACTCGTTCGACAACCTCAAGAACGGCATTCCCACCGTGGCGGTCGCCGCGTTCTTCCAGCGCGACCCGCAGGTGTTGATGACCCACGAAGGTTCGTACAACACCTTCGCCGATCTGAAGAACGCCAAGACCGTGCTGATCGCCAAGGACGGCCAGTTCAGCTTCTGGCAGTGGTTGAAGAGCGAGCACGGCTTTCGCGACGAGCAGCTCAAGCCCTACACGTTCAACCTTGCGCCGTTCCTGGCCGACAAGGCGATGGTGCAGCAGGGATACGCGATGGCAGAGCCGGTGAACGCGGCGCTGCAGGGCGCCAGGCCGAAGATCTTCCTGCTCGCCGAACAGGGCTGGAACACCTACAGCACCACGGTGGAGACGCGCAACGAGCTGGTCCGCACCAAACCCGATGTGGTGCGCAGGTTCGTCGAGGGCTCGATCATCGGCTGGTACAACTTCATGTACGGCGATCGCAAACCCGCCATCGATGCGATCAGAAAGCACAACCCCGACATCTCGGCCGAGAACATCCACGAGGAAGTGAAACGCTTGCTCGATCTGCAGATCATCGATTCGGGCGATGCGCTGGGCAAGGGCATCGGCGCGATCGATATGGCGCGCGTGGCGAACTTCCACGGCAAGATGGTCAAGGCGGGTCTGTACAAGGTAGGCGAAGTCGACCCCGCCAAGGCGGTGACCGATCGGTTCGTCAACAAGGGCGTCGGGCTCGAGGTGAAGA
>CADECO010000006.1:37381-47541 GCA_902825905.1 uncultured beta proteobacterium
GCCGGCGCCCCCGCACCGCAGCCCTGGGAACAGGGCAAGCCGACGTCGATGGCCGGTTCCAAACTGGCACCCAACCCGCCCGGACTGATCGCCAAACAGGCCAAGGACATTCCGATCCAGAACGTGAAGCTGCCGCCGGGCTTCCAGATCGAATTGTGGGCGACCGGCATGAACAACGCGCGCTCGATCACGATCGGCGACAAGGGCACCGTATTCGTCGGTTCGCGGCTCGTCGGCAACGTCTACGCGGTGGTCGATCGCGGCACGCACCGCGAGGTCAAGACGATCGCCCGCGGCCTGCATCGGCCCAATGGCGTGGCGTTCCGCAATGGCTCTCTGTACGTGGCCGAGCTCTCACGTGTGATCCGCTACGACAACATCGAGAACAGTCTCGACAATCCGCCGGCGCCCGTGGTCGTGTATGACGATCTGCCCAAGGACGAGCCGCACGGCTGGAAGTTCATCTCGATCGGACCCGACGGCATGCTGTATGTGCCGGTCGGCGCACCGTGCAACATCTGTGAGCCGCCGGCCACACACGCGCAGATCCGCCGCATCTCGCTCGATGGCAAGAAATCCGAAGTGGTCGTTCGTGGCGTGCGCAATTCAGTCGGCTTCGACTGGCACCCGGCTACGCGCGAACTGTGGTTCACCGACAACGGCCGCGACTGGGCTGGCGAGGAGCTGCCGAACGACGAGTTGAATCGCGTCGCGCGCACTGGTCAACACTTCGGCTTTCCGTACTGTCATCAAGGCGACTTTCCCGATCCGGAACTGGGCAAGTCGCGCAGCTGCAGCGAGTTCACCGCACCTGCAGCCAAGATGGGCCCGCACGTTGCAGCGTTAGGAATGCGTTTCTACACCGGCAGCATGTTCCCGGCCGAGTATCGCAACCAGGCCTTCATCGCCCTGCACGGCTCCTGGAACCGCACCAAGAAGAGCGGCTATCAGATCGTGCTCGCGCGCCCGCAGCCCAACGGCTCGGCGCAGATCACCGTGTTCGCCGACGGCTTCCTGCAAGGAGACGGCTTCTGGGGTCGCCCGGTCGACGTGCAACAGGCGCGCGACGGCTCGCTGCTGGTGTCCGACGACGTCGCCGGTGCGATCTATCGCATCAGCTATCGCCGCTGAAGCAGGCGTCGATCACGCGGCCGGGTGCGCAGCCCGGCCGTTTTGTTTAGAACGGGACTTTCATGCACACCATCGCCAGGCTTTTCGCCCTGTGTGGCAGCGCATTGGCGCTGAGCGCCGCCCTCACGCCGGCACAGGGGCAATCCGGCAAGGACAGGGCGACCGCGTGCGTCGCCTGTCACGGCGCGAATGGCGTGTCGTCAATCGCCAATACACCGTCGCTGGCCGGTCAACCCGAGATGTATCTGCAGATCCAGCTCGTGCTGTTTCGAGAGAAGCAGCGCAACGTGCCTGAGATGCAGCCGTTCGTCGACAAGCTGACCGACCCCGACATCCAGGAGTTGGCCGCGTACTTTTCCGCTCTGCCGTTGACCGAAAGGCCGGGCGAGGTCGACGCGAGCAAGATGGCCCGAGGCAAGCAGATCGGTGAGCGCGCCAACTGCAACAGCTGCCATATGCCGGACTACACCGGACAGAACCAGATGCCGCGTCTGGCCGGACAGCGCGAGGACTATCTGGTCAAAGCGATGAAGGAGTATCGCGACGGCAAGCGCCCCGGCCTCGATGGCACGATGACGGGCGTGCTGCGCGGCATGAGCGATGCCGACGTCGAGGCGATGGCGCATTTTCTGGCGCGGGTGAAGTAGCCGCGCCGGCGCGGCCGTCACGCAAGCCCGCCAGTTGGACGCCGGCCGCTACCAAAGGCTGGTCAGCATCTTGATGGCCAGGAATGCCAGGACGATCGCGAAGATGCGCTTGAGCGTGCCCGTGCCGGTACGATGCGCCACGCGCGCACCGGCAGGCGCCAGTGCCATGCTGGCAATCGCATAAGGAATCAACGCCGGCAGATAGACGTAGCCTACGCTGCCGTGAGGCAGCGACGTCACACCCCAGCCGTTGACGATGTAGCCGATGGTCCCGGTAAGTGCCAGCGGAAAGCCGATCGCAGCCGACGTGCCGATCGCGCGGTGCAGCGGCACGTTGCAGAACGCCATGAACGGGATCGTCAGCGCGCCGCCACCGATCGAGACGATGCCCGAGATAACGCCGATGAACAGCCCGGCGACCGATGCACCTAAGGTTCCCGGGAACTGGCGCGTCGGCTTGGGCTTCCAGTTCGAGAACATCGTGATCGACATGTAGCCAAGAAAACTCACGAAGATGATCGCCAGCGGAAACGTGGGAATGAACGGAATGATGCTCGTGCCCAACAGCGTGCCGATGACGATGCTCGGCGCCAAGGTGCGCACGGTGCTCCAGTCGACCGCGCCGTGCTGGTGGTGAGCACGCAGGCTGGAGAGCGACGTGAACACGATCGTCGCCATGCCGGTACCCAATGCCAGATGCAGGATGCTCGCGCGATCGAAGCCCTGCGCCGAATAGGCCATGGTCATGAGCGGCACCGACACCGCACCGCCGCCGATACCCAGCAGCCCCGCCAGAAAACCGAAGCACGCGCCGAGCACGGCGTACACCACGAGCCAGAGATCCATGGCGCGTGATTATGAACGATGCCCCGTCGTTCGCCGGCCTTGCTCCGCGAATGGACTCAGAACTTGTACGCCACGCCAACGTAGCCGCGCAGATCGCGATCACCCTCGGCGCGCACGTCGCGCGTGGCCGGCTTGGCGATCTCGCCGAACCCCGACACCCGGCGCGCCACCTCGATGCGCAATCCAAGGCCGTAGGAGGCCGCCGATTCGGCGCTCGCTTCGTTCACCGGCATGCGCCGCCACACACGTCCGACGTCGTAGAACGCATACGCGGTGTAGTTGAGCGGCACGCTGAGCGGCAGATTGTCGGAGTAGCGCAACTCGATCTTGCCGGCGATACCCGAATCGCCGACCAGCTCGGATGGATCGTAACCACGGCCGAACTGCGCGCCGCCGAAACCGAACAACTCCGAGGCAAGCAGTGGATTGGCGGCGTACTGTCCGCTGAGCGCGGCGAGCATCGACCAGCCCGCAGCCAGACTTTGCAGGCGCGCGGCGTAGAAGGTGCCTTTGGTGAAATCGCTTCGACCATTGGTGCGCGACAAGTTGGACGAGCCCGACTCGCGCGCACCGAGCACGTCCAGGCCCTGCGACATCTCGAGATCGACCACGTTGACGCCACGCAGCGGATCGGTGCGATCGTACGTGGCCCCGACACGCACGATGCGCAGCTTGTCCTCGGCCGTGGTCTGATCGAGCAGTTCGGTCTTCCCGTCGTGAAAACCGAACGAGACCCGGCCGTAGAGGTTCTCGCGGCGGCTGCGCACGATGGGATGGGTGTAGCTGATCGCCCCCGAGAGCGAGTCGGTTTCGAGATTGGTGTTGGCCAGGGCGCCGTCGAGCCGCGGTTCGGCGCGTGAGTAGCCTACGGTGACGCCGACGCGTCCGCCCTCGCTGCCGATCGGCTGTTCGTGCGTCGCAGTGATGTAGTTGAGTCGCTCGTCCATGCTGCTCGCCGCACGAATCGCGGTCTTGTCGAAGCGTCGGGTGAGCGAGTGCAGATCGAGGTCGGCGTACGCGCGCCAGGGCCCGAGGAACCGTCCACCGCGGTTGTCGACCGACAGCGCGCCCGTTGCCATCCTTTCGCTCACCTGAATGATCAGATCGGCGGCGCCGACCTGAGCGGGCGCGGGCATGAGCGTGGCACGCGCGGTGACGCCAGCCAGATCGTTCATCAGCAGCAGGTACCGCTCGAGCGCCTGCACATGCAATGGACGGCTCGCGCGGATCCGCTCGGCATAGTGTTCGAGCTGACGCCGATCGCTACGCGTCTCGCCTTCGATGCGCACCGCGTCGATGAAGCCTTCCACGATGTCGATGCGGGTAACGCCCTGCTGGACTTCCTGCGCCGGCACGATCGCCTGCGACAGCACATAGCCCTCGTTGCGGTAGCGCACCGTGACCCGCTCGGCAATCGCATAGAGATCGGCCAACGTGACCTCGCGAGCGAGGAATGGTTGCGCATCGGCTCGCAACACCTCCGCGCTGATCCTTGTGTTGCCGGCGAAGCTGACCTCGCGCAACAGGAAGCGGATGCCTTCGGCACCAGCAGGTGCCTTGATACTGGGCATCGGGATCACCGCGCCGTCGGGCACCGCGCGCGGGATTGGTTCTGGCTTGCGCTCGCGCTCGATCTGACCGGGCTGCGCCGATCCTGGCAGCGCGGGTGTCTGCGCTCTCACACCCGCCAACCCGAACCCGAATGACGCAACCGCGGCAGTCAACGCCAGGCATCGGCTGAACCGTTGCGTGCAAGGTGTGCATGACAGGCGAGCGGCGGTGCCACGCGCGGGAAGGCGGATCGACATGGAGTTCGGCTGAGGGGTCGCGATGGGAGCGGAACGTCTGTGCTGCAACGTCAATCGTCGAGGGATTCACGTTGCTTGACCATCAGCCCCACGAGATAACCCGGACGGTCTATCGCGATGCCGAGCTATTCGCCAAAACAAAACGGGCACCCGAAGGTGCCCGCTTGCAGCAGGATGCGACGACGCGCGCGGCTATTTCTTGCCTTCGTCGGGCTTGTCGCCCGGAGGTGGTGCGGCCTCGTCGGACTTCTCCAGTGCATCCTGCGATTGCTGCTGCATCGATTCCATCGTGTCTTGTTCCAGGCTGGCCGCGTCGTCTTCGACGCGCTCCACCACTTCACCGCGGCGCAGTTCCTGCATCTCCAGCGGAAACCACAACGCGATCTTGGGGAAGACGATGATCAGGATGATGGCAATGATCTGCAGAATCATGAACTCGAACATGCCCTTGTAGATCGTCGAGAGTGACCATTCCTTGACCACCTGGCGCAGGTAGTACGCCGACATGGCCACCGGCGGTGACAGGAACGCGGTCTGCAACACCACGGCCACCAGCGCGCCGAACCAGACCATCACCATGTCGACCGGCATGCCGAGCGATTCACCGATCGCCGGCTTGAGCGCTTCCATCACCGGATAGAAGATCGGCAGGAACACCAGAATGATCGCCGGCCACTCGAACGGCCAGCCGAGCAGGAAGATCAGGATCACGACCACCAGCAGCATGATCACCGGACCGAGCGGCAAACCAAGCAGGGTCGTGGTGATCCAGTTTGCAGTGCCCATGCGCGCGAATACGGCACCGAAAATGTTGGAGGTGACCGCCAGGAACAGCACCATGCTCGAGGTCGACATCGTCGACTGACAGGCGCGTCGGAAGCCGCTCCAAGTGAAGCGGCCGTAGGCCAGCGTGAGCAGGAATGCGCCCAGCGCACCGATGCCCGCGGCCTCGGTCGGGGTCGCCGCGCCGATCAGGATCGATCCGAGCGTGGCCGCGATCAGGCCCGCCAGTGGCACCACGCCGATGAGCACTTCTTTGAGCATGATCGCGACGCTGCCGACACGCTCCTCCAGCGGGACGGGCGGCCCGAGTCGCGGATTCATGATCGAACGCGCCATCAGGTAAACCACGTAAAGTCCGGCCAGCAGAAACCCCGGCCCGAAGGCGGCGGCATACAGATCGGCCACCGACACACCGAGCACCGGCCCCATCACGATCAGCATCACCGACGGCGGAATCAGGATGCCGAGCGTACCGCCCGCGGTGATCGCACCGGCGGCCAGGCGCGCGTCGTAGCCCGTCTTGACCATGATCGGCGCGGCCATGATGCCCAGCACCGTTACCGCGGCTCCGACGATACCGGTGGCCATCGCGAAGATCGCAGCGGTAAGAATCACCACCAGAAACAGCGCGCCGCGCACGGGCGCCAGCATCATTCGCAGCGCCGAGAACAAGCGCTCCATCAGTCCGGCCTGCTCGGTCAGAAACCCCATGAAGATGAACAGCGGCACGGCGGCCAGCAGTTCCTCCTTCATCAAGCCGATGGTCTGGAAATAGGCCAGGCTGAACACGGTTTCGCCCAGACCGGCGTAGCCGAATCCGAACGCCAGGAACAACAGCGTGAACGAGATCGGGAAACCGAGAAAGATCGCCCCGATCATCACGATGAGCATGATCAGGCCGAGCAACGCGAGTCCGGACATGTGTGACTTCCCCCTTGAGCTTGGTGTGCGCGCCTAGACTTCGGCTTTTTCTTTGTGATCGAGCTCGATGCCGGTCTTGGCGGCCCACCAGCTCTTGAGGAATTCGGATACGCCCTGGATCAACAGCAGCAGGATCGCCAGCGGCACCATCCCCTTGAATGGCCACAGGATCGGCCGCCACGGTGTCTGTTCCGAGGTCTCGCCGATCTGGAAGGCGTAGATGAACTCCGTCAGGCTCAGGAAGAAGAACGCGAGCAGACCCGGGAGGAAGAACACCAGGTACGCGATCATGTCGATGCGACCCTTGGTGCGCGCCGTCCATTTTTCCCAGAAGAAGTCGGTGCGCACATGCGCACCCTTGAGCAGCGCATAGGCCGAGCCGAGCATGAACAACGTGCCGTAAAGCATGTACGTCACGTCGAACGCCCATTCGGTGGGGGCGTTGAATGCGTAGCGGGAAATGACCTCCCAACTCACCGCGACAACCAGCGGCACCGACATCCAGGCGAACCAGGTGCCGGTCGTGTCGGTAAATTTGTCGATGCGGCGAACGATACCAAGTAGCCACTCGGGCGCCGGTGCATCGGGCTGGGCCATTGCTCTCCTCCTTGTTGTGTCAGCGGGCGCTGGATTGCCGCGCGGCGTGCATCCTAACTGCAAACAGCGAAATTCCAGACGCGACGCGGCCAAACAAAAAGCCAGCGAGGAGTCGCTTCAATCCTCGCTGGCTTTGTCGTTCTGGACCGCGCGCTACACGTTGCTCTACTTCTTGGCTGGCGCCTTGGCGGCTGGTGCGGCGCCGCCTTCAGGGAAGTAGTGATTGGCGATGAACGAATACGGCGGGAAGTAGAACCGCTTCGCCGGGACCACGACGCTCGCGTACGCACGCTGCGAATCGAGGATCTTCTTGAAGATCGGGCTCTTCGCGGATTCCTCCTTGGCGATCGTGTCCCAGGTTTTCAGGAATTCGATCAGGATGTCCGGCGGTGTCCGCAGGATCTGCACGCCGTGCTTCTCACGCAGCTCTTTGAGCGCGTCGGCGTTCTGCTTCTGCCACTTCGCCCACCAGATGAGGAACGATTCGTTCGCCGCGGACTTGACCCATTCCTGCTGCTGCGGCGTGAAGCCCTTCCAGACATCCATGTTGAACAGCAGTTCGCCCACCGTGGTGTTCTCGTGCACGCCCGGGGTGTAGTGATACTTCCAGACGTTGTGGAAGCCAAGCCGCAGATCCTCAACACCGCCCACCCACTCGGCGCAGTCGATCACGCCGCGCTGCGCCGACGGGATGATCTCGCCGCCGGGCATGTTGACCGTGGTCATGCCCATGCGGGTCCAGATCTCCGCGGCCATGCCGGTCTGGCGGCACTTCATCCCTTTGAAGTCGGCCAGGTTCTTGATGGGCCGCTTGAACCAGCCGAACGCCTGTGGACCGGATGGCAGGATCGGGATCATCACCACGTTGAGTTTGAGCGTCTGCTGATAGAACTCCTGGAGCAGCTCGAACCCGCCACCGTGATAGACCCACCCCATGTAGTCGACCATGTCCATGCCGAACGTGCCGCCGGGGCCGCCGGTCACGAGAATCGCGGCCTTGTTCTTGCCGACCCAGTAGCCGGCCCAGGCATGCGCGCCGTCGATCACTTTCTTATGGACCGCATCGAGCACTTCGAACGCGGGCACGACCTGACCAGCCGGCATCGCGTCGACCTTGAACGTGCCGCCGGACAACTTGCCCATGCGTTCGACCCAGTACAGGAAGTTCTCGTGCAGCGTGAGCGACGCCGGCCACGTCGACTGCATCTTCAAGCTGGTCTGCGCCTGAACGGGAGCGGTGTGAACGCTCGTGAGCAACGCTGCTGCTCCGGCCAGACTGGCGAGCCTGGTCACTCCTTTGGACAATCTCGACATCACGAATCCTCCTGACACTGCTGTCTCCGTGGATCAATTGGTGGATCGATCTTGCGCTGGAGGGCTTGCGCTCAACAAAGAGCGGTCCACTCGACCAGACTCCGGCAATACGGCGATCGACGGGGCAGTGTAGGCGCCCCCCAAATCATGTGTCAACGAAGGGGATAGCTCCCGATCGATCCGCGTCGGCGATCCACTTACGTGAAACTTACGCGGCCCCTACCCCTGTTGCCGAGGCGATTCGCGCAATGGAAATCCCTCTGCGCCACGCGCGTTCAGCAAGTGTTCGACCAATTCAGCGAAACCGGCGCCGGCGGGTGAGCGCGTCACGTAGCGCGGCAGCACGGTCATGCGCGCAGCCAGTGCCTGCACATTGGCCACACCGACCGCGTGCGGGAAGTACGCGAACATCGGCGCATCGTTGGGCGAGTCGCCGACGAACACGCATCGATCGCGCGACGCATCGAGATCGATACCGAACTGCTCGTCGAACAGCGTGCGCGTCATGCCGAGCTTGTCGTAAGCGCCGAACCAGCCGTTGACGTGGATCGAGCTGATCTTCGCGGTCATGCCCTCGGCCTGCATGATGGCGACGATGCGATCGATCGCCGCATCGGGTAATCGCGCCACGTCTTCGCAGAAATCGATGGCCAGATCGGCTTCGCGATAGTGCTGATCGGAAGCGAGCGCGGATCCGGGTACTTCAGCGAGGATGCGCACACCGATGCTCGCGAGCCGCGCACGATGCGCTGCACGCGTGGCATCGTCATCGAGAAGGCGTTTGATCAGCCGGCGCTGCGCATGGTCATAGCGAAAGTAGAACGCACCGTTCTCGCCCACCACCGCATCGACCGGCCACATGCGCGCGATGTGATCGCACCAGCCGGCCGGACGCCCGGTGATCGGCACCACCTGCAAGCCCGCGTCATGCGCACGCTGTAGCGCGCTGTACGCGACCGCGGTGAGCTTGCCCTCGGTGGTCAGCGTGTCGTCGATATCGAGCAGCAGCACCCGCACGTTTCGTGCGAGCGTTGCGGTCATGTCCTTGAGTGGCAGCATCGGCACTCAGACGACGTCGGCAGGCGCGCGCGCCAGCCATTCGCGCAGGCACGCCACCTGTGCGGGCGTCGCCAGCAACCCGGCCTTGGTTCGCCGCCACAGCAGGTCTTCCGCAGTCCGCGCCCATTCGTGTTGCCGAAGATAGTCGACTTCGCGCTCGTACAGCCCACCGCCGAAATGCTCGCCGAGATCGGACACCTGCCTTGCGCCGTGCAGGATCTGCCGCGTTGCCGTGCCGTGCCGGCGAAACAGCCCCGCCAGCCACTTTTCATCGAGCCCCGCGAAGCTCGCGCGAAGCTGCGCCAAGTGCTGATCGAATGTTCGTCCGTCGAAATCACCCCCGGGCAATGGCTCGTTGCCGGTCCACGAACCGCGCGGGAAGTCGAACCACGGCTGCAGCTTGTCGAGCGCCTGCTCGGCCAGCCGGCGGTAGGTGGTGATCTTGCCGCCGAACACCGACAGGGCGGGCGGCCCATTCTCATCGAGCATCAGGCGATAGTCGCGCGTCACCGCCGAGGGGTTATCGCTGCCGTCGTCGAAGAGCGCACGCACCCCGCTCCAGCTCGACACCACATCGCCGGGCACGACGCTGCGTTGGAGATAGTCGCTCGCGGTCCGACACAGGTACGCGATCTCGTGCTCATCGGCGTGCGGGGCGCGATCGGGATCGTCGACCGGAACGTCGGTGGTGCCGATGGCGGTGAACTGCGGTCCGTACGGCAGCAGGAACACGACGCGTTTATCGGCGTTCTGCAACAGGTAGGCGTGTTCGCCCGCGTACAGGCGCGGCACCACGATGTGGCTGCCCTTGACCAGCCGCAGCGTGCCCGATTGCGGCAGATGCAGGATCGAGCCGGCCACGCGTTGCGCCCAAGGCCCCGCGGCGTTGACGATGGCGCGCGCAACCACCTGGCTGCGTGCACCGGAATCGCTGTCGGCCAGTTCAACGAACCAGCGCTCGCCTTCGCGCCGCGCCTGGACGCACGTCGTGCCGGTGCGGATGTCCGCGCCGTGTTGGGCGGCCGAGCGCGCGTTGAGCACGACCAGGCGCGCG
>CADECO010000007.1:0-9450 GCA_902825905.1 uncultured beta proteobacterium
AGCAGGTCTCGCTGAAGCAGGTCTCGTCAGGTTACGTCGACTCGTTGAAGGAGCATTCATGAAGCGCATCATCCCCGGTATCGCAGCGATCGCGCTGTTGAGCGCCGGTCCGGCCATCGCAAACGAAGAACTGCTGAAGAAGAACGGTTGCGTGGCGTGCCACGCCATCGATAAGAAGCTCGTCGGCCCGGGCTACAAGGAAGTGTCGGCCAAGTACAAGGGCAACGCCAAAGCGGCGGCCATGCTTGCCGAGAAGGTGAAGAAGGGCGGACAAGGCGCCTGGGGTCCGATCCCGATGCCGCCGAATCCGAACGTGAGCGACGCTGATCTCCAGGCGATGGTGAAGTACATCCTGGCGCTGTAAGTCGTCGCGATTCACCCGCGGTAAGAAGAGCCGGCATGCCGAGCGCATGCCGGCTTTTTGTTTGTCCGTTTTTCCGGTGCGGCAGCTTTTCTCGAGCCCGGCGTCCCAATCGACGCTCCCCCGTCGAGGGTCTTGACCGCATCGCTCGTCTCGTTTGACAGTGGCGGGTCAGGTTTCGATAATCCGCCCCGCTTGACGGTCGTCATCCCGACCGGCATCGAAATCCCTTCATTCCGACGCGGGCGTTGCTCGCCGGAACCCGAACAAGTCGCAAAAGGAGCCCTCCCATGCAACGCAACGCTCGATTGCTCATCGCCAGCGTTTCGGTCGCAACCCTGTTCGCCGCCTGCGGCAAGGAAGAACCCAAACCGGCCGCCAAAGCCGAAGCGGCTGCACCTACGGCTGCGGCAGCGCCAGCACCCGAGTCGATCACAGTGAGAATCGGGCATGTCGGTCCACTCACCGGTGGCATCGCGCACCTGGGCAAGGACAACGAGAACGGCGCGCGTCTTGCGATCGAGCAGGCCAACGAAGCGGGAATCAAATTCGACGGCAAGGCGGTGAAGTTCGAGTTCCTCGGCGAAGACGATCAAGCCGATCCGAAAGTGGGTACGACCGTGGCGCAGAAGCTGGTCGGCGCCAAAGTGGCCGGTATCGTCGGGCACCTGAACGCGGGCGTGACTATCCCGGCCTCCGAGATCTACAACCAGGCAAATATCCCGATGATCTCCGGCTCGGCCACCAATCCGCAGGTCACCGAGCGCGGCTACAAGGTCACGTTCCGCGTCGTGGGCCGTGACGACCAGCAGGGCCCGGCGGTCGCGGGTTACCTGGCCGGCGAGGTCAAGCCCGGCTCGGTCGCGGTGATCGACGATGCCACTGCCTACGGTGAAGGCCTGGCCAACGAAGTGGAAAAGACCCTGAAGGAAGCCGGCATCAAAGTGCTGCCGCGCGAGAAGGGCACCGACAAGACCACCGACTGGAAAGCGGTGCTCACCAAGATCAAAGGTGGTGATCCGCAGGCCGTGTTCTACGGCGGCATGGACGCCACCGGTGGGCCGCTGCTCAAACAGGCGCGCGAACTGGGCATCAAGGCGGTATTCGCGTTTGGCGACGGCGCGTGCACCGAGAAGATGAAGGAACTGGCTGGTGACGCCGCCGAAGGCTTCATCTGCTCGCAGGCCGGGCTGCCGCCGCAGGCGGCGAGCAAGGCGTTCCTCGACGCGTACAAGAAGCGCTTCAACGCCGATCCGATCATCTATTCACCGTTCACGTACGACGCGGCGAACCTGTTGATCGAGGCGATGAAGAAAGCCAACTCGCCCGACCCGACCAAGTACCTGCCCGAGCTCGCCAAGATCGAGTTCAGTGGTGCCACCGGCAAGATCGCATTCGACGGCAAGGGCGACCGCAGGAACGCCGAGATCACCATCTTCACGATGAAGGGCGGCAAGATCGAGCCGACCGCAGTCGTGCAAGGCGGCAAATCGACGCAGTTCGAGGCCTTCATGAAGGCCGCGGCCGGTGCCGCCGGCGCCGCGGTCGAGGCCGCGAAGGATGCCGCGTCGGGCGCCGCGCAAGCCGCCGGCGATGCTGCAAAAGCAGCCACCGATACGATGAAAGACGCGATGAAAGACGTCGGTAAATCGGTCGCCGATGCAGTGAAGGACGCGATGCAAAAGAAATAATCGGAGCACGACCGCTTCGGATTGATCGGGCAAACGGCACCTGCGGGTGCCGTTTTGTTTTGCGCGCTTCGAGGGTCTGAGGCGCGACGGATTTCAAGGGGGAGCGTTGCCACGCCGCGGCAATGGAAATCTTCGTCCAGCAACTGATCAACGGCATCACGCTCGGCGCGGTCTACGCCGTGGTGGCGCTCGGCTACACGATGGTCTACGGCATCGTGCAGCTCATCAATTTCGCGCACGGCGAAGTCGTGATGATCGGCGCGATGGTCGCCTTCACCGTGATCATGGCGCTGGCCAAGTCGGGCCTGCCACCGATTCTCATCGTGATGATCGGCGCCCTGTGCGCGATTCCCGTGTGCATGGCCGTGGGTTACGGCCTGGAACGCATCGCCTATCGCCCGTTGCGCCGAGCACCACGGCTGGCGCCGCTGATCACCGCGATCGGCATGTCGATCGTCCTGCAGCACCTGGCAATGCTCGTGTGGGGACGCGAGTTCATCGCGTTTCCGCAGATCATCAAAGTCGACATCTATCAACTTGCCGGCGCATCGATCACCAACGTGCAGATCACGATCCTGCTGTTGTCGCTGGTGTTGATGGGCGGACTGTTGTGGCTGGTCCATCGCACCAAGCTCGGCATCGCCATGCGCGCCACCGCGCAGAACCCGCAGGTTGCGGGGCTGATGGGCGTCAACATCAATCGCGAGATCGCACTCACCTTCGTGATCGGCGCGGGCCTCGGTGCGGTGGCCGGCATCATGGTCGGCACCTACTACGGCATCGCGCACTACCAGATGGGCGCGCTGCTCGGGCTCAAGGCGTTCTCCGCCGCGGTGCTCGGCGGCATCGGCAACGTACCCGGCGCGATGGTCGGTGGCTTGCTGCTGGGCGTGATCGAAGCGCTCGGCGCCGGCTATGTCGGCGATCTGAGCGATCTTTGCCGCATCAAGAGCTGGTTCGAAGGGCTGGCGCAACGCTGCGGGCCAGACGGCCACCTGAGCCTGTTCGGCAGCAACTACCAGGATGTGTTTGCGTTTCTGGTGCTGATCGCCGTGTTGTTGTTCCGCCCATCGGGACTGCTCGGCGAGCGCGTCGGCGACCGTGCGTGAGCGAGTCCCGCGCGAAGAGTGAAGGGCAAAAGGTGACAAGTGAAGGGCCAGGCAAGCAACAACGCACGTGATCCCCGGTTGGTGTGGCTGGGCATCGTGCTCATCGCCGCCGCGCTGATCGCGCTGCCGTTTGCGCTCGTGCAGATCGGCACGACCTGGGTGCGCATTGCCAATCTTGCCATCCTGTTCGCGCTGCTCAGCCTGGGGCTGAACATCGTCGTGGGATTCGCCGGGCTGCTCGACCTGGGCTACATCGCGTTCTATGCGGTCGGTGCGTACTGCTACGCCCTGCTCGCCTCGCCGCATTTCGGTCTGCACCTGCCGTTCTGGTTGATCCTGCCGATCGGCGCGCTGGTAGCGTGCCTTTTCGGTGTGCTGCTCGGCGCACCGACGCTGAAACTGCGCGGCGACTATCTGGCGATCGTCACGCTCGGGTTCGGCGAGATCATCCGCGTGTTCCTCAACAACCTGTCGCGCCCGATCAACATCACCAACGGTCCGCAGGGCATCTCGCGCATCGATCCGGTGACGATCGGCGAGATCAAGTTCAACACCACCGAGAAGCTGCTCGGCATCACCTTCAACGGGCCGATGAAGTACTACTACCTGTTGCTGGTGGTGCTGATGGTGGTGATCGTGATCAACATCCGGCTGCAGAACTCGCGCATCGGCCGCGCGTGGGAGGCGATTCGCGAAGACGAGATCGCCGCGCGCGCCATGGGCATCGATACCACGCGCATGAAGCTGCTCGCGTTTGCGATGGGTGCGAGCTTCGGCGGCGTCGCCGGAGGGATCTTCGCGGCGATCCAGCAGTTCATCAGCCCGGAAAGCTTCGTGCTGGTGGAATCGATCATGGTGCTGTCGATGGTGGTGCTCGGTGGTATGGGCAACATCTGGGGCGTGATCGCCGGTGCGGTGCTGCTGTCGTTCGTGCCGGAGATCTTGCGCTTCACCGTCGGTCCGGCGCAGCAGGCGATGTTCGGCAAGGCGATCGTCGAGCCCGAGGTGATACGCATGCTCCTGTTCGGCCTGGCGCTGGTGGTGATGATGCTGTACCGGCCGGCCGGACTGTTCCCATCGGCATTGCGCAAGCGCGAACTGGCACGCGCCGACAACAACGGAGCGGTACGGTGAGCCTGCTGGTCTGCCAGGCGATCGCCAAGCGCTTCGGTGGCGTGCAGGCGCTGGAGCGCGTGTCGTTCGATATCAATGCCGGCGAGATCTTCGGTCTGATCGGACCCAACGGCGCGGGCAAGACCACGTTGTTCAACGTGCTCACCGGGATCTATTGGCCCGATGGCGGATCGATCACTTTCGATGGTGCATCGCTGGGCGGGCTGGCGCCCGATCGGGTCTGCGCGCGCGGGGTGGCGCGCACCTTCCAGAACATCCGCCTGTTCGCGAATCTGTCGGTGCTCGAGAACGTGATGATCGGCCGGCACGTGCGCACGCGCGCCGGAGTGTTCGGCGCAGTGCTCAAGACGCGCGCCACGCGCGCGGAGGAATCGGCAATCGAGCAGCGCGCGCACGAGCTGCTCGACTATGTGGGGCTGGCGCCGCGCGCCAACGACATGGCCAAGAGCCTGCCCTATGGTGAGCAACGCCGGCTAGAGATCGCCCGTGCGCTGGCTACCGAACCCAAGCTGCTCGCCCTCGATGAGCCTGCCGCGGGCATGAACGCGACCGAGAAAGTCGCGCTGGGCGAGTTGATCAAGCGCATACGTGCCGACGGCGTGACCGTGCTACTGATCGAGCACGACGTGAAGCTGGTGATGGGTTTGTGCGAGCGCATCCTGGTGCTCGACTACGGCCGGCCGATCGCGCGCGGTGTGCCCGATGAGGTGCGGCGCGATCCCAAGGTGATCGAGGCGTACCTGGGCACCGCGGCCGGCAGCGGCGCTGCATCGTGAGCGCGGCAATAGTGAACGCTCCGGCCGCGAACAGCACAGCGCCTGCGCACGAGGTGACGCCGCTGCTCTCGGTGAGCAACCTGGAGGTGGCCTATGGCGGCATTCGCGCGATCAAGGGCATCGCGTTCGATGTGCGCGCCGGCGAAACCGTCACGCTGATCGGCGCCAATGGTGCGGGCAAGACCACGACGCTGCGTGCGATCACCGGTCTGCTTGCACCGGCTGCGGGCACGATCCGTTTTGCCGGCGAGAACATCACCGGATCGTCTTCGTTCGCTCTGGTGCACAAAGGTCTGGCGATGGTGCCCGAAGGGCGCGGCGTGTTTCCGCAGCTCACCGTGGTCGAGAACCTCACCATGGGCGCTTACATCCGCAATGACCGCACGCAGATCGCTGCCGATATCGATCGCGTGTACGGCCTGTTCCCGCGGCTGAAGGAGCGTCGCGCGCAGACCGCGGGCACGCTGTCGGGTGGTGAGCAGCAGATGCTCGCCATCGGTCGGGCGCTCATGTGCCGGCCCAAGTTGTTGCTGCTCGACGAGCCGAGCATGGGCTTGGCACCGGTGATCGTGCAGAAAGTGTTCGAGACGGTGCAGGCAGTCGCCGCTGAAGGCGTCACGATCCTGCTGGTGGAGCAGAACGCCAATCTCGCGCTGCAGGCATCGAGCCGCGCCTATGTCCTCGAGAGCGGACTGATCACGCTCTCGGGCGATTCGCGCACGCTGCTCGCCGACCCGAAGGTGCGCGCCGCGTATCTGGGCGAGTAGGTGATGGTCAGCGGGTAAGCCCGCCTTCCATCGGACATTCTTCCGCTTTCGTCGCAGCGCGTTCGAAACACCGGCGGAAAAGCGCTCTCGTCAGCCCCGATACGCGAATTGGCCTATGCAGCCTGCACGCGACCGAGTGCTAGGCTCGTTTGTCCGGCCAGCCGGTGCCGGCCGCTCCCGTGAAAGGATCCCGATGCCCATCCGCCTCCAGCATTCATTCATCGCGATCGTGCTGCTTTGTTCTGCCGTTGCGGCACACGCTCAGGTTCAAGTCGATCAGATTCGCGCCAAATTCCAGCTCCAGGACGGTCCGCACGAAGCCAAGCTGCTCGATCAGGCGACCGTGAAGATTCCGCAAGGTTACGCCGTGCTCGGGCCCGACCAGGCGCGCGAATTGTTGCGGGCGATGGGCAATTCGCCGTCGAACACCACGATCGGATTGATCACGCCATCGAGCGGCAACCTCGACTGGTTCGCGGTACTGAGCTACCACGGCGCCGGCTACATCAAGGACGACGACGCGCGCGACTGGAACGCCGACGAGTTGATCAAGAACGTTCGCGAAGGTACCGAAGAGTCCAACAAGCGCCGCAAGGAAATGGGTGTGTCCGAGATCGAGATCACCGGCTGGGCCGAGAAGCCGCGCTACGACACGCAGACCCGCAAGGTGGTCTGGGCGATTTCGTCGCGTGACAAGGGATCGGATCAAGGAGCCGCCGAACAGGGCGTCAACTTCAATACGCTCACGCTCGGCCGCGAAGGCTACGTCAGCATGAATCTGGTGACCGATCTGGCCGCGCTGCCCAAGGACAAGCGCCACGCCGAAGTGCTGCTCGAGGGTCTCGCGTTCAATGAAGGCAAGCGCTACGCCGATTTCAATGCCTCGACCGACAAGGTCGCCGCCTATGGGCTGACTGCGCTGGTCGCCGGTGGCGCCGCAGCCAAGCTCGGCCTGTTCGGCAAGCTTGTCGCCGCATTGCTCGCGGCCAAGAAGCTCGTCATCTTTCTGGTCATCGGTGCCGGTGCGCTGCTGTTCAAGCTGTTCGCCGGGCGGCGCAAGGCGCAGCAGTGACGATCTCGTCCGGGTGGCGCCGGGCAGCCGGCTCGTGCATGCTTGATCCGAGGCGCACGAGCGAGGCTCGATCCACGCTCACCGATGGGTAACACACGATGATCAAGACGATCCTGAGCCTGCTCGCGCTGGGCAAGTTCGGCTTCGTATTGAAGACCGGCGGGACGATGATCCTGTCGGTCGGAGCGTATGCACTGTTGTTCGGCTGGTGGTACGCCGTCGGCATCGTCGGGCTCATCTTCGTGCACGAGATGGGCCACTTCGTCGCGGCGAAGCAGCGTGGGCTCGACGTGGGTGCGCCGACCTTCATCCCGTTCGTGGGCGCCTGGGTGGAATTGAAGGATCAGCCGATGAACGCCGAAGTCGAGGCCTACATCGGCATCGCCGGACCGGTTGCGGGCACTCTGGCGGCCATCGGCTGTTACTACGTCGCCCGTTGGACCGGCAGCTCGCTGTGGCTGGCGCTGGCCTACGCCGGGTTCATGCTCAATCTGTTCAATCTGCTGCCACTGCTGCCGCTCGATGGCGGGCGGATCACCAACGTCCTCTCGCCGCGCATCTGGTGGCTGGGCGTACCGATTCTCGTTGCGCTGTTCTGGTACCGGCCCAGTCCGATGCTGATCCTGGTTGCGCTCCTGGCCGCGCCGCACGTGTGGCGCAGTTTCAAGGGGCAGACCGAGTCGGACGCGCCGCCGCGCTACTTCGACACGCCGCTCGCCACGCGTATCAACTACGGCGCGTGGTACCTCGGCCTGTGCGCGTTCCTGGGGTACATGAGCTACGAGCTGCACGAGATGCTCGTGAGCAGGCGTCCGAGCTAGACGCACCAACGGCGCCATCGCCGGCGCGGCACGGGGCAGCCGCATCTTCATTGGCTGCCCAACAGGCCGCGAGCTAGCATTCCGGGTCGATCCGCATCCACAAGAAGGGGGAGGGACCATGACCGCACGCCCGGACACCGAGCAGTGGGACTACATCGTCGTCGGCGCGGGCGCAGCCGGTTGCGTGCTCGCCAATCGGCTGAGCGCCTCGGGCGCGCATCGCGTACTGGTCCTCGAAGCAGGCGGCGCCGACGACAAGCTGTGGATCCGCGTGCCTGCCGGTTTCACGCGCACCATGTTCGATCCGCAGATCACCTGGGGCTACAACAACGCGCCCAGCACCACCGTAGACAACCGCGCGATCCCCTGTCCGCGCGGCAAAGTGCTTGGTGGATCGAGTTCGATCAACGGACACGCGTACGTGCGTGGTCAGGCGCAGGACTACGAGGACTGGGTCGCGCTCGGCGCACGCGGTTGGGGCTGGAATGACTTGCTGCCGTACTTCAAGCGCGCGGAAACGCGCGTTGGCGGGGATCCGGCGGTGCGAGGGCACGATGGCCCGCTGCAGGTGCAGGATCCACGCATCCTGCATCCGCTGTCGGATGCCTACTTCGCCGCCATGCAGACGCTCGGCTTCGAGGTCAATCCCGACTTCAACCGCGGCGATCAGACCGGGTGCGGCTACTACCAGCAGTTGATGAAAGACGGTCGGCGCTGGAGCGCGGCCGATGCCTATCTGCGTCCGGCGATGGCGCGCGCCAACCTTGCGGTACGCACGCATGCGCAGGCGACGCGGGTAGTGTTCGACGGCCGCAAGGCGATCGGCATCGAATATCGACACGACGGCGCAACGCGCATCGCCCACGCGAACCGCGAAGTGATTCTCGCCGGCGGCGCGGTGAACACGCCGCAGTTGCTGCAGCTGTCGGGCGTGGGTGATCCGGCGTTGCTGCAGCGGATGGGCATCGCCGTCGTGCGCGCCTCACCCGGTGTCGGTGCCCAACTCGCCGATCACTACTCGGTGCGCGTGGCCAAACGCGTGCACGGGATCGGCACGATGAACGAGCGCTCGCACGGGCTGCGACTGATGATGGAAGTGGTGGGCTATCTGATCGCCAGGCGCGGCCTGTTGAGCACCGCGCCCTCGAACGCATTCGGCTTCGTGCCGGTCCTCCCCGGGACCACCCGACCCGACACTCAGCTCCTGTTCATTCCGGCCAGCTCCGAGGTCGGCAAGGTGATCGGACAGGCCGGACTGGAGCGCGAGCCGGGTATGACCTGCGGCGCTTACCAGGTACGGCCGTTCAGTCGCGGGCACGTGCGCATCACTTCCGCCGATCCGTTTGCCGCGCCGGAGATCCAGCCCAATTACCTCGCCGACGAACGCGACTGCCAGGTGGTGATCGCCGCGATCAAATTCGTGCGCCGCCTGTTCGAGGCGCCATCGCTCGCACGATTCGTGCAGGCCGAAACCTGGCCCGGATCGGACGTGCGCACCGACGATGAGATTCTCGCGTTCGCGCGCCGCACCGGCACGACGGTCTATCACCCGGTCAGTTCGTGCACGATGGGCAGCGGCGCGCAGGCACCGGTCGACCCTGACCTGCGCGTCAAAGGCATCGAGGCCCTGCGCGTGATCGATGCGTCGGTCATGCCGCAGATCGTCTCGGGCAACACCTATGCCGCCACGATCACGATCGCCGAGAAGGGCGCTGATCT
>CADECO010000007.1:9550-32586 GCA_902825905.1 uncultured beta proteobacterium
CTCACGCTTTAGGTTGCGCAGCCGCGATGTCTGCGGTGGTCGTGAAGGAATCGGCGAAGAATTCCTCCAGCGGCAGGCCGCAGCGCTGCGTGAAATCGTCGCGCGCGGCATTGACCATCACCGGCACGCCGCATGCGTACACCTGATGCCCCGACAGGTCGGGAACATCCTCCATCACCGCTCGATGGACGAAGCCGGTGCGGCCGGTCCAGTTGTCCTCGGGCAGCGCATCGGAAATCACCGGCACGTAGCTGAAGTTCGCCTGCTCGGCGGCCCACTGCAGCGGCAGCGCGTTCAGATACAGATCCTTCGGCCGGCGTCCGCCCCAGTACAGCGTCATCGGCCGCTCCTTGTTCATGCCCTTGCGGAAGGCGTACTCGAGGATCGATTTGATCGGCGCGAAGCCGGTGCCGCTCGCCACGAACACGATCGGCTTGGTGCTGTCTTCACGCAGAAAGAAGCTGCCCAGCGGTCCTTCGAAGCGCAGGATGTCGCGCTCCTTCATCGCGTTGAACACGTGCTCGGTGAACTTGCCGCCGGCCACCAGGCGGATGTGCAACTGCGTGAACTCGTCATCGTGCGGTGCGTTGGCCATCGAGAAGCTGCGCCGGTCGCCGTCACGCAGCAGGAAGTCGATGTACTGGCCGGCGAGAAACTGCAAGCGCTCGTTGGCTGGCAGCTTCACCGACAGGATCACCACGTCGTCGGTGACGCGCTCGATCTTGTGCACGCGGCACGGCAGCTTCTTGATGACGATGTCCTTGGAGGCACTGATGGCACGTGCCTCGACCACCGCGTCGCTGAGCGGCCGGGCGCAGCAGAACAGCGCATAGCCGTTGTCACGCTCGAGTTTCGAGAGCGCCGCTTCGCTGTAGTTGCCGTAGTCGATCTCGCCCGCGATCAGCTTGCCCTTGCATGACCCGCACGCCCCGTTGCGACAGCCGTAGGGAATGTTGAAGCCAGCCTCCAGGCAAGCCTTGAGAATGGTGTCGCCGTCTGCGACCTCGATCTTGGCGCCGGCGGGATTGAGTGTGACCTGGTGCGTCATGGTGTTCTATGGCTGCGGTGGCGGAGAATCGGTCCGATCGAGTGCGCGATGGCGATCGCGCGGCTGTGCTCGGTTACGATCGATGCATTGGGAGACGGGCAGATGGAACGGTTGCTGATCATCGGATGCGGAGATGTGGCCCGGCGCGCGCTGCCAGCGCTGCGCCAGCGCTACCACGTGCTCGCGCTGGTGCGTTCGGCCTCCGACGTCGAGCGGCCCGCGCTTGAGGGCGTGGAAGTCGTGCGTGGCGATCTCGATGATCCGCAGACGCTGGCGCCACTGGTCGGCTGCGCCGATCGCCTCGTGTTCCTGGCACCACCGCCTGATTCGGGTACCACCGATCCACGTTCACGCAATCTGATCGAAGTGCTGCGCGCCCAGGCCTCGAAAAGCGGCGCGATCCTAGCACACGCCCCTCACGCGTTACGCCATTGCGTGTACGTCAGCACCAGCGGCGTGTATGGCGATTGCTCCGGTGCGTTCGTCGATGAAACGCGGGACGTGAATCCGCAATCCGATCGTGCGCGCCGGCGGGTCGACGCTGAACGAGCATGGCTCGAGTTCGGTCGTGCTGCGGGGGTGACGGTGACGACCCTGCGCGTGCCAGGCATCTACGCCGCCGATCGGCTCCCGCTCGAACGACTGCGGCGCGGCACGCCGGCCCTACGCGACGAGGATGACGGCTACACCAATCACGTTCACGCCGACGATCTCGCTACGATCGTGTTCACCGCGATCGAGCGCGATGACCGTCCGGGCATCTACAACGCGAGCGACGATACCGAGATCAAGATGGGGCAATGGTTCGATCTGGTGGCAGATCGTGCCGGTCTGCCGCGCCCGCCACGCGTCTCGCGCACACAAGCCGCTGAGCGGATCACGCCGGCGCTATGGTCGTTCATGCGCGAATCGCGGCGGCTGGTCAATGCGAAGATGAAACAGGTGCTCGGCGTGACGCTGCGCTATCCGACCGTGCACGAAGGCGTACCCCCACTAATCGTTCGAGTCCCTGAAAGCCGCCGATGAGCGCCTTGCTGGTGATTTCCAACCTCCCCGACCAGGCAAGCGCCGAGCGGCTGGCGCGACACGTGATCGAAACGCGGACTGCCGCATGCGTGAACATCCTCGCGCCATGCCGGTCCGTCTATCGGTGGCAGGGAGCCGTAGAAGAGGCGACCGAAATACCGGTGTTGATGAAGACCACGCGCGAGCGGTACTCTGCCCTGGAGTCGGCGATCCGCTCGCTGCACCCGTACGAACTCCCTGAAATCATCGCGGTCGAAGTGGGGGCCGGACTGCCTGCGTATCTCGCTTGGGTGGGCCAGGAAACCCGCCCCGACGCTGCGTAGCCTTCGTCACTTCCGCACTCCACGCACCCCGTCTACCTGACCGCCGACCTCTCATCCATGATGTTCCGCTCGATCGTTCTTCGCGCACTGCTGCTGCCCTTGCTGGCGTTGCAGCTTGCCGGCCCTGTCCAGGCCAACGACGACCTGCTCGAACCCGACAAGGCGTTCGCGTTGCGCACGCGCGTGCTCGACGATCAGCGCATCGAGCTCACCTACAAGATCGCCAAGGGCTACTACCTCTACCGTGAGCGGTTCGCGTTCAAGGCCGACGGTGCTCAGCTTGGCGCGGCCGAATTGCCGGCGGGCCAGAGCAAGAAGGACGAGTTCTTCGGCGACGTGGAAACCTATCGCGGCGAGCTGCGCTTCACCCTTCCGGTGAAAGAGGCGAGCGCCGAGCGCATCAAGCTGTTTGCCACCTCGCAAGGCTGTGCCGACGTCGGCGTGTGTTATCCGCCGTACACCCATGAGGCTGCACTGCGCGTGGCAGCCGCCAGCAGCGCTGGTGGTGGCGGCGCGAGCTCGATGCCCCTTGGCGCCTCGCAGTCATCCACGCCGGCTGCAGCGGCTGGCTCGACCAGCGCCACGACTAACGCTCCGTCCGACACCTCATCCAGCGCCGCGTCCAACGCGGCCTCCAGCGACGAGGCGCGCTACCAAGGCATCCTGTCCGAAGGGCGTTTCTGGGGCGTCGTCGGTTTCTTCTTCCTGGCCGGATTGGCGCTGACGTTCACGCCCTGTGTACTGCCGATGATTCCGATCCTGTCGGGCATCATCGCCGGCAGCGGGGACGCTGTGAGCCGGCAGCGTGGTTTCATTCTTTCGGTCACGTACGTCCTCGGGGTCGCGATCACGTACACCGCAATCGGCATCGCTGCTGCGTTGTCGGGCTCGCTGCTCTCGGCGGCGCTGCAGAACGCCTGGGTGTTGGGCGTGTTCGCGCTGATCTTCGTGGTGCTGTCGCTGTCGATGTTCGGGCTCTACGAGTTGCAGCTGCCGCAGAATATCGGCTCGAAAATGAATGACACCGCCAATCGGCTGCAAGGCGGCAAGATCACCAGCGTGGCTGCAATGGGTGCGCTCTCGGCGGCCATCGTGAGTCCGTGTGTGGCTGCGCCACTGGCCGGCGCGCTGCTCTACATCAGCCAGACGCGCGACATCGCGCTCGGCGGCACCGCGCTGTTCGCGTTGGCGTTGGGGATGGGCGTGCCGCTGATTCTGGTCGGCACGTTCGAAGGCGCGTTGCTGCCGAAGGCGGGCGCGTGGATGGAGGGCGTGAAGAAGTTCTTCGGCGTGCTACTGCTGGCGGTGGCGATCTGGATCGTCTCGCCGGTGTTGCCGGAGCAGGTCGTGCTGCTGTTGTGGGCGGCGCTGGCCATCGGCGTTGCGGTGTTCCTCCACGCGATCGACCGACTGCCCGATGGCGCCTCCGGCTACGCGCGCTTGGGCAAGGCGGTGGGCGTACTGGCGCTGGTATGGGGTGTGGTGCTGGCGATCGGTGCTGCCGCCGGTTCACGCGATCCGTTGCAGCCGCTGGCCGCGTTGCGTTCGGGCTCCGCGCCTGCGCACGCCGAGGTGAAGTTCGAGCGTGTGCGCAACCTCGCCGAGCTCGAGACGCGTCTTGCGTCGGCCAACCGGCCGGTGATGCTCGACTTCTATGCCGACTGGTGCGTGTCGTGCAAGGAAATGGAACGCTTCACCTTCGCCGATGAGAAGGTGCGTGCGCGCCTGGGCGAGCTCACGCTGCTGCAGGTCGATGTCACCGCCAACGATGCCGACGACAAGGCGCTGCTCAAGCGCTTCAAGCTGTTCGGGCCGCCGGGCATCGTCTTCTTCGACAAGGGCGGGCGCGAGATCGAAGGGTTGCGCGTCATCGGCTATCAGCCTGCCGAGCGCTTCCTCAAAACGCTCGATCTGCTCGACGCGCGCTGATCGTCTGAGGCGCGGCCGGCTGCGCCGCAGCGGCGTTGTTATGATCGATGCCTCCGTCACCCCTCAGGCTGCGCCATGAACAAACCCGTCGATGTGCCCGCGCTCAACGCGACATCGGGCACCGAGCGCATTCCGTATCAGCGCCCGCAACCGCCCGACATGCGGCCCGATCAGGTCGTGCTGCCGGCGATTCCTGCAGCGGACGACAAATTGTGGGTGCCGTTGAGCGACATCTCGTGGGTGCGGCCGCTGCAGTTCAACGTGACGCTGGGTCAGTACACCCACATGATGCGTGTGACCCGCGCCGGCGTGATCGCACGGCACCGCCATTCGGGCAGCGTGCACGCCTACGTCATCAAAGGTCGCTGGCACTATCTCGAACACGACTGGGTCGCCGAGCAAGGCAGCTACATCTTCGAGCCGCCCGGCGAGACGCACACGCTGGTGGTGCCCGAGGGCTGCACCGAGATGATCACGCTGTTCCAGGTCAATGGCGCCTTGATCTATGTCGACCCGCACGGCAACACCACCGGCTACGATGATGTTTTCACGCGCATCGAGAAAGCCCGTGCGCACTACGCAGCGGTCGGGTTGGGTGCGGGCTACGTCGACCAGTTCATCCGCTGACGCGCGCTGCGCCGGCGCTGCGTTGGCCGGCGTTGACCGTGGGCGACCATGCGCACGATTCTGAAGAATCCGACGCTGCTGATACCGCTGCTGCTGGTTGCCTTCGGGCTCGCCTATCTCGGCGTGCAGCGCGCCCTGGGACCCAAGGTCGAGGTAAGCCCGGTCAAGCGCGAAGATCTGGTGCAGACCGTCGTCGCCACCGGTCGCGTCATCACGCCGGCCCGCATCGAATTGGGCGCGGTGGCGGTCGGGACGGTGGCCAAGGTCAACGCGCGTGAGGGCGAGCGTGTCGCTGCCGGCACGGTGCTGGCGAATCTGAAGGACGACGAGCAGCGTGCGGCGGCTGCGCAAGCGCGCGCGGCGCTGGTCGAGGCCGACGCTCGAATCGCGCAGTTGGGCAAGCTGGCGGTGCCGGTCGCGGATCAGGCGCTGCGTCAGGCCGAAGCGAATTTCGTCTGGACGCGCGACGAGCTCGAGCGCACCAAGCGCCTCGCGGAGAAGGGCTTCTTCAGCCCGGCCAAGGTCGAAGAAGCCGAGCGCAACTTTGCGCTGGCCCGCGCCGCGCGCGAAACGGCGCTCAGTCAGGCGCAGACCAATCGACCGCAGGGATCCGATTTCGCGTTGGCAGTGACGCGGCGCGACCAGGCGCGCGCGGCGTTGGAGGCCGCGCAGGCGCGCCTGGACAATGCCGCCATCAGGACGCCGCTCGCCGGCGTGGTGCTTCGCCGCGATGTCGACCCGGGCGATGTCGTGGCCGCCGGCAAGACGCTGTTCGAAGTGGCTGGCGACGGCGACACGCAAGTGGTATTGCAGGTCGACGAGAAGAACCTCGCATTGCTGCGCATGGCGCAGGCTGCACGCGGAGTGGCCGATGCGTTTCCCGGTCAGTCGTTTGTCGCGCGCATTTTCTACATCGCGCCGGGCGTCGATGCGCAGCGCGGCAGTGTCGAAGTGAAACTCGTGGTGCCCGAGCCGCCCGCGTTCCTGCGGCCGGACATGACGGTGTCGATCGAGATCGAAGCCGCGCGCGTGCAGAACGCGGTGACCGTCGCGAGCGATCTGATTCGCGAGCCCACGTCGAGTGCGCCGTGGTTGATGGTGGTGCGCGACGGCCAGACCCACCGTCAGCCGGTGAAGCTTGGCCTGCGCGGCGCGGGCCGCACGCAGATCGCCGCAGGCGTCGAGCCCGACGAGTTGATCGTGTCGCCGAGCGCGACGCTGTTGCCCCAGGCGCGGGTGCGGCCGGTGCTCGCATCGGCGCAGCCCAAGGCCGCGCTCAAGGCGCAGGAGATCATTCGCTGATGCCCACCGAATGGATTCTCGCGTTGCGGTTCCTGCGCGAGGGCCGATTTCAGACGGCGCTGATCATTCTCGGGGTGACCGCGGGCGTCGCGGTGATCATGACCATCACCGAACTCATCGGCGGACTGCAGGGCAACCTCACCGCGCGCGTGCTGGGCGTGCAGGCGCACATCGTCGTGAAGCCAGCCGAGGAAGACACTCGTCTGGTGCTCGATCGCGACGCCGAATCGGTCGCCGCGCGGATCGAGAAGCGTGCACAGCGACTGCGCTCGATCGATCAGTGGGAGAGCGCGCTGGGCATCATCGAGCGCACGCCCGGCGTGGTGGCGGTGTCGCCGACCGTATCGGGTTCGGGATTCGCCGCGCGCGGTGCTGCAACGAAATCGGTCGCGCTGTTGGGCGTGGTTCCCGATCGCTATCTGCGCGTCATCGGCATCGATCGCTACATCGTGCAGGGGCAGTTTCGGGTGGTGGCGAGCGACGCGGTCATCGGCGTGGAACTCGCGCGCGATCTGGGCGTGACCGTCGGCGATCGAATCCGGCTCACCACGGCCGAAGGCGGCAACGAGACGGTCACGATCGCCGGCTTGTTCGACATCGGTTCGCGCGATCTGAACCGGCGCTGGGTGTTCGTATCGCAGCGACAGGCGCAGAGCATGCTCGGCCTGCCCGGCGGGGTCACCAACATCGATCTGGTCGTCAACGAGATCTTTCAGGCCGAGCGGATCGCGCAGACGATCGGACGCGCGACCAACCTGAATGCGGAAAGCTGGATGGCCACCAACGCGCAGGTGCTGGCCGCGTTCGACAACCAGAACATGACCACGCGCGTGATCCGCGGATTCGTCGTGTTGATCGTGGCGTTAGGGATCGCCAGCGTGCTGGTGGTATCGGTGGTGCAGAAGCAGAAGGAGATCGGCATCCTGCGCGCGATGGGCGCTTCGAGCGGTTCGATCCTGCAGGTGTTCCTGATTCAAGGCGCGATCGTCGGCCTGGCCGGTGCCGTGCTTGGATCGGTGCTCGGCTCGGTGATCGCGTACGTGCTCTCGAACGCCCTGCGCAATGCCGACGGCTCGCAGCTCTTCACCCCCGAGCTCGCACTATCGACGTATCTCGGTGCCATCGGCGTGGCGCTGCTCGTCGGCGTGCTGGCTGCGATCGCACCGGCGCGTCGCGCGGCCAGGCTCGATCCGGTGGCTGCGATCAGGCAGGGGTAGCCGCGCACGGATCCGAATCTTGACTGAGCCGATCCTCAAGCTCGACGACGTACGCAAGCGCTACAACGTCGGCACACCGATCGAGACCGAGGTCCTGCACGGCATCGGCTTCACTTTGCAGGTGGCCGAGTTCGCCGCGCTGATCGGTCCGTCGGGCTCGGGCAAGAGCACCCTGCTCAACGTCATCGGGCTGCTGGAGCGACCGACGTCGGGATCGGTGCGCGTTCGTGGCGAGGAGACCACTACGCTCGACGACGCCGGCATCACCGCGCTGCGCGGCCGCGCCATCGGCTTCGTGTTCCAGTTCCACCATCTGATTCCGGCGTTCACCGCGCTGGAGAACGTGATGATGCCGATGATGATCGAACGTGGCCGGCGCGACGCGGAGATGCAGTCACGCGCGCGCGAGTTGCTGGTCGAAGTAGGGCTCGAGCAGGCGCTCGGCAAAAAGCCCGCGGAATTGTCGGGCGGCATGCAGCAGCGCGTCGCGATCGCGCGGTCGCTCGCGATGCGCGCCCCGCTGGTGCTCGCCGATGAGCCCACCGGCAATCTCGACACCAAGACGGCGGACGACGTCTTCGCGCTGATGCGGCGCTTCAATGAGCGCTTCGGCACGGCGTTTCTGATCGTCACCCATGACCCGCGACTGGCGGCCCGTTGCGATCGGACGATCGAGCTGGTCGATGGTCAGGTGGTGAGCGACCGGCCGACGATCCGTCCTCAGCCCTGACCGGTGTCGACGGAGCCGGCGCGCCGCCAGGCACGGCGCACGTTCATCGCGAACGCGTAGAGACTCACCAGAGACACCAGTCCGAGCAGCGGAAAGGTGAAGACGAGATCCAGGCGGATGTTCGCACCCGTGGTGCGGGTTTCCTGCTCGTTGAGGGCAAACAGCATCCACCCTGCGGCCGGCACCAGGTGCACCCACGGTTTGACGGTGGGGACGCGATCGGCCAGCCGCCGCTCGATCACCGCGATCACGACGAACACGAAGGCGACCGCCAGCCCGCGCATGGGCTCGTTGACGAAGATTTGGACCAGCGAGGCGTAGAGATTCATTTATAGCGGGACCGTCGGGAACTTGCCGCAGCGATCGGTCATCCCAATGTTGTCCACTTGCGCGATGATGCGTTAATCGCCGGGATCAGGCTCCCGTAACCTTGCCATGGTCAAGGACGGCGTGAATCTGATCCGGACTGGAGCACCACGAAGCCACCGCACCACGCTGATGGATAAACCCGACGCAACGCATTCGCCAGGCCGGCCTGCACGGATCGTATCCGCGTGGGGGCTCGCCTTTGCGTTGTCGATCGCCGTGCACGCGGCGCTCCTGTTCGGTGTGCCGCGCTTCGAGTTCGGTGCGCGCGAGACGGCGCTCCCCCGGCCGCTCGAAGCGCGCATCGTGCAGGCGGCCGCTGCGCCGGCGCCCGTGGTTGCGCCCGAAGTGCTCAAGCCTGCGGCACCGGCACCCGTCGCCAAGCCCAAGCCGCAGCATTCCCAAAGTGCTCGCCCCAATCCTCGTCCCGCTCGCCCCAAGCCCGCTGCGCAGCCGGTCACACCTCCGATCTCCTTGCCTGATCCCACGCCTCCAGTGACCGCGCAGGTCGAAGAGGAGATCGTCCCGCAGGAGGTTGCGACCGATGCGACCGCAGCGCCGAGTCCGGGGCTTGGCGCAACGACGCCTGAGCCGACGACCGCTCCGGATCCCAGCGCTTCAGCTCAAGCGGCTGCTCCCAGCGATGTGGGCCCTGCAGAGCCGGTAAAGGCTGTTCCACCTGCGCGCCATCCGCTTAAGACCGCCACGCTCGTGTACGACCTGAGCTACGGCGAGAACCCGATGCGGGTCGGCCGGGTGACGCATCAATGGAACTATGACGGTGAGCGCTATTTCGCCGAGACGGTGGTCGAGGCGACCGGCTTGTTCTCGGTGCTCTATGGCGGGCAGTACGTGCAGCGCAGCTGGGGCGCGATCGGACCCAACGGGCTGGTGCCTTCAGAGTATTTCGTGCAGCGCGGCCGTCCCGATCGCGGCGAGACGGCCCAGTTCGATTGGGAGTCGCGCAAGGTCGCGTTCCAATGGCGCAACGAGCGGCGCAACGCGAACCTGTTGCCGGGTACGCAAGACCCTATTTCGATGCTGCACCAGATCTACTACATGCAGCCCCTGCCGGAGATGAAGACGCTCAACGTCGCTTCCAGCCGCAAGTTCGGGGAGTACCTGTTCCAGTTCATCGGCGAGGAGCGGATCGATACGCCCATGGGTGAGCTCACGGCCCTGCACGTGCGCCGCAAGGACGACGACGCTGACCACGTCGACGTGTGGGTCGACCCGCAGCGCGGCTTCCTGCCGGTGCGGGTGCATTTCGTCGATCGGCGCGGCTACGTGTTCGATCAGCGTGTGCGCGAGATGCGGTTCGAGGCGGCTCAGTAACGCCGGCGACGTTTAGCGTCGCATGCGTCTCGCGGCCGGTTCGGCGCGTGCAGCCATCCTTCAATGAGACGGTGGATTTTCTTCAGCCGCCGGCCCGGATCGCCTTGGCGGCGTCCAGCGCGAAATAGGTGAGGATGCCGTCGGCACCGGCGCGCTTGAATGCGAGCAGCGCCTCGAGCATGCATTTCTTTTCCTCGAGCCAACCGTGCTGGAACGCAGCCTTCAGCATCGCGTACTCGCCGCTCACCTGATACACGAACGTCGGCGCCTTGAACTCGTCTTTGACCCGTCGAACGATGTCCAGATAGGGCATGCCCGGCTTCACCATCACCATGTCGGCGCCCTCCTGTAGATCGAGGCCAACCTCCCACAGCGCCTCGTCGGTGTTGGCCGGGTCCATCTGGTAGGTGAACTTGTTGCTCTTGCCCAGGTTAGAGGCCGAACCGACCGCGTCGCGAAAGGGACCGTAGAAGCCCGAGGCGTACTTGGCCGAGTACGCCATGATCTTGGTGTGAATGTGGCGCTCGGCATCGAGGGCTTCGCGGATCCGTCCGATGCGGCCGTCCATCATGTCCGACGGGGCGACTATGTCCACGCCCGCTTCGGCTTGAGTAAGTGCCTGCTTTGACAGGATGGCGAGGGTGTCGTCGTTGAGGATATAGCCGGTCTCGTCGATCACGCCGTCCTGCCCATGCGACGTGTACGGATCGAGCGCGACGTCGGTCATGATCCCGAGCTCCGGGTAGCGGTCCTTCAGTTTGGTCACGACGCGCGGGATCAACCCTTTGGGGTTCGTCGCCTCCCGTCCGTCGGGGGTCTTCAGATCCGGTGCGATCGCCGGGAACAGCGCCATGACCGGCACGCCGAGCTCCAGGCATTGCTCGGCCACGGGCATAAGCCGATCCAGCGTGTACCGCTCGATCCCCGGCATCGACGGAACTGCTTCGGTCCGGCGTTCGCCTTCGATAATGAACACGGGATAAATCAAGTCGTTCGTGGAAAGTATGTGCTCACGCATTAGGCGACGCGAGAACTCGTCGCGGCGCATGCGGCGCATGCGTACGTTCGGGAAGCTGCCCAGTACTTTCATAGTGTGTCCGTGAACATGCGAGGGGAGAGGTCCAGTGCGGGTCGATCCGAACCCGATTCGACTCCGTGGCAGTCGGGAACCTTATTCGCAAACCCCGCTCAAAACAAACGGGCGATGTTGATCGTCTCCCGCTTCTCCTCCCTGAGCGGGTGCCTTAAGCAAATTAAGGCATTTTGACCCCGGGCTTCTCCCCTTCAGCCCGGGGCTTTTTGTTTTCTGGCTCCCGATTTTTCTCTGCGGTTCTTCCCTCTGGCGTCCGATTTGTTCTGGGACTCCATCTTGTTCGACGCCGCCGCATCGCTCGGCATCGGATCGGCAGTGGGTTCGCCGGAGGGCGTCACAGTCTGCGTGCCCAGCCAGCCGCCGATGACTGTCTCCACCTCATCCACCCCGGCGCCGCTCAAGCTCGAGAACAGTTGCACCGACTGGTTGGACGCTTGAGCGCGAAGCGCGGTGTCTACCTTGCGAAGTGTCGCGCGTGCGGCTGACCCCGATAGCTTGTCCGCCTTGGACAGCAGCACATGGATCGGACGCCCGGTCGGGCCAAACCAGCCGAGCATGGCCTGATCGAGTTCGGTCATGGGATGGCGAATGTCCATGATGAGCACCATCCCGATCAAACTGCTTCGCTCGCCCAGGTAACGTGGCAGCACACCCTGCCAGTGGGACCGGATCGCCTGGGGCACCTTGGCATAGCCGTAGCCCGGCAAATCGACCAGGAGCGCCTGATCAAAACGGAAGAAGTTGATCTGCTGGGTTCGACCCGGGGTCTTGCTGACGAACGCCAGGCGTCGGCGCCCGGCTAGCGTGTTGATTGCGCTCGACTTGCCTGCGTTCGAACGACCGGCGAACGCGATCTCCGGATCTCCTGGTCGGGGCAGATCGCGCAGATGGTGGGCGGATTGGACGAAAGCGAGCTTACGGAACAAGGACATACGCGCAAGCGCATAGCGAGGGCGACACGCTTTCGTTACAATAGCATGCTGTCGTGATGGCGCTGGGTCGTGCGTGAATCTCGCCGTCAGCGCGGTCGCCGGGCGAATCGCGCATTGCGCCGGTTCACGCCCAAGCTTCATACCCAAGCTTCACACCAATCAAGATCAAGTCCCGATCAGCTTCCGCTCTGGGGAGATTCAAGATGAGGTTTCGCCTGGCGATCGCGTTCGCCGTTGCCGTCTCGACCACCACGATCAGTGCCACTGCTTGGGCGCAGGCCAAGGCGGACATCGCCAAGGGTCAGCAGATCGCCGGTCAAGTCTGTGCCGCCTGCCATGCTGCCGACGGCAACAGCACCATCGCGCAGAATCCGATCCTGGCCGGACAGGTTCCGGAGTATCTGCACAAGCAGCTCAAGAACTTCAAGGCGCCTGCGTCAGGCAAGGCCGATCGCGGCAACGCCGTGATGGCGCCGATGGTGGCCAATCTGAGCGAGCAGGACATGCACAATCTCGCAGCCTACTATGCTGCGCAGAGCGCCAAGCCGCGCAACGCGCGCAACAAGGATCTGGTCGCGCTGGGCCAACAGATCTATCGCGGGGGAATCCCCGAGAAGAGCGTTCCCGCCTGTGCCGGTTGCCACGGCGTGACGGGCGCCGGCATGCCCGCGCAGTATCCGCGGCTCGCCGGTCAGCACGCCGAATACACCGAGGCGCAGATGAAGGCGTGGCGCTCCGGCGAGCGGGCGAACGATCCCAATCGCTTGATGCGAACGATCGCCGCACGCATGTCCGACAAGGAAATTCTCGCCGTATCCGATTTCATCGCGGGCCTGCGATAAGCGGTCAGCGTAGCCGAGCGCCGGAAGAAACTTTCGGCCTGGCGACCAGTCAAGACGGGTGACCCTCACAGCTTGGGTCGCCCGTTTGTTTTTCACCCCTCCAGCTTTTCAACCCGCGACGGGCATTTCTCCACTCTCCGGCAGATGGCATCCCGCAGGCATTCGCTCCTCGAGCTGTTCGCGTCAATGCGGTTTGCGATCAGCCTGCTCACCATCATCGCCATCGCCTCGATGCTGGGCACGGTGCTCAAGCAGAACGAGCCGTACTCCAGCTACCTGAATCAGTTCGGTCCGTTCTGGTTTCCGCTGTTCGAGCGCTTGGGGCTGTTCAGCGTCTACAACGCGAGCTGGTTCCTGTTGATCCTCGCGTTCCTGGTGATGTCGACTTCGGTGTGCATCTGGCGCAACTCGCCCAAGATGCTGCGCGAGATGCGTGCGTATCGCGACGACGTCCGTGAACAGGCGCTGCGCAACTTCAGCCACCGCGACGAATGGCAATCGAGCACGCCCGCGGCGGCGCTGGTGGAGCGCACCAGTGCGTACTTGCACGGGCAGCGCTTTGCGGTACGTGCGCGCACCGGCGAGACCGGGACGCTGATCGCAGCCAAGGCGGGCGGAACGCGCAGGCTGGGTTACATCCTGGCGCACGCCGGCATCGTGGTGATCTGCGTCGGCGGTCTGCTCGACAGCGAACTGTCGCTGCGACTCAAGCTCGCGCTCGGCGAAAAGACCCTGTTACGCGGCAACGTGAGTCGCGATGCGATTCCGCCGCAAGGGCGGCTCGATACCGACAACTGGAGTTTCCGCGGCAACATGCTGGTCGCCGAGGGCGGTTCGAGCGATATCGCGGTGTTGACCCTGGCCGACGGTGTGCTCATCCAGGACTTGCCGTTCGCGATCGAACTCAAGCGCTTCCTGATCGAGCACTACAGCACCGGCCAGCCGAAGCTCTTCGCAAGCGAGGTCACGGTTCGCGACAAGCAGACCGGTCACACCTTCGATCACCGCATCGAGGTGAACCATCCTCTGATCTATCGCGGCGTCGCGGTCTATCAAGCGAGCTTCGACGACGGCGGTACCAAGCTCAATCTGCGTGCCACCGATCTGCATCGCGGCGGGTTGAACCCTCTACTGCTCGAAGGGCGTGTCGGTGAGAGCCTGAAGATCCGTTACCTGAATACCGAGTACGCGGTCGAGTTCAGCGGATTTCGGCCCTTCAACATCGAGAACATGAGCAATGCCTCGGGCGAGTCGGACGCTCCCGCGCCCAGCCCATCGATCCTCGAGCGGCTGGGCAACGAGATGGGCGCGGGTGCGCGACCCGATCGTGCCAAGAACCTGCGCAACGTCGGGCCGAGCTTTCAGTACAAGCTGCGCGATCCTGCCGGTCAGGCGCGCGAGTACACCAACTACATGCTGCCGGTGCAGATCGATGGTCGCTGGTATTTCGTCTCAGGCATGCGCGAGACGCCGAATGAGCCGTTCCGCTATTTGCGTCTGCCGCTGGATGAAGACACGACGTTCGACGGGTTTCTGGAATTGCGCGCCGTCATGTTGGATCGCGAGTCATTCGCCGCGATCGGGCAGCGCTTCGCCGCAGGAGCCAGTACTGACTCGGCGATGACCCAGGGTACGCGCGACCGGCTCGAAGAAACCGTGAAGCGGGTGTTGGATACCTTCAACGTGCGCGGCATGCGCTCGGTGGCTGAGTTCCTCGAAAAGGCCGTCCCCGAAGCCGAGCGCGACAAGGCTGCCGATATCTATCTGCGGCTGCTGCAGGGCGCCGCGTGGGAGGCCTGGCAGATTGGGCGCGAGCAGGCCGGCAAGCCGCGCCTGGAACCAAGCGTGGAGCGTGCGCGTTTCGTGCAGGACGCGCTCAACGCCATCTCCGACAGCTTTATGTACGGCGTCCCGCTTTATGTGCAACTGCTGACGTACGACGAGGTCAAGGCGAGCGTCTTTCAATTGACGCGCTCCCCGGGCCGAAATATCGTGTACTTGGGCTGTCTCGCGCTGGTGCTGGGGATCTTCGCCATGCTGTACATCCGCGAGCGGCGCGTTTGGGCCTTTGTCCGCAACGACGGCACGATGCTGGTCGCGATGGCAAGCAACCGGCGCACGATTGATCTCGATCGCGAGTTCGCCCAGCATCAGGCGGGCCTGCGCACGCTGGCCGGGGCTCCAGCCTCGCAGTAGCCCACGAGGAGCATTCGATGGAACTCACCCAAGAGTTGTCCCGCCCCTGGTTCCGATCCCGCTCTTGGTTCGATTGGGTCTACGCAGTGCTCCTGATCGCGGGCGCGGTGTACGGCCTTCGCACTTATGCCGCCTATATGGACGGCTACGAACGCGTGATCCTCATGGCTGCCGCCGTCGTGTTCATCGTTCTGGGCTGGCAGTGGCAACCGATGCGAAATCTGGTAGTCGGCGTGAGCGTTCTGGCGCTGCTGGCGATCGGCGCGTACGGAGGCGAGCTTGGACGCGCGGACAAGGCATTCCTGCTGAAGTACTTCCTGTCGAGCCAGACGGCGATCCTGTGGATGTGCACGCTGTTTTTCGCTGCCACGGTCTGCTATTGGTGGTCGATCGTGCATACGCGTGAAGGCTCGGTGCATTTCGCCGGGCAGGTCGCAACCGGCCTTACCTGGGCCGCCGTGGTCATGGGCACTGCGGGGATGCTCGCGCGCTGGTACGAGTCGTACCTGGTCGGCACCGATGTCGGCCACATTCCGGTCAGCAATCTGTATGAAGTGTTCGTGCTGTTCTGTCTGATCACCGCGCTGTTCTATTTGTATTACGAGGAGAAGCATCGCGCCAAATCGATGGGGGCGTTCGTGCTTCTGGTGATCAGCGCCGCGGTGTGCTTCCTGCTGTGGTACACGTTCGATCGCGGTGCGCATGAAATCCAGCCGCTGGTGCCAGCACTGCAATCGTGGTGGATGAAGATCCACGTGCCGGCGAACTTCATCGGTTATGGTTGTTTCGCGTTGGCGGCAATGCTCGCTTTCGCCTACGTGGTCAAGGGTGATCATCGACCGGCCTGGGCCCTTGGAGGCCTGGCTGGCATCGCAGTGCTGTTCTTCGTGCTGCCGATGCTGCTGGGCAAAGGCGGTCCGTCGCGGTTCTGGCTCACGTTCTTCGTGGTGCTGGTGGTGATCGTCGGTGCGATCTCGGCGATGCGGCCGTTCGTCGCGGCGCGTCTGCCTTCGCTGCAACTGCTCGACGAGGTGATGTACAAGTCGATCGCCGTGGGCTTCGGCTTCTTCACGGTTGCCACGATCCTGGGTGCGTTGTGGGCGGCTGAAGCGTGGGGCACCTACTGGCAGTGGGACCCCAAGGAAACCTGGGCGCTGATCGTCTGGCTCAACTATGCTGCTTGGCTGCACATGCGTATGGTGGCGGGTCTGCGCGGCCCGGTGCTGGCGTGGTGGGCGTTCATCGGACTCATCGTCACCACGTTCGCATTCCTGGGCGTCAACATCTTCCTGTCCGGCCTGCATTCCTACGGTCAGCTCTAGCCTCCTCGCGTGCCCTTGCGCCGGATCCCATGCTCGGCCGATTGACTGTTGTTGGAGCGTGCATGGTGCTGACGGCCTGCGGCTGGTTGGGGAGGCTTGATGCCCCAGGCTCTTTTACCGGGCCCTACCTGACTGACCGCAGCGGCTTTGCGCTGTACCGTTTCGATCGCGACGTCGCCTACAGCCGGGTCAGCATGTGTGTCGATCAATGCGTCGAGACATGGCGGCCGTATCTCGCGGCACCCGGCGCCCGTCGCATCGGCGACTTCGCGCTGATTCAGCGCGGCGACAGCGAGCGGCAGTGGGTGTATCGCGGCGTACCTCTATACCGCTATGCGCTCGATCGCGCGCCCGGCGAGTATCGAGGTCAGGGCGTTGACGACCTGTGGCGCGTGGTCGAGCGTTGAATGACACCTGTTCTTGAGTCAACCAGAGTGGACCATGCTGATTCGCAAACCCGCTGATATCGCGCCATCGGAAATCACCAACGCATCGCTTTATCGCGATCGACGCATGTTCCTGAAGCACCTTGCCGCAGGGGCTGCAGGCATGAGCGGGCTGACGACGCTGGACGCTGGTGCGCAACAGGCCGCAGACAAGATCGAGCAGTTCACCCGCAGCGCGCTCAGCACCAAGGAGAAGCAGAACTCGTTGAAGGAGGTCACCACCTACAACAACTTCTACGAGTTCGGCACCGACAAGACCGACCCGGCCGAATTCGCGCACAAGCTGCGCACCCGACCCTGGACCATCGCCGTCGAAGGCGAGGTCGCCAAGCCCCGCACGTTCGCGATCGAGGAGCTGCTCAAATTTCCGCTCGAGGAACGCGTCTACCGCCTGCGCTGCGTGGAAGGCTGGTCGATGGTCATTCCTTGGATCGGCTTCGAGCTCAACAAGCTCGTCAAGCTGGTCGAACCGACGGGGAACGCGAAGTTCGTCGAGTTCGTGAGCGCAGTGCAGCCCGATACGATGCATGGTGTGCACATGCCGGTGTTGCCCTGGCCGTACTTCGAGGGCCTGCGCATGGATGAGGCCATGCATCCACTGACGATCCTTGCCGTCGGGTTGTACGGGCAGATCCTGCCCAAACAGAACGGCGCACCGGTCCGCCTGATGGTGCCGTGGAAGTACGGATTCAAGAGCAGCAAGTCGATCGTCAAGATCCGCTTCGTGGAGCAGCAGCCGAAGATCAGCTGGGAGCGCGTCGCGCCGCACGAATACGGCTTCTATTCAAACGTCAATCCGAACGTCGATCATCCGCGCTGGAGTCAGGCGACCGAACGGCGCATCGGCGAGTTCGCCAAACGCAAGACGCTGATGTTCAACGGCTACGGCGAGCACGTTGCGTCGATGTACGCCGGGATGGACCTGAAGAAGTTCTTCTGATCGCGCATGAGGCCAGGCGAGGGCGCGCTGCGGCGGATCAAGGTCGTCGTCTTCACGGTGTCGCTCCTGCCGCTGGCGCGGCTGCTGCTGGGCGTGCCACTCGATTGGCTGGGCGTGAACCCGATCGAGCTGATCACGCGTTCCACCGGCACCTGGACGCTGGTGTTCCTGCTTGCCACGCTCGCGGTCACGCCGATACGTCACCTGAGCGGCTGGCACTGGCTCATTCGATTGCGTCGGATGCTCGGCTTGTTCGCCTTCTTCTACGCAACGCTGCACCTGATCACCTATCTGTGGCTGGACCAGTTCTTCGATCCGGCCGCGATCGTGAAGGACATCATCAAGCGGCCGTTCATCACGATCGGATTCAGCGCTTTCGTGCTCATGACGCCGCTTGCGATCACCTCTAGCAACGCAATGGTGCGCCAGTTGGGCGGCAGGCAATGGCAGCGACTGCACCGCCTGGTCTATGCCGTGGCGGTGTGCGGTCTCATCCACTATTGGTGGCTGGTCAAACGCGACATCACGCAGCCTGCAATCTACGCTTCGGTCCTCGCATTGCTGCTCGGTGCGCGACTGGTATGGCGTCGCAGGCCAACGCGACCGCGCGCAGAGGTGCGAGCGGGCCGCAGGTGACGGGCTGACTATTTCGGGCTGATGCTGCGGGCCGACGACTGCGGGCTCTCAACGGCGAGCTCCCTACTGCGGATTGATCACTTCTCTTTCATGCGCGGCGCAGCGGCAGGTTCGCCGGGGCGCGCGATAGCGGTTTGCGCGCGACGGAACGGGTGCCACAGATCGCCGGTCTCCACCAGCGAGTACGCGGCCGGGATGACCACCAGCGTGAGCAAGGTCGAGGTGATCATGCCGCCGATCACCGCCACCGCCAGCGGTCCGTTGGTCTCCGATCCCGACCCGTAGCCAAGTGCCGCGGGTGCAAGCGCGAGGATGATCGTCAACGAGGTCATCAAGACCGGTCGCAAGCGGATCGGACAGGCGTCGCGCAGTGCGTCGACGACACTCATGCCTTCCTGGCGCCGCTGATTGGTGAGATCGACCAGCAGGATCGAGTTCTTCGCGACCAGCCCGATCAGCAGCGTCAAGCCGATCATCGAGTAGGCATTGAGCGAGTGAGCGTTCGAGGCGATGCCGAAGGTGGCGAGCAGATCCGCCGCCGGCTTGGACAGCCATAGTGCGAACACGCCACCGACGATTGCCAGTGGCAACGCCAGCATGATCACCAGTGGTTGGCGGAAGGAATTGAACTGGCTCGCGAGCACCATGAACAGAAGAATCGTGCCCACGGTGAACGCGAACGTCATCGCGCTCTGCGTCTTCTCCAGCTCCAACGCTTCACCGATGAACTGCACGCGGTAGCCCGGCGGCAGATCACGGGAGGCTTCCCGCACTTTTTCCACCGCCGCGCCGAGCGCTATCGCCGGAACGTTGTAGAACGTCGACGAGTACTCCAGATTGAAGCGCGCGATCACCGCCGGCCCGAGGATCTCGCGGAATTCCGCCACGCTGTCGAGCCGGATCAATTGCCCTTGCCGGTTGCGCACGAAGATCTTGGCCAGATCGGACTGTTGCCGGAACTCCTCGTCGGGTGCTTTCACCCTGACGTCGTAACGTTCGCCATCGCCCGGGTCGTCGTTGTACTTGGCGATGTCGATGCCGCCGGTGAGCATGTTGAGCGCCAACGCCACATCCTGCGAAGTCAATCCGAACGCCTGCGCGCGGGTGCGGTCGGGCAGCAGCACCAGTTGCGGCAGATCGAGTTGCAGATCGGTGTCCATGCGCCCGATCGTCGGATCGGCCTGCAAGCGCCGCTGCAGATCCGAGGCCAGCCTGCCCATTTCTTTCAGGTTCGGACCACTCAGAACGAACTGCAGCGGCTCGGTGCGCTGGCCCTGGAACATACCGAACGCACGAGCGAATACGCGGGCGCCTGCGACCGACTGAAGCTCGCGTCGCATTGAATTGATCGTCTCGTTCTGCGAGCGCATGCCCAGCGCCCGCCGCTCCTGGATCGGCTTCATGCGCACCACGACCTGACCCTGGTTCACCTGCTGCGAGCCGCCGAAACCGATCAACCCGAACTCGGTGACCACCTCGGGGTAGCGCGAGACGATGTCCTCCACCTCCTTGAGCTTCTGTTCGGTGTAGTGGATCGACGAGCCGAGCGGCGTGCGGAAGGTGACGATGAAGCGCCCCTCATCGGGCTGCGGGGCGAGCTCGCGCGGCACGTTGTTGAAGAAGTAGATGCTGGGCGCGACGATCGCGATCGTGGCCAGCATCACCAGCCAGCGAAAGCGCAGCGCGTACTCCAGCACCTGGCGATACGTTCGCTCCAGCCATTGAAAGAACCGCTCGAGCACGCGATGCACGATGCCATGCTGCTGCTCGACCTTGAGGAACCTGGAGCACAGCATCGGCGTGAGCGTGAGCGCGACGAACCAGCTCACCATTACGCCGAACGTGACCACCACCGCGAACGACTTGAACAGTTGACCGATGATCCCCGACAGGAAGATCACCGGCGCGAAGATGCACACCAGCGACAGCGTGGCTGCGAGCACCGCGAACGTCACCTCGCGACTGCCGTTGATCGCGGCCGAGATCGGGTTCGGATCGAGATGTTCGCGATGGCGAAAGATGTTCTCCAGCACCACGATCGCATCGTCCACCACTACACCGATCAACAGCAGCAGGGCGAGCAGCGTGATCGAGTTGAAGGTGTAGCCGAAAAAGTACATCACCGCGATCGCCCCGAACAGCGAGACCGGGATCGCCAGCGCGATGATGATCGTCGATCGAAGGCTGCGCAGGAACAACAGCACCACCAGCGCGGCGAGGATCGTGCCTTCGATCAGATGCTGCTTGAGCGAGTTGACCATCTCGCCGATGAACACGGCATCGTTGGAGACGACGTCGAGCGTCATGCCGGGCGGGAGCTGCGAGCGGATGTCTTCGTCAAGCCGCCGCTGCACGCGATCGATGATCTCGACCGTGTTGGTATTGGGGATCTTGACGATGCCCAGGCCGACCGACACCTGGCGGTTGAAGCGCGCGAGCTGGCGGAAGTCGGAAAGCCCGTCTTCGATCGTGGCGATGTCACTCAGGCGCACCGGCGCGCCGTCGCGGTACGCGATGATCATCCGCTCCAGGTCGGAGAGCTTGTGGAACTCCAGGTCGAGTTTGACCAGGCTCTCGGTGGTCTTGCCCACGATGAATCCGCCGGCCAGCTGCAGATGTTCCTTGGTGAACGCTTCGTTGATGTCCTGCGCGGTCACACCGAAGGCCGCCATCTTCCCCGGCTGCACGTTCACTCGGATGGTGCGATCGCGTCGCCCGCCGATGCGGACTTCGCCCACGCCGTCGATGGTCTCCAGCTTTTTCTTGATGACATTGATCGCGTACAGGTTGAGCTGCTGCTGCGTGCGATCGCCGCCCAACGACATCCAGAAGATCGGCGAGGCGTTGGTCTCGCGCTTGGCCACGATCGGCGGGTCGGCGTCTCTGGGCAATCGGCGCACGACCTGGCTCACCTTCGCCTGCACCTCGTTGAAGGCCACGTCGATGCGCTTCTCGAGGTTGAAGGTGATGTTGATCTGCGAGATGCCCGGCACCGAGGTGGAGGCGATGTTCTCGATGCCCGGCACGCTGTTGACTGCCGTCTCGAGCAGGTTGGTGACCGCCGAGTCGACGATATCGGGGTTGGCGCCGCGCATCGTCGTCTGCACTGAGATGATCGGAAACTCGATGTACGGCAGCTTGTCCACGCCCATGCGCTGGTAGGCGATGATGCCGAACAGCACCAGCACCGCGTTGAGCATGATCGCCAGCACATGCCGGCGAATCGATAGTTCGGGCAGCGTCATGACTTGCTCCCGGGCGCGGCCTTGGCGGGGGCGCCCCCTTCGCTTGCACCAGCCGCGGCGCCCTCGCCCTTGGCCGGACCCTTGCCGCCACCTTTGGCCTGACCACGCGGACCAGCCACCTGAACCGCCGCGCCATTGGTGAGGAATCCAGCGCCATCCAGCGCCAGCGTTTCACCGCCTTGCAGGCCGCTCACGATCTCGACCAGCCCGTCCTTGCTCAGCCCGATCTCGACGATCTGCTGCGCCACGCGACCGTCCTTGAACAGATAGACGACCCGGCCTGCAGGCCGCAGCACGACGCTTTGCTCCGGGACCACGACGACATTCGACTTCACCGCGGTGACCACCTTGGCGTTGACGGTGCCGCCGCCGCGAAACGAGCCGTCGTTGTCGAACGCCACGATCACATTGACGGCTCGACTGGTGGGCGTGATCGTGGGGCGGATATCGGTGATCTTGGCCTTGACCTCTCGGCCCGGCACCAGCGGAGAGGTGAGCGTGACCGCGCTGCCCGCCTTGAGTCGCTGCGCCGCACTCTCCGGAAACGGCAGATTCGCGCGCATCTTCTGCACGCCAACCAGGCGGAACATCGGATCGCCCAGCTTGACGTAGTCACCCGTCGCAATCACCAGTTCTTCGACCTGGCCGTCGATCGGCGAGACCACGCGCGTCTTGCGCAACGCGCTGCCGGTGGCATCGACCTTGGCCTTGGCAGCGGCCAGCTGCTCGCGCAAGGCGTTGCGCTGCGCCGTGGAGTCATCAAGGGCGTTGCGCGAAATGAAATTGTTCTCGACGAGCTTGGAGTTGCGCTCGACGATGCGATCCTGTTGCGCGAGCAGCGCTTCCAGCCGTGCGACATCGGCACGATCGGAGCGCCCCTGAATCTCCACGTCGATCGGGTCGATCTCGGCCAGCAGTTGTCCGCGCCGTACTTTCGCGCCGACGTCGGCGAACACCCGCACGACGCGGCCGGCGATCTCGGCGGAAATGCGCGGATCGACGATGTCTTCCAGCGAACCGACCGTTTCCTCGGTGATCTCCAGCGAGCGCACCTCGGCCTTGGTCAACGTGACTACGGTGGCAGGCGGCCCTTTCTTCGCACTCGCGTCGGACTTGGCCGGCGTTGCGCCCTTGCCGCTCTGGTCGGTTGCGGCGGCGCTCTCGCCGCCATTGCGACCGCAGCCCGCGAGGAGGCCTGCACAGACGATCGATACGGCGAATGCTCGTGCGGCTCGCGAATGCATGAAGCGCTGGCCTCCGGCAAATCAGTTTCTATGAGGTTGGAAAGACGTTGCAGTGATCGTGCTGCAGCGAACGATTCTGGCTGACGGGGCAGTATGCCTTAAGCGCCCACGCGGGTGAGCGATCCGCGCGATGGCGGGTGCGCGGTCGGGGACACGCGCCCGCGCCGCTCAGCGCAACAGATGTTCGCCCGCGAACAGACTCGCGACCGACTCCCGCTCGCGGACCACGTGGAAAGC
>CADECO010000007.1:32686-44457 GCA_902825905.1 uncultured beta proteobacterium
GTTCGCCCGCGAACAGACTCGCGACCGACTCCCGCTCGCGGACCACGTGGAAAGCATCGCCGTCCACCATTACCTCCGCAGCGCGCGGCCGACTGTTGTAGTTCGAGCTCATGGCCATGCCATAGGCTCCGGCTGACATGATTGCAAGCAAGGAGCCTTCTTCGAGCGCCAGCATGCGGTCCTGTCCCAGGAAGTCGGCCGACTCGCACACCGGCCCGACGATCTGATAGGAGACGGGCTTACCTGCCGTACTGACGACCGGCACGATGTCATGCCACGCTTCGTAGAGCGCCGGTCGCAGCAGGTCGTTCATCGCCGCGTCGACGATCGCGAAATTGCGTTCCTCGCCCTGCTTCACGTACTCGACGCGTGTCAGCAACGCGCCAGCATTGCCGACGATGGCACGGCCCGGCTCGAACAGAATCTTCGCGCGCGTCGATCCCAGCATCGCGAACAGGGATTCGGCGTAGCGGTGCACTTCGGGTGGCGACTCGTCGCGGTATCGCACGCCGAGTCCTCCGCCGACGTCGATATGTTCGAGCGCGATGCCTTCGGCTTCCAGCACCCCGACCAGTTCCAGCACGCGATCGAGCGCGTCGCTGAACGGCGTGAGCTCGGTGATCTGCGAGCCGATGTGCACGTCGACGCCTGCGACCTTCAGCGCGTCGCTGCGCGCGGCCAGCCGATACAGCTCTCTTGCGGTGCGAAACGGCACACCGAACTTGTTGTCCTTCAGTCCGGTCGAGATGTAGGGATGGGTCTGCGGATCAACATCGGGGTTGACCCGGATGGAGATGGGCGCGCGCTTTCCCATTTGCCTGGCGATCGTCTCGATGCGCCGCAGCTCCGGTGCCGACTCGACGTTGAAGCACAGGATCTGCGCCGTCAGCGCCTGGCGGATCTCGGCGCTCGATTTGCCGACACCGGAAAACACCACCTTGCGCGGATCTCCACCGGCTGCGATCACACGCGCCAGTTCGCCCCCGGACACGATGTCGAAGCCGGCACCGAGCCTGGCCAGTACCCCAAGCACGGCGAGGTTCGAATTGGCCTTGAGCGCGTAGCAGATCAACGCATCGCGACCGGCGCAAGCGTCCCGGAACTGCTTGTAGGCGTGTTCGATCGCCGCGCGCGAGTAGACGTAGCACGGCGTGCCCACGGCCTGTGCGATCCGCGAGAGCGGGACGCCTTCTGCGGCCAGCTCGCCGGCTGCGTTACGAGCAAAAGGGATCATCGAGAAAAAGCGATCATCGAGAAAAGGGATTCTCAGCGCGAGCGGCGTGATGGGCCGTCGTCGGTATCGGGTGGTGGCAGGTAGAGCGGCCCTTTGGTACCGCAGGCCGCGAGGCTCGCGACAGCAAGCAGCAGCAGGATCAGGCAGCGCGTGATGCGGCCCATCGCTCTCGTCCTTCGTAAGGGTTTGATGCGTTCGCGACTTTTCGGCGCGGCTAGAACACCTTGCGCTCGCCCTCGACGGGATCAGCCGAAGGCGCAGGCTCGACTGGCCGGGTGCGCGGGGTGAATTCCCGAAAGAAGTACTCGGTGATCTTGCCGTCGGGATCACTCAATCCGGTTTCCGGGTCGATCCGCGCTGCCACCACGCCTTCGGGCTGCTTGAGCGGCACGGCCGGCACGCCCTTCAACGCCTGGCCCATGTAATTCATCCAGACCGGTAGCGCGGCGAACCCTCCGGTTTCCTTGTCACCGAGTCGTCTGGGCTGGTCGAACCCGAGCCAAGCCACTGCGACAAGCGTCCGCTGATAACCGGCGAACCAGGCATCGTTGTAGTCGTTGGTGGTGCCCGTCTTGCCGGCGAGATCGTTGCGGCCGAGCGCCGTGGCGCGCGCGGCGGTGCCTGATCGCACCACGTCGCGCATCATGCTGTCCATGATGAACGCATTGCGCTCGCTCAATACGCGCGGAGCGTCCTTGCCGACACGTACCGGTTTAGCTTCGGCCAGGATGTTGCCGCGGTCATCGACGATCTTGGTGATGAGATAGGGGTCGACGCGATAACCACCGTTAGCGAAGACGCTGTAGCCGCGTGCCATCTGCATCGGCGTGGCCGAGCCGGCGCCGAGCGCCATCGTGAGGTAGGGCGGATGTTTCTCAGCCTCGAAGCCGAACTTGGTGACGAAGTCCTGCGCGAAGCGCGGCCCGATCGCCTGCAGAATGCGGATCGACACCATGTTCTTCGACTTCGCAAGCGCCGTCCGCACACGCATTGGGCCTTCGAATCGACCGTCGTAGTTCTTCGGCTCCCACGCCTGGCTGCCGGTCATCGAGGCATCCATGACGATCTGGTCGTCGTTGACGATGGTGGCGGCGGTGAAGCCTTTCTCGAGCGCAGCCGAGTAGATGAACGGCTTGAAGCTCGAACCGGGCTGCCGCCAGGCTTGCGTGACGCGGTTGTACTTGTTGCGACCGAAATCGAATCCACCCACCAGGGCGCGCACTGCGCCGTCGCGTGGATCGACCGCCACGAATGCCGACTCGACCTCGGGCAACTGCAACAGCTGCCAGTTGCCTTTCTCGTCTTTCTTCACCCGGATGACTGCGCCGCGCGTAATGCGCTTGTCGGCGGGAACCTGGGTGGTCAGGTTGCGTGCAGCGAACCGCAGACCGGCATCGGTGATCTGGATCTCGCCGCCGCGCCGGTACGCGCGTACCAACTTCGGAGAAGCCTCCAGCACGATCGCAGCCGACACATCATCGCTGTCGGCGACTTCCTGCAGTGCTTCCTCGAGTTGCTCGTCGCTTGGCTTGGGCGGAATAGTCAGGTACGCCTCCGGACCGCGATAGCCATGGCGGCGGTCGTAGTCGAGGATTCCCTTGCGTAGCGCGGCGTAGGCTGATTCCTGATCGGCGCGCGAGATCGTGGTGTAGACGCGGAAACCGCGTGTGTACACCTCGTCGGGATAACGCTCGAACAGCGCCTGTCGCACCATCTCCGCTACGAATTCGGCGTGGACCGGGAATTCGATGATCTCGCGACGCACCACCATCGTCGAGGCGGCCTTCTGTGCCTCGGCGAATTGCGTGCTGTTCAGGTAGCCCAGCTCCTGCATCCGGCGCAACACGTAGAGCTGCCGCACCTGAGCGCGTTTCGGATTGACGATCGGGTTGTAGCTCGAGGGCGCCTTCGGCAGCCCGGCGAGCATCGCCGCTTCGGCCGGGCTCAGGTCCTGGATGCTTTTCTGGAAGTACGTCTGCGAGGCAGCGGCGAATCCGTAAGCGCGCTGGCCCAGGTAGATGAGGTTGATGTAGGTCTCGAGGATCTGATCCTTCGACAGCGTGGATTCGATCTTGTAGGCGAGCAACACCTCGTACAGCTTGCGCGTGAAGGTGCGTTCGCTCGACAGGAACAGATTGCGTGCGAGCTGCATCGTGATCGTGCTCGCGCCCTGCCTCCGGCCACCGGCCAGGATGTTCGAGTACGCCGCGCGCATCACGCCGACGATATCGACACCGGTGTGCTGATAGAAGCGCTCGTCCTCCGCGGCGATGATCGCGTGCTTGAGGACATCGGGTACTTCGTTGATGCCGACGATCGCGCGGCGCTCTTCGCCGAATTCACCGATCTGCACCCCGTCGGAGGTGTAGATGCGAAGGGGGATCTTGGGCCGGTAATCGGTGAGCGAATCGGTCGGCGGCAGGTTGTCGTAGGCCAGCACCACGACGAACACGCCGATGGCTCCGGTGACCGCAATGAGGCCGATCAGCAGCGAAACCGGAAAAATTATCCAGCGCAGCCAGTTCACAAATTCACGTGGATCAGCACCAAAATGCCATTATATCTCAAAGAGTTGCGACACCCAGTGGGCCGTGACAAAGTTACTTCGATACGTTGTAACTCTGTTGCTACGATGCATCCGCAAGAACGTAAATTTTTACAAATTACTCAATCTGCGGAGTGGTCATTGACCACCGGGGGTATTTCGCTTGCTCGCCGACCTGCTTCAGGGGAAGAACCAGCCTATCGTGGGCGTGGACATCAGTCCATCCTCGATAAAGATGGTCGAACTTGCCGATGCCGGCAAGGGGACGTACCGGATGGAACGGTACGCGATCGAACCGTTGCCCGCCGAGGCGATGACCGACGGCGACATCTCGAACGTCGAACTCGCTACCGAAGCGCTGGCCAAGTGCTACAAGAAACTCGGCACGCGCACGCGGAACGTTGCACTGGCGCTGCCTTCGGCCGCCGTCATCACCAAGCGCATCACCTGCCCGGCCGGGTTGCGTGACGAAGAACTCGAAGCGCAGGTCGAGGGCGAGGCCAACCAGTACATCCCGTTCTCGCTCGACGAGGTCAATCTCGACTTCCAGGTAATGGGGCAGGCCGGTGGCGATGGCAGCGAGGTCGACGTGCTGCTCGCCGCCTCGCGCAAGGAAAAAGTCGAAGACCGCGTCGCGGTGGCCGAGAGTGCCGGCCTGAAAGCCACCGTAATGGACGTCGAATCGTTCGCGATGCAGCACGCGTTCGAACTGGTGCGAGCCAAGCTCCCCAACGGTGGTCGCGACCAGAACGTGGCGATCTTCGATGTCGGGTCGATCGACACCAAGGTGACCATCCTGCGCAACGACGAGGTGGTCTATCAGCGCGAGCAACCGTTCGGCGGCAATACGCTCAACCTGGAGATTCAGCGCCACTACGGCCTGTCGGCCGAAGAGGCCGAGTCGGCCAAGCGATCGGGCAGCCTGCCGGCGAGCTTCGAAACCGAGGTGCTTCGGCCGTTTCTCGAAAACGCAGCGCTCGAAGTGCAACGCGCGTTGCAGTTCTTCTTCACTTCCACGCCGCACAACTCGGTCGAGCACATCGTGCTGGCTGGTGGGTGTGCGTGCTTGCCCGGGCTGGACGAAGCAGTCTCCTCGCGCGTCAAGGTACCGGCGGTAGTGGCCAACCCATTTGCCAACATGCAGATCTCGCAGCGCATCCCGCTCAAGAAGCTGGTCGGTGATGCGCCCTCGCTGATGATCGCCTGCGGGCTCGCGCTGCGGAGGTTCGACCCATGATCCGCATCAACCTGCTGCCGCACCGCGAGGCTGCGCGCAAGCGCCAGAAGCTGCAGTTCTTCGCGTTGCTTGGCGCTTTCGCCGCCAGCGGCCTGATCGGTTGGGGCGCGGTGCATCTGTTCATCGCCGAGCAGATCAGCCATCAGGCGAGCCGCAACGATTTCCTCAAGAAGGAAAACGCGCGCCTGGACAAGGAGATCGACGAGATCAAGAAGCTGCGCGAGGAAGTCGCCGCACTGCTTGCACGCAAACAGGTCATCGAGACGCTGCAGGCCGACCGTTCGCAATCGGTGCAACTGCTCGATGAGTTGGCCAAGCAGACCCCCGACGGGGTGTATCTGCGTGGCGTGAAGCAGCAGGGCATGCGGGTCAACGTCACCGGCTATGCGCAGTCCAACGCTCGCGTCTCGGCATTCATGCGCAACATCCAGAGCTCGCCTTACATCGAGAACCCGCAGCTGGTCGAGATCAAGGCCTCCACCGTCAACAATCGGCGCCTGTCGGAGTTCAACCTCGACCTGTCGGTCAAGCGCACGCCCGCTCCGGACGCGCCCAAGCGCGGCACCGCGGCCGATGCCGCCAAGCAAGGTCCCGCCGCGCAGACGGTCCCAGCGGCCGGCAACAAGGGGTAATCGGCCATGGCGCTCGCCAATCAATTTCGCAATCTGAACTGGAACCAGCCTTGGTCGTTGCCGCTGGCTCCCAAACTGATCCTGATGGTCGCGGTACCGATCGCGATGCTTGCCGCCGCGTGGGCGCTCGACTGGCGCGGCCAGTACGAGGATCTCGACGCCGGCCAGCGCGAGGAGCAGCAGCTCAAGGAGCAGTACAAGCTCAAGAAGGGCCAGGCGGTCAATCTTGACCTGTACCGCGAGCAACTGCGCGAGATCAACACGACCTTCGGTGCGCTGCTCAAGCAGTTGCCCAACAAGTCGCAGATGGAAGCGCTGATCGTCGAGGTCAACCAAGCCGGACTGGGGCGCGGCCTGCAGTTCGAGCTCTTCAAGCCGGCTTCGCAGGAGACCATGCGCGAGTTCTACGCCGAGTTGCCGATCAACCTGAAGATCCTCGGCACGTATCACGACATCGGCGCATTCGCCACCGACATCGGCCAGCTCTCGCGGATCGTCACGCTCAACGACATCTCGCTGGCGGTTACCAGGGACGGCAACCTCACGCTGGACACCGTGGCCAAGACCTTCCGCTATCTCGACGAGGACGAACTGGCGGCGCAGAAGCGCACCAGGGAAGCCGCGAACAAGGCGACCAAGAAATGAACCGACTGTTGATAGCTGCCGCGGCGCTCGCCCTGGCCGCCTGCGATGGCGGTGAGCACCGCGATCTGCAACGCGAATTGCAGGAGATGACGCAGGACATGCGCGGACGGGTGGATCCGCTGCCCACGGTCAAGCCGTACGAGCCGTACGCGTACTCGTCGTTCAACCTGGCCGAGCCGTTCGCGCCGGGCAAGATCAAGCTGGACAACAAGGCCGGCAACGCATCGGAGGGCGCCAATACCGAGCTCGCTACGTTCCACCAGAACCGCGCGAAAGAGCCGCTCGAAGCCTACCCGCTCGAGTCCTTGAAGATGGTTGGCATGTTGGCGCGTGGCAGGGATCACCACGCGCTGGTACGTGCCGATGCGGGCCTGTATCGGATCCGGATCGGCAATTACATGGGGCAGAACTTTGGCGTCGTCACCAAGATCAACGATGGCGAGATCGTTCTGAAGGAACTGATTCAAGACGGAAGCGGGGACTGGACCGAACGGTCGAGCAGCCTGCTGCTGCAGGAAGCGGAGGGCAAGAAATGATTAAGGGGCTCACCTTCCTGGCGCGAGTGCTCTCGATCGGAGCGGCGCTGGGGTTCTCGTCAACGTTGGCGTACGCGCAGAACGCGATCGAATCGTTCGCCGCCACGCAGCAGGGCAATCGTGTCGTCCTGCGCGTGACCACCAAGGAACCGCTGACCGCGGTGCCGCCGAATTTTTCGATCTCGCAGCCGGCGCGCATCGCGTTCGATTTCTCCAACACGCTGAACGCAACCGGTCGCGCCTCGCAGGAGATCAATCGCGGCGATCTGCGCGCGGTGATCATGGCGCAGGCGGGTGACCGCACGCGCCTGGTGCTCAACCTGTCGAACATGATGGCCTACGAGGCCCAGGTCGAAGGCAAGAACCTGGTGGTGCAGCTCACCCCCGCCGCCAGCGCGGCCGCCTCGGCCCGCCCGGCCGGAACGGCCGAGCGCTTCGCCGAAGGCAGCGGTGCCTCCGACTACGGCATCAAGGACATCGACTTTCGCCGCGGTTTGAACGGCGAGGGCCGGGTCATCATCGACCTTACCGATTCGCGCACTGGCGTCGATGTGCGCCAGCAAGGCGCCAATCTGATCGTCGAGTTCCAGCGCGCCAAGCTGCCCGACAACTTGCGCCGACGCATGAACGTGCTCGACTTCGGCACCCCGGTCCAGGCGATCAACGCCTTCCCGCAGGGTAACAACGTGCGGCTGGTGATCGAACCCAAGGGCCTGTGGGAGCACAACGCCTACCAGACCGACACGCAGTTCGTGGTCGAAGTGAAGCCGGTGCAGCACGACCCGAACAAGCTCACGCAGGGCACGCGCGGCGGCTACAAGGGCGAGAAGCTTTCGCTCAACTTCCAGAATATCGATGTGCGCAGCGTGCTCAACGTGATCGCTGATTTCACCGATCTGAACATCATCACCAGCGACACGGTGCAGGGCAACCTCACGCTGCGGCTGAAGGATGTGCCCTGGGATCAGGCGCTCGACATCATCCTGCAGACCCGTGGTCTGGACATGCGCAAGAACGGCAACGTGCTGTGGATCGCCCCGCGCGACGAGCTGGCCACCAAGGAGAAGCTCGAACTCGAAGCGCGCAACCAGGTCGCGGATCTGGAGCCGCTGCGCACCGAGACGTTCCAGCTGTCGTACGCGAAAGCCGCCGACGTCGCCAAGATTCTGAGCGATGCGCAACAGAAGATCCTGTCCAAGCGCGGCAGCGCGGTGGTCGATGCGCGCACCAACCAGATCTTCGTGCAGGACGTCGGTGCCCGCCTCGACGACGTGCGCCGCATCATCGCCAAGACCGACATTGCTGTGCGTCAGGTGATGATCGAAGCGCGCATCGTCGAAGCCGATGACCAGTTCGGCCGCTCGCTCGGTGCACGTCTGGGCGTGCACATGAACAACGGCTTCAATACCAATCCGCGCTACTCCATCGGCGGCGGTATCGCTGACACCGGCTTTCATACCGGGCAGACCAGCACCACGCCCGATTTCGTCCGCGATTCCACGTCGGTGAACCTGCCCGCTCTGAGCACCTTCAGCGCTGCGCAGGCCGGTCAGTTCTCGACCATCCTGTTCAACTCGGCGATGACCCGGTTCCTCAATCTGGAACTCACCGCACTGGAATCCGATCGCAAGGGCAAGGTGATCTCCAGCCCGCGCGTGGTCACGGCCGACAACAAGGAAGCCAGCATCGAGCAGGGTGAGGAGATCCCGTATCAGCAGGCGACCTCCAGCGGCGCGACTTCGATCTCGTTCCGCAAGGCCGTGCTCTCGCTCAAGGTAAAGCCGCAGATCACGCCCGACAGCAACGTGCTGATGGAAGTGCAGGTCAACAAGGACAACCGCGGCGTGCAGACCACTGCCGGCCCGGCGATCGACACCCGCAACGTCAAGACGCAGGTACTGGTCGAGAACGGCGGCACCGTGGTGATCGGTGGTATCTACATCCAGGACGAAAGCGTGCAGGTGAACAAGGTTCCGCTGCTCGGTGACCTGCCCGGCATCGGCTTGTTGTTCCGCAACCAGCTCAAGAACGACTCGAAGAAAGAGCTGCTGGTGTTCATCACACCGCGCATCGTCGACGACCGTCTCAGCATCCGCTAAATCCTCCCTTTTAGCGGACTTCGGGCCGGGCTTTGCTCGGCTCTTTTCTTTTTTTGGCGACAAACTCAGCGAAGACTGATCGCCTGGTGTGATCGGGCCGCGGCGGCCTACCCTGCAGGCCCGCTCGACTACAATCGGCCGCATGCAATCGAGCGGCAATATCTTCCTGGTCGGGCTGATGGGCGCGGGTAAGACCACCGTGGGCAAGTCGCTCGCCCGCCGCCTGGGCAAGACGTTCCACGACGCCGACCACGTTCTCGAGGAACGCACCGGAGTGTCGATTCCGGTGATCTTCGAAATCGAAGGCGAGGCGGGCTTTCGCGCGCGCGAAGCGCAGGTGATCGCCGATCTCACGTTGCTCGACAACGTCGTGCTCGCCACCGGCGGCGGCGCGGTGCTGCGCGAGGACAATCGCGAGCACCTTGCTGCCCGCGGCTTCGTCATCTATCTGTGCGCGCAACCGCGCGACCTGTGGATGCGCACTCGCCATGACGCGAACCGTCCGCTGCTGCGGACCGGCGATCCGCTGGCGCGGCTCGAAGAGCTGTATGCCGCACGCGATCCACTGTATCGATCGGTTGCCGATCTCGTGGTGGAAACCGGGCGTCAGCGCGTCGGCGCGCTGGTTTCGCAGTTACTCGACCGATTGCCGCAGACATGCAAACTCTCCGCGTAGCCCTCTCCGATCGCGCCTATCCGGTCCATGTCGGCGCCGGCCTGCTGCAGCAGCCCAGGCTGTTGCTCGATACGCTGAGCAAACCGCGCGCTACGATCGTCACCAATGAAACCGTCCTTCCGCTCTACGCGCATAGCGTAGCGGCCGCACTTCAAGGCGCGGGCGTGAAGGTCGTGACCGCCGTGCTTCCCGACGGCGAGGAATACAAAACCGCCAAGAGCCTCGATCTCATCTGGGAGACGATGCTGCGCGCGCGCTGCGATCGACAGACCACGGTTATCGCGATAGGCGGTGGCGTAGTGGGCGACCTGGCCGGATTCGCGGCGGCCACATACATGCGCGGCGTGCCGTACGTTCAGGTGCCGACGACATTGCTGGCGCAGGTCGACAGCTCGGTGGGCGGCAAGACGGCGATCAATCATCCGCTCGGCAAGAACATGATCGGCGCGTTCTACCAGCCGGTCAGCGTCATCGCCGACATTGCAACGTTGAGCAGTCTGCCCGAGCGCGAACTGCGAGCCGGACTGGCCGAAGTGATCAAGCACGGCCTGATCCTCGATCGTGAATTTTTCGTCTGGCTCGAAGCGAACATCGAACGGCTGCTCGCGCGCGAGCCCGAAGCACTGACCCATGCGGTGTCGCGCTCGATCGCGATCAAGGCCGGCGTGGTGGCGATCGATGAGCGCGAGACCGGCCCGCGCGCGCTGCTGAATCTCGGTCACACCTTTGGCCATGCGATCGAAGCGGGCCTGGGCTTCGGCACCTGGCTGCATGGCGAGGCGGTGGGCACCGGCATGATCATGGCCGCCGACCTGTCGTGCCGGCTCGGGCGAATCGGCGCCAACGATCTGCAACGGGTGCGCGCGTTGATTGCGAAGACCGGCTTGCCGTTGCAAGGTCCAAATCTCGGCACCGATCGCTACCTGGAGCTGATGAGCCTCGACAAGAAGGTCGCCGACGGGCGCATCCGGCTAGTCTTGCTGGACGAAATCGGCCGAGCCGCCATCGCCGAGAGCACCCCGCCCGAGGCGTTGCGCGCGAGCCTCGAACACAACGTCAGTGACTCAACTTCAACCGCCGCAACGAACTGAACCGATCGATTGCATCAACCCGGCATCTGCAAGAGCATGAGCCGGTAGGATTTCACCCGTTCGAACTGCGCCTGGGTCCGATCGCCCGACAGGTATTTGCGGTGGATCTTTTCCAGCTTGTGGCGAAACACCCAGCGCAGCGCGCGAGTAAGTACTGGCTGGCGTGAATGGAAAAACGTGCCGAGCGTGGTCACCGCGGGCGCTATCCGGTTCGACAGCAGGTCTTCGACGAGCGCGAGGTTCGGGCTCATGTTCGAGGTGATATCGCGGTCGCTCAGGATCGTCATCGCCGCACCCTGCACCCCACGGTAGAGCTGGTCGAGGTGATGACCGCCGCCGAAGTTGCCCCCTTCAGCTGTACCCGTCGGATTGCTTCTGAAGAAATCGCACACGACAACCAGTCCGCGGGGACGCATGACGCGCCCGAGCATCTTGAGCGACTGGTCAATCGGTATGTACTGGAAGCTTTCCGAGAAGATGGCCACGTCGTACGCGGCAGAACGCTCGGGCGCCGGAAAATCCTCGAATCGGCACTCGAACACCGTGGTGCCGCGCTGACCCTGTCGGGCGAGTCGCTCCATCACCATGCGATGCAGGGTCGCTGAAGGGACCACGCCCTCGGCCTCGTAACCCAGCTGCAGCAGCATGCTCAGCAGCTTGCCAGTACCGCACCCGATATCGAGAACCCGTCCGGATTGCGCGTGCCCTGCTACGCATTCGACCAGTACCGAGTTGTATTGCGCCTGCGCGGCGGGCAGGTTCGCCAGGGTGATCTGATCACCCGCGTTCCACCAGCCGTAGTGCAGGTCGTCGACCTGGAACAGCTGCTGGGCGAGCAACAGGCCCGCCTCGCGTGAATCCATCCTGGCCATGGCCAGGACCTCCTTTCCTTGCTTTGAAGCGGAACTCCAACCGGGCGCCTGGATACCGGCCCCATGCGGCACGCATCTCGACTCGTGAGCCCAATGGCGGCTCGATCGAGGCGTCACTGTGGGGGGTGATCCTGAGAGCGACGTGCTGTCGGAGGTCCCGCCTGTGTCTGTTGTGGTAGTGGGTCGTTGATGCAGCAGATGTGT
>CADECO010000007.1:44557-46449 GCA_902825905.1 uncultured beta proteobacterium
AGGCTCGGCGGGTCGTGCGAAGTAACGCACCGTGTCGGGGCGGTTGCGGCTTTGCAGCAAGTCCGCTAACTGCTTGAGAGAACAGGGGTTGGCGGGTATATTCAGCCATTCCCCCCGCAATTCCGTGATGGCGTGAGTGCGCGCGTCGCACGGCCGGCTCCGTGAAATCGTTCACGTCGAGTCGCCGCTCCCGCGCGCGGTTCATCGCCGTCGATCCGCGGGACGGGAGCGCCATCCGGCGCTAATCCGATTCGAGGTGGTTATCGTGTCCTCAGCAAGCGCTCTTCCGCAACGACAAGGCCTGTACGACCCCGCCAATGAACACGACGCCTGTGGCGTCGGTTTCGTCGCGCACATCAAGGGCAAGAAGAGCCACGCGATCATCGAGCACGGCCTGTTGATCCTGAAGAACCTGACGCACCGCGGCGCGGTCGGCGCTGATCCGAAGGCGAGCGACGGCGCGGGCATCCTGATCCAGATGCCCGATCAGTTCCTCCGCGAAGAGATGGCCAAGCAGGGCGTGAAGCTGCCTCGCTTCGGCCAGTATGGCGTGGGCATGGTGTTCCTGCCGCGCGAACCGGCCTCGCGTCTGGCGTGCGAATACGAGATCGAGCGTGCGATCAAGGACGAAGGACAGGTGCTGCTTGGCTGGCGTGACGTGCCGGTCGACCCTTCCGACCTCGGCGAATCGGTCAAGCGCGTCGAGCCGGTGATGCGGCAGGTGTTCATCGGACGAGGCGCCGATGTCACCGTCACCGACGCGCTGGAGCGCAAGCTCTACATCATCCGCAAATCGTCGGGACACGCGATCCAGGCGCTCAAGCTCGCCCACGGCAAGCAGTTCTACGTGCCGTCGATGTCGGCGCGCACGATCGTCTACAAGGGCATGTTGATGGCCGATCAGGTCGGCAAGTACTACCTCGACCTGCAGGACCCGCGGCTCGTTTCGGCCCTCGCGTTGGTGCATCAGCGCTTTTCCACCAACACGTTTCCGTCGTGGGACCTGGCGCATCCATTCCGCATGATCTGCCACAACGGCGAGATCAACACGTTACGCGGCAACGTCAACTGGATTCGCGCGCGGCAGGGCGCGATATCCAGTCCGATCCTCGATTCCGATCTGAACAAGATCTGGCCGTTGATCTATGACGGTCAGTCCGATTCGGCGTCGTTCGACAACGCGCTCGAGCTGCTGGTGATGAGCGGCTACTCGATCGCCCACGCGATGATGATGATGATCCCCGAGGCGTGGGAGAAGCACACCTCCATGGACGAGAGCCGGCGCGCCTTCTACGAGTATCACGCTGCGATGATGGAGCCGTGGGACGGGCCGGCCGCGATCGCCTTTTCTGATGGCCGTGTGATCGGCGCGACGCTCGATCGCAACGGATTACGTCCGGCGCGCTATCTGGTCACCGATGACGATCTGGTAATCATGGGTTCGGAGTCTGGCTGCCTGCCGATTCCTGAGGAGCGCATCCTCAAGCGCTGGCGTCTGCAGCCCGGACGCATGTTCCTGGTCGATCTCGAGAAGGGCCGCATCATCGACGATCAGGAGCTGAAGGAATCGCTGGCGAGTGCGCGCCCCTACGGCGAATGGATCGAGCGCATCCGGGTGAAGCTCGACGACATCAACGCCACCGCCGACAAGCGCGAGGCCCCGCGCGCCTCACTGCTCGATCGCCAGCAGGTGTTCGCGTACACGCAGGAGGACATCAAGTTCATCCTCACGCCGATGGCGGGCAACGGCGAGGAGCCGATCGGCTCGATGGGCAACGACTCGCCGCTGGCGGTGCTCTCCAACAAGAACAAGACGCTGTATCACTACTTCAAGCAACTGTTCGCGCAGGTCACCAATCCGCCGATCGATCCGATCCGCGAGGACCTGGTGA
>CADECO010000008.1:0-8865 GCA_902825905.1 uncultured beta proteobacterium
GGCGCATCTGCCGGCGGGCGAGCCACAGCCGCACCAGCGTGGCACTGATCAGGGCGACGAGGAACAGCGCGGTAAAGACGTGCATGGCGGATGGGAATTGCGCCCCGACAGTGCGGGGTTGACGGGGGTGACGGGGTTGGGCCCGAAAACGTCGCTCGCGGGCGTGCGTGGTGGTGCGTTTTGCAGCGCCGGCTATTCTGCTTCAGCGCGAACCGCAATTTTTGCTATGCGACAATACGCATTCTACCGTCTCGCCCCGAGAGCCCGCAGAGCCGTTCATGCCGCAAGATCAGAACAACCTCATCTGGATCGACATGGAGATGACCGGACTCTCGCCCGACGGCGATCGGATCATCGAGGTCGCTATCGTCATCACCGATTCGCAGCTTGCGATGCTCGCCGAGGCGCCAGTGCTGGTGGTGCATCAGCCCGACACGGTGCTGAACGGCATGGACGAGTGGAACAAGGCCACGCATGGCCGCACCGGACTCACCGAACGGGTGCGCGCCTCACGGCTGAACGAGGCGCAGGTCGAGCAGCGCATGCTCGAGTTCCTGGCCGCGTACGTACCGATCCGCACTTCGCCGATGTGCGGCAACTCGGTCTGCCAGGACCGGCGCTTCCTGGCGCGCTACATGCCCAAGCTCGAGGCGTATTTCCATTACCGCAACCTGGATGTCAGCACACTCAAGGAGCTGGTGCGGCGCTGGCGGCCGGAGCTGACCAAGGGGCTGGTGAAGAAGGGCAAGCATGAGGCGCTCGCCGACATCTACGAGTCGATCGACGAGCTGAAGTACTACCGCGAGCATTTCATCCGCGCTTGAAGCGTCGGGCATCCGCGCCTGAATCGACGGCGCCTCAGCGCTCCCTCAGCGCCTTGATCGGCACTAGGCGTCGAACGGGACCAATTTGCCCGGGTTCATCAGATTGAGCGGGTCGAAGGTGCGCTTGATGCTCGACATCAGCGACACCGCCTCGCCGTGCTCGGCTTTGAGCCACTCGATCTTGCCCGAGCCGATGCCGTGCTCGCCAGTGCAGGTGCCTTCCATGTCGAGCGCGCGCTGCACCAGCCGCGTGTTGAGCGCCTTGGCTTCCTTCAGATCGGCTTCGCTGTCGGGCCGGACCAGGATCACCAGGTGGAAGTTGCCGTCGCCGACATGGCCGAACAGCGGAATCGGCATCGACGCCTTGGCGATGTCAGCCGAGGTTGCAGTAATGCACTCGGTGAGTCGTGAGATCGGCACGCACACGTCGGTCGAGACGGCGCGAGTGCCTGGCCGCAGCTGCAGACTGGCGAAATAGGCGTGATGGCGCGCCGACCAGAGTCGATTGCGATCTTCCTGCCGGGTGGCCCACTCGAAATCCTGGCCACCATGTTCGGCGGCGATCTGCTGGACCAGTTCGGCCTGCTCGGCGACGCCCTTGGCCGTGCCGTGGAATTCCAGGAACAGCGTCGGCTGCTCCTTGTGGTTGGTCTTGTTGTAGGCGTTGAGCGCTTTCATCGTCGTTGCGCACAGCGCTTCGCTGCGGGCGATCGGAACGCCGGCCTGCAGGGTCTGGATGACGGTGTTGACCGCGCCCTCGATGTCCTTGAACGAGCACACCGCTGCCGACATCGCTTCGGGCACGGCGTAGAGCCGCACCGTCACTTCGGTAACGATCCCCAGCGTGCCTTCGGCGCCGACGAACAGACGCGTCAGGTCGTAGCCCGCTGCGGACTTGCGCGATCGCCGCGACGTGCGGATGACACGGCCGTCGGCCAGCACCACGGTGAGGGCCAGCACGTTCTCGCGCATCGTGCCGTAGCGCACGGCGTTGGTGCCCGATGCACGGGTCGAGGCCATGCCGCCGAGCGTTGCGTCGGCGCCCGGATCGACCGGAAAGAACAGGCCGGTGTGGCGGATCTCCTCGTTCAGCTGCTTGCGGGTCACGCCCGCCTGCACCGTGACGTCCATGTCCTCGACGCTGACGCGCAGCACCTTGTTCATCTGGCTCATGTCGACAGTGACGCCGCCCGAGTTGGCGAGCACATGACCTTCGAGCGAGCTGCCCACGCCGAACGGGATCATCGGCGTCTTGTGCCGGCGGCAGATGTCGACGATCGCGCGCACTTCGTCGGTGGTGTGCGGAAACACGACCGCATCAGGCGCGGCGTATGGATAGTAGGACTCGTCCTTGCCGTGGTGCTCGCGAATGCCGCGCGAGGTGGTGACGCGTTCGCCCAACAGGTTGGTCAAGGCGGCGAGCAGATCGTGGTCGAGTTCGCGCGGTTTGTTCATGGATGACGGTCTCCGGTTCAATCGATGCGATGGAACAGCACGTACCGTTCGCGATCGCGCGGCCGTGCGCCCTCCCAGATGCGGTACCAGTCGGCCTCGAGCGGCTCACTGGCGCTGACGTCCGACTGGACCAGCAGAAGCTTACACGTTGCCCCCGCACCGGTTTCGACCCGCTCGGTCAGCAGGCCGCCGTGGTAGTGGAACGCGGCGCGCTGCACCTCGCCGAGGCCGCGGCTGGCGACGCAACTCGACAGGACGCGCGCCTGAGCGCCGATGCCCTCGGCGACATGGCGATACGTCTTGCCGTAGTCGATCCACGCGATCCACAGTGTCATCGCGAGGCCCCAAGTCAGCGTCATGCCGGCGGTCCAGAACGGCAGGCTGCGCAGCGTGGATGCCTCGCTGCGCGCCACCAGGACGATCCAGCCGATGGTGTAGAGCGCCGCAACCACGACTGCGAACCACGACAGGGTCGGCTCGAACCCGGGCTCGAGCTTGGCGACGTTGGCTGCGAGCTTCGCCGGGAACCCGGTCTGCATCGCAAACCACATCACCCAAAGCGCCGCACCGATCAGGCCGAAGGTCATCAGGCTGAACCAGCTGAGCGCGTTGGCAGCGCCACGGCGCAGGTTGATCGCCACGGCACCTGCCGGGATCGACAACGGAACCAGCAGCGTGAGCGCGTCGAGTTCGCGCGGCGACGGGTTGAGCAGCAGCAGCACGAACGCCACCAGCGCCGCCACGAGCGGAACCGCGAAGCCCGGGTTGCGAAGCATGCTGCGCGAGGTCCACGCGGCCCACAGCGTCAGCGGCCATGCGGGCCATGCCATCCATGCCAGCGTCTTCAGATCGTCGAGTGACGTGTCCAGCCGCGGCATGCCAGTCACGCGGCCGAGTTGCCAGGTCCACCACTGCTGCAAATAGTCGGGCGCGCTCTGCGCCAGCACGAGCGGCCAGGGCAGCATCGCCAGGATCATCAGCACCAAACCGAGCGCGACCGACTTGACGTAATTGCGCGCGTTTTCCTGGATCGCGATCGGTAGCAATAGCAGTACCGCGATCACCGGTGCAAGCCAGGCTGCCAGCCCTTTGGCGAGAAAGGCGCCGCCCGCGCCCAGTCCGAAACACACGCCGGCCTTGAGCGGCTTCTTCCACGCGATCGAGATGCCGTAGTAGGCGATGGCAAGGAAGCCCAGCATCGCGGTCTCGGCGAGCACCTCGTGTGCGTGGACCAGCAGGCCGACGCAGCCGATGAACGCCAGCGCCGACAGGTCTCCCGAGCGCTTGCCGTACAGCTCGCGGGCGGCCAGCCGGGTGAAGTACAGCGCGGCGGTGACCGCGATCAGGCTTGCCAGCCGCGCGCCATCATGCAACGGCAGCGCGAACGCCGCCGCCCGTGCCAGCCACGCCGACAGCCAGAAGTAGAGCGGACCGTCTTCGAGATACGGCTCGGCAGCCAACTGCGGCGCCAGCCACGCGCCGCGATCGAGCATGCCGTACACGACGCCGAAGCCGATCGCGTCTTCGGTCTTCCAGGGATCGTGGCCGAACAGGCCTGGCAGCAGGAACGCCAGCGCGAGCGTCGCCAGGCGCCAGCCCGAGAGCGGCAGCGCGATGGTGCGGCGAGCGGTTGCGGCAGCTTGAGCGATGGTCGACGTCCTCGATGGCCGTCCTCGATCTTGCCAGAGCGCTTGCCCGATGCAGGATGCGAGTGCGGACCCCTAGAAACACAAAAAGGCAGCCGAAGCTGCCTTCCTGCGCCGAATCGTCGCTGGACTTACGCGGCGCGTTTGGACGCGTACTTCTGGCGGAATTTTTCGACCCGGCCGGCGGTATCGACGATCTTCTGCTTGCCGGTATAGAACGGGTGGCACGCCGCGCACACCTCGATCTGCAGCGGCTTGTTCATGGTCGAGCGGGTCTTGAACGTGTTGCCGCATGAGCAGCTCACGTTGATATCGAAATACTCGGGATGAACACTGGTTTTCATGGGGTCCTTTCGTTGCTCGGTTTCGCGGCGCGCCGGCGCGGGGGGCCGGCGATCGGAGCGCGTTTCGAGCGGGCCGCGATTCTAGCGCTTCACCCGCCTTGATGTCAGCTCAACCCCGGCGCATCGAGTCGAAGAACTGCTCGTTGCTCTTGGTCGCGCGGATCTTGTCGAGCAGGAACTCCATCGCCTCCAGATCGTCCATCGGGTAGAGCAGCTTTCGCAGCACCCAGATCTTCTGCAGGATTTCCTGTTTGATCAGCAGCTCTTCGCGACGCGTGCCGGAGCGATTGACGTTGATGGCCGGAAAGATCCGCTTCTCGTACATGCGGCGGTCGAGGTGGATCTCCATGTTGCCGGTGCCCTTGAACTCCTCGTAGATCACGTCGTCCATGCGCGAACCGGTATCGATGAGCGCGGTGGCGAGGATCGTGAGGGAGCCGCCTTCCTCGATGTTGCGGGCCGCGCCGAAGAAGCGCTTGGGACGCTGCAGGGCGTTGCTGTCGACGCCGCCCGAGAGCACCTTGCCGCTGGTCGGCACGATGGTGTTGTAGGCGCGCGCCAGGCGCGTGATCGAGTCGAGCAGGATCACGACGTCTTTCTTGTGCTCCACCAGGCGCTTGGCCTTCTCGATCACCATCTCGGCGACCTGCACGTGGCGCTGCGCCGGTTCATCGAACGTGGAGGCCACCACCTCGCCGCGCACAGTGCGCTGCATCTCGGTCACCTCCTCGGGGCGCTCGTCGATGAGCAGCACGATCAGCGAGATGTCCGGATTGTTGGCAGTGATGGCGTGCGCCATGTGCTGCAGCATCACCGTCTTGCCGGCTTTCGGCGGCGACACGATCAGACCGCGCTGGCCTTTGCCGATCGGCGCGATGATGTCGATGATGCGGCTGGTGATGTTCTCCTCCGCCTTGATCTCCCGTTCCAGACGCATCTGCGTTTCCGGATGGAGAGGCGTGAGGTTCTCGAACAGGATCTTGTTCTTGGAGTTCTCGGGCGGCTCGTGGTTGACCCGGTCGACCTTGACCAGCGCGAAGTAGCGCTCGCCGTCTTTCGGAGTGCGGATCTCGCCTTCGATGGTGTCGCCGGTGTGCAGATTGAAGCGACGGATCTGCGACGGGCTGACGTAGATGTCGTCGGTGCTGGCCAGATACGACGTTTCGGGCGAGCGCAGGAAGCCGAAACCGTCGGGCAGGACTTCCAGCGTCCCGTCACCGTAGATGCTTTCGCCTTTGCGGGCCCGGTTCTTCAGCAGGGCGAAGATCAGCTCCTGCTTGCGCATCCGGTTGGCGCCGTCGACCGCATGCTGCGCGGCAAGCTCGATCAGCTGCGTAACGTGCAGCGCCTTGAGCTCCGACAGGTGCATCGACGGTCCGCCCGGATTGGGCGAGGACTCGTACGCGGCATCGTCACGATCGAAATCGTCATCAGGGAATGGCCCCAACGGATGGTTGTGACCGGTTTGTCCCCCGTGGTTTCCGCCTTGCCCGCGCTGGTGCTGACGATGCTGGCCACCTTGCTGCTGCTGCGGCTGGCTCTGCTGGCCGTCGCCGTGCCGGGCGGAAGACCGGCGTCTCCGCATTCTGCTCATTGGACTCTCGTTTCCGGTGGGCCGTTATTAGCGGACCGACCGCGCTTGGAGATGAAAAAGACCCGGGGAAGCTCCGCACGACCTGTTTCATTGGTGCGGAGGGCCCTTGCTTTCCGGGCGGTTACGAGGGGGAGGAGCCCCCTTGTTCAGACATTCCTTGGGAATCCTCCGCGTAACCTATCGCGGTGATGCGGAGGACTCATACTTTTCGGGGAGTTACGAGGGGGCGAGCCCCCTTGTTCAGACATTCCTTGGGTGCGAGGGAAGTGGTTCGAGATGACGAACGGGAATGGCCAGAAAAAAGACGGGAGGTTGGATCGGCGGAATCGGTTCGTGGAATCGACGGGGCGGCGGCTGGTCGGGGGCGGCCACTGCGGGCGGCGTTGCGCGCCCGCTCGATCGGGAATCAGATATTGCTGTCGAGAAACGCGGTCAGCTGAGACTTGGACATTGCGCCCATCTTGGTGGCTTCCAGGTTGCCGTTCTTGAACAGCATGAGCGTCGGGATGGCGCGGATGTTGTACTTGCGCGGCACCTCAGGGTTCTCGTCGACATTCATCTTGGCGACTTTGATGCGCCCTTCGTAGTCCTTGGCCACGTCTTCCAGAACAGGCGCGATCGCGCGACACGGGCCGCACCACTCGGCCCAGTAGTCGACCAGGACCGGCACGTCGGACTTGAGAACGTCGGGATCGAAGCTCGTGTCTGTCACGTGTTGGATGAGGTTGCTCGCCATGGTGGGGTCGATCTCGGCAAATTGAAGAACGGTACGGATGGCTCGTCCGGCGCACGATACGGTGTGGATGCGTCCCAGCCCGGCTTCGGTCCGATGCGGACCGGAACGCCATTTTTTTGCTCGGGTGCTGGGCGGCCTGGAACGGAGAACTTCAGATGGGGCCAGCCGGATGAGTTTCAATGCTAGCCCAATCCGCCGCGGGCGCAAAGCGCTTCCGCTGGTGAGCCGCCGGAAGGTGCGTGCTAGCATGCTAAAAGTCTTGATTTGTCGGGATTTTCAAGCCCCGGTCGCGACCATCGATCGCCCCCAGCTTCGCGCGCCGGGCGCCAGTTTCCGTTGTCCGTTCAGGCGGAAGTTGCGTAATCCCCAAGGAGTTCCGACATGTACACCAAGGAAATTCTGCGGATCAAAGGCAATGTGCTGTTCACCATCGGGCCGGCGGCGCAGCTCGCCGAGGGCATCGACACGATGGTGCAGAACGACATCGGCTCGCTGGTGGTGATGGATCACGGCCGCCTTGTAGGGATGCTCACGTTTCGCGAAGTGCTCGAGGCCGTGAGTGGCGCTGGCGCCAAGCTGGCGTCGCTGCGGGTCGAGGAGGTGATGGTGCGGCAGCCGACCATCGTCGGCCCGGACATCGAGGTCGATGAACTGCGGCGGATCATGCTCGAAGCGCATTGTCGTTACGTGCCGGTGATGGAAGGCAACGTCCTCGTCGGCGTGCTTTCGTTCCACGACGTGGCCAAGGCGGTTCTGGAGGAGCAGAGCTTCGAGAATCGCATGCTCAAGGGCTACATCAAGAACTGGCCGGAGTGAGTTCGCGCGGATCGTCCGTCGGCGTGTTGTCGGTTCGCGATGTATCGACCTGATGTCTGCTGATTCCGACGGGCGCCAGCCCGGTCCGCTCTCACGACGCCGCTGGATGATCGGCGGATCCGCGGCTGCAATGCTCTCGGTCGGAGCATGCTCGGCACTGCGGTTCTGGCCCGAGCAAGGCTTGCGCAACGAGTGTCGCGCGCAGTTGCCCGCTGCGCTCCTCGATCACCCGCACGTGCGCGCAGCCTGGGACGGGCTCGATCCCGTCAACGTCTGGGATACGCACGTGCATCTGGTCGGCACCGGCGACTCGGGCAGCGGCATCTACGTCAATCCGGAGATGTCGCGGCCGGCGAATCCGTTGCTCTACGCGCGCTATCTCTTCTACCTCAATGCCGGTTGCGTACACGACACACCGGGACGCATCGATCAGACGTTCGCAGCGCGCCTGCTCAACCTGGTCGAGGCGATGCGGCCGGGGTTCAAGGCGATGTTGTTCGCCTTCGATTGCGCGGTCGATGCACAGGGCAGGGAACTGCTCGATCAGACCATGTTCAAGGTGCCCGATGCGTACGCTGCCTCAGTGGCCAGGGCCAATCCGACGCATTTCGAGTGGGCGGCGTCGATTCACCCGTATCGAACCGACGCGCTCGAGCGGCTGACCCATGCAGTACAGAATGGCGCCCGCGCAGTGAAGTGGCTGCCGAACGCGATGCAGATCGATCCGGCGGCAGCGCGTTGTGATGCGTTCTATGCGGCGATGGCCCGCTTCGGGCTGCCGCTGATCACGCATGCGGGCTACGAACAGGCGGTGCATTCGCCTGAGGGCCAGGCTTACGGCAATCCGCTACGCCTGCGGCGCGCGCTGGATCAGGGCGTGAAAGTGATCGTGGCGCACTGTGCGTCGCTTGGCGATGACGTCGATCTCGACGTCGGTCCGGACGGCCCGCGCGTGTCCAGCTTCGCGTTGTTCCGACGCTTGATGAGCGAGGCGCGTTACCGCGGGCGCCTCTACGGCGACGTGTCGGCGATGATCCTGCGCAATCGGGTCGGGCCGTCACTGGCCGAGGTGATCGAGCAGATCGACTGGCACGACAGGCTCGTGCATGGATCGGACTATCCGCTGCCCGGAATTCTCCCGGTGGTGTCTATCGACGGGCTGGTGCGGGATGGATTCCTCGCGGCCGAGGTCGTGCCGGTGCTGCGCGAAGTGCGCCAGCACAACCCGCTGATGTTCGACTTCCTGCTCAAGCGCCACTTACGCTGGGGCGGCCGGCGCCTGTCCAACTCGGTGTTCGAGACGCGCGCATTGTTCGCTGCTGCTCCAGGACGCGGCATCTGATCCGATTCGCTCAGGTGAAGAAAGTCGCCGCGCTCCAGCGGCACACTTTGACGGTTCGTCCGCGCTCCGGTTCAGTGGCGGGTTTTGCACCGAGCGGTTCGGTCTCCG
>CADECO010000008.1:8965-15224 GCA_902825905.1 uncultured beta proteobacterium
AAGGCACAGCATCGATGCAGGCAAGCGAACCTCTAGACAAGGAAGGCAGTCAGTTCGGACTGCTCCGCGAGCGGCGGTTTCTGCCGTTCTTCTGCACCCAGTTCCTCGGCGCGCTCAACGACAACGTGTTCAAGCAGGCGCTGGTGGCGCTGCTGACGTTCCAGGCCGCTTCCCTCACCACGCTCGATGCGGGCGTGCTGGTCAATCTGGCCAACGGCCTGTTCATCCTGCCGTTCTTCCTGTTCTCGGCCACGGCGGGCCAGCTGGCAGACAAGTTCGAGAAGACGCGCATCATCCGCATCATCAAGCTGTGCGAGATCGCCATCATGACGCTCGGTGCGATCGGCTTCGCGACGCGCAATCTATGGGCGCTGCTTGCCGCGCTGTTCATGATGGGCGTGCACTCGACGTTCTTCGGGCCGGTCAAGTACTCGATCCTGCCGCAGCATCTGCGCAAGGAAGAGCTCGTCGGCGGCAACGCGTGGATCGAGAGCGGAACGTTCCTGGCGATCCTCATCGGTTCGATCGGTGGCGGCCTGCTTACCGCATCGCCCGCAGGCTCGAGTGCGGTGGTAGGCATCGTGACGATCGTGCTCGCCATCGCGGGCTACTTCGCATGTCGGCTCATTCCCAACGCGGCAGCCCCGTCGCCCGAGTTGCGCATCGACTGGAATCCGTTCACCGAGACGTGGCGCACCTTCCAGTTCATCCGCCGCAACCGCGCGGTGTTCCTGTCGATCCTCGGCATCTCCTGGTTCTGGTTCTACGGCGCGCTGTTCCTCGCGCAGATGCCGAACTTTTCCAAGGCCTATATCGGCGGCGATGCGTCGGTATTCGTGGTGCTGCTCACCGTGTTTTCCGTGGGGATCGGCGCGGGCTCGCTGCTGTGCGAGCGCATGTCCGGCCACAAGGTGGAAATCGGGCTGGTGCCGTTCGGTGCGATCGGACTCACCTTGTTCGCACTCGATCTGTTCTTTGCCAGTCCGAGCGGATTGGCGCCGGCTGGCCGCGAGGCGATCGTTGCGCGCGAGTTCCTCGCCGTGCCGGGCAACTGGCGCATCCTCGCCGACCTGCTGCTGATCGGCATGTTCGGCGGCTTCTACATCGTGCCGCTCTACGCGCTGGTGCAGACGCGCACGGAAGCGTCGCACCAGTCGCGCGTGATCGCCGGCAACAACATCATGAACGCGGCGTTCATGGTGGTCGCGGCGGTGTTCGGCGCCGGATTGCTGCAGCTCGGGCTGAGCATTCCGCAGCTGATCCTGGTCACAGCGCTCCTGAACGCCCTGGTCGCGATCTATATCTTCACGCTGGTGCCGGAATTCCTGATGCGGTTCCTGGCGTGGCTGCTGATCCATACCGTGTATCGGGTCGACAAAAGCGGCCTGCAGCACATCCCCGAGACCGGCCCCGCGCTGCTCATCTGCAATCACGTGAGCTTCGCCGATGCGGTGATCATCATGGGCGTTGTGCGTCGGCCGGTGCGCTTCGTGATGGATCACAACATCTTCAAGGTTCCGGTTCTCAACTTCATCTTCCGCACCAGCCGTGCAATCCCGATTGCTTCGGCCAAAGAAGACCCAACGCAGCTTGAGCGTGCATTCGACGAGGTCGCGCGCGCGCTCGAAGCGGGCGAGCTCGTCGGGATCTTTCCGGAGGGGCGCATCACCGATACCGGTGCGCTCTATCCGTTCCGCAACGGTGTCACGCGCATCATCGAGCGCACGCCGGTGCCGGTGGTACCGATGGCGCTGCGCGGTCTGTGGGGCAGCTACTTCAGCCGCATGGGCGGGCGAGCAATGAGCCGACCGTTTCGTCGCGGGATTTGGTCGCGCATCGGTCTGGTGGCGGATGCGCCGTGGGCACCGGAGCGGGTGACGGCGGAGTCGTTGCAGGAGAAGGTGTTGGCGTTGCGAGGCGAGGCGCGCTGAGGCGCGTCAAGGGAGACGAGACGTGTACTGGCTCTGGGGTGGTTTGATCGTAGGCGCGCTGCTCGGCGAGATGGTCGGGCGAGCGTATTGGCTGTGGGGCGCGCTGGTCGGCGCGCTGCTGGGAAACGTGATCGCACAGCGTGGCGCCAATCCGTTGCAGGCTGAAGTCGAGCGGTTGCGGCGCGAAGTCGATCGACTCGATGCTCGCGTCGGCGCGCTGACCACGGAGCGACGCGTCGAGGCTGCTCCAACGCCGGCTGCGGCGACGGTCAGTCCGACGTCCAATGCCTCGAGCGAACCTTCCGAACCGGCGGTGGATGCTGCTGCTGCGATGTCGATGGAGCCGCCGCCGCTGCCGACCATGGCCGAGCGCGGCGCAGTCGAAAGCGACCAAGCTGCGCTGCAGCCCGAGCCGCCAACCATGCCGGCGACGTCGGGTGCCGATGCGGAGCCGATCCGGCCCGATCTGGTCAAGGTACCGGCCCGGCGCCGTACAACGAGCGCAGGACCGAGCCTCGGTACGCGCCTGTGGCGTTGGCTGTTCGGCGAGAACGCGGTCGTGCGCATCGGCGTGGTCATCCTGTTTCTCGGCGTCGCTTTTCTGCTCAAGTACGCGTACGACCGCGTCCACGTACCGATCGAGTATCGGCTGATTGGCGTGGCGATCGCCGCCGCGGTACTGCTCGGTTTGGGTTGGACGTTGCGCACGAAGCGACGCGATTACGCGCTCGTGTTGCAGGGCGGGGCGGTCGGATTGCTCTATCTCACGGTGTTCGGCGCATTCCGGATCTGGCCGCTGATTCCTGCCGGCCCGGCGTTCGTGACGTTGCTGGTGATCGCGCTGCTTGCCGCGGCGCTGGCGGTCCTGCAGGACGCATTGGTGCTCGCAGTGCTGGGCACCGCCGGCGGGTTCCTCGCGCCCGTGCTCGCATCCACCGGATCAGGCAACCACGTGATGCTGTTCACGTACTACGCGCTGTTGAACGTGGGCATCCTCGGCATCGCCTGGTTCAAGGCGTGGCGCTCGTTGAATGTGCTGGGCTTCGTGTTCACTTTCGTCATCGCGCTGCTCTGGGGCGAGCGCTCGTATCGACCTGAGCACTTCTGGACGACCGAGCCGTTCCTGCTGTTCCACTTCGTCTTGTACCTGGTGATCCCGATGCTGTTCGCGCGACTGCAAGCCAACCGGCTGCAGCCCTACGTCGATGGCACGCTCGTGTTCGGTGTGCCGATCGTCGGCTTCGGCATGCAGTGGGCGCTGCTGCGCGATACCGAGTACGGACTGGCGATCAGCGCGATCGTGCTCGGCGCCGTCTACCTCATTCTCGGTCTGGCGCTGTGGCAACGCATGCGTGAGCGCTGGCGCCTGCTCGTGGAGTCGTATCTGGCGCTGGGTATCATCTTCGCCACGTTGGCGATCCCGCTGGCGCTGTCCGGACGTTGGACGTCGGCGGCTTGGGCGATCGAGGGCGCCGGACTGGTGTGGATCGGGCTGCGCCAGCGCCACCGCTTCGCGCGCTGGTTCGGCCTGCTGGTGCAGTTCGCCGCGGTCGGTGCGATGGTGTTCGACGTGGGCGTGCTGTCGCGCGCATTCATCCGCTTCGACACGTTGTCGTTCGCCCTGGTTGCACTCGCGGCGTTGTTCACGAGCTGGCAGTACTTCAAACATCGCGACCAGGTGCTCGTTTGGGAGCGCATCGTCGAACCGGTCATGTTTGCCTGGGGTGCGTTGTTCTGGCTCCTCGCCGGGCACAAGGAGATCGATGCGCGATTCAACGGCGCAGCGCAGCGCCACGTGTTTCTCGTGTTCGTTGCGGCGTCAGCCGCGTTGGCTGAATGGATCAGCGCCCGCGCAACATGGCGAGCGCCGCACATCGCTGCACACGGTCTGCTCGTCGCGGCTGCGCTGGTGCTGGCCGCCGACCTCGATGCGCCACGATCCGCGCTCGCCAATTTCGGCTGGCTTGCCTGGCCGGTTGCGCTCGCGGTCCAGATCTGGCTGCTGCGGTGCATGGACCTTCAACCCGCGCGCACGCCACAGCAGGTCGTCTCTCTGTGGCACGCGGGAACGCTGTGGTGGCTGGTCGCGCTCGTCGCGTTCGAGATCGCCACGCAGGTCGATCTGCAGGTGCAGGCCGCAGACACCTGGCACGTCGTGGCTTGGGCGGCGGTGCCGATCGCCACGATCCTGATGCTCACGGTGCGCGGCGACCGGATCGGCTGGCCGGTGCGCGATCAGCAGGCCGCCTATCGCGGGTTCGGCCTGGCGCCGATCATCGTGATCATGCTGCTGTTCACGTTGTTCATGTGCATGCGCTCCGACGGCGACGCGAGTCCGCTGCCCTACGTGCCGCTCGTCAACCCCATGGAAATCGCGCAGATCGGCGCGCTGCTGGCGGTGGCGATCTGGTACCAGACCACTCGCCGCGAGGGACTTGCACCGGCTGCGTTCGTCGCGGAGAAAGCCGCATTCGGTCTGCTGGCGGCAATCGGCTTTGTGCTGTTCAACACCGTCCTGATGCGCGGCCTGCATCACTTCGGCGGGGTGAGCTACCAGTTGGACTCGATGTTCAACTCGGCAATCGCCCAGGCCACCTTTGCGATCGCTTGGTCGCTGCTCGCGATGGCGCTGATGTTCGGCGCGATGCGTCGTGCCAATCGCACGGTGTGGATCGTCGGTGCGGCGTTGCTCGGCGTGGTCGTGGTGAAGCTGCTGCTGCTCGATCTGGCGCAGCGTGCCACGGTCGAGCGCATCGTCGCGTTCATCGGCGTCGGTGTGCTGATGCTGGTGATCGGTTATCTCGCGCCGCTGCCGCCGAAACGCAAGGATTCCACGATGCAAGCCGAGGCGAGCCGATGAATCGACCGCACTTTTTCAGACACGATTTCATGCGCACATACGTGAGCCGGTTCGTGTGTAGCCACTGCCTGCCGCTCGCGCGTGTGCTGCTTGTGGGGGCAATGCTGGTCGCGGGCATTGCGGGCGCGCAGACACTGCAGGATTTCGCCGCCTCCGTCGAGCTGACTGTCGACGGCAAGCAGGCGCTCTACGAACTGGCGGTGCCCGGCGCCTTGTACGAAGGTGTCGTCCGTGCCGATCTGGGCGACGTGCGCGTGTTCAACGGTACGAACGAGATCGTGCCGCACGCCTTCCGGCCACGTGCGCCGACGCAGCCAACACCGGCGGACGCCATCCAGCTCACGCCGTTCGTGTTGACGGCGCCTGCAGGGGTGGCGACCGAGGGCTTCAACGCGCGGATCGAGCGCGACGGCAACCGCTTCCGCTTTGAAGTGACCGACCGACCCGCAACCGCGACCGAGCGCGTCGTCGGCTATGTACTCGACACTTCGCAGATCGAGCGGCCAATCCGTGCCATGCGCATCGATATCGGAGCAATGCCCGGCAACGTGGCCAGTTCCATTCGCGTCGAGTCGAGCGACGACCTGCGGTCATGGCGCACCGTGGTGAGCGGCGCACCGATCGTGCGCCTGGAAGCGGCCGGCCAGCAACTGCGGCAGGACCGCATCGAGTTCAGCCCCCTCAAGGCCAAGTACTGGCGCCTCAGCTGGACCGGCGAACGCCGCGCGCTGGAAGTGAGTGCGGTGGAAGCGGAGCTATCGACCGGGCCGATCGAACCGGCGCGCGAGTGGAAGGAATTCGTGGCGGCACCCACCGGCAAGCCCGGCGAGTACGTGTTCGACACGCGTGGGCGTTTTCCGGCCGACCGACTGCGATTCGCCTTGCCGCAATCGAACACGGTTGCGGTCGTGGAGATCCTTACGCGCAGCCGGAGCAGCGATTCATGGCGCTTCGTCACGACCGCGACGATCTATCGCCTGATGCAGGACGGCACTGAGGTAACCAGTGCGCCGGTACCGGTGCCGCTCACTGCCGATGGTCAGTGGCTCGTGCGTGTGGATCAGCGCGGCGGCGGTATCGGCCTGGGCGCGTTGAGCGCATCGATCGGCTGGGTGCCTCACCGGCTCGTGTTCGTGGCGCGTGGTGGCACGCCGTTTCAGCTCGCGTTCGGGAGCGCGCGCGCGGAGCCATCGAGCTATCGGATCGACACGCTCATCCCCGGCTATCGCTCCGATCAGGCACTCGAACCGGGCAAGGCCCAAGCGCAGGGGCCGGCCATGCAACCGGTGGCGAGCGCGACGGTGCAGGGAACGGTTCGCACGATCTCGGGCGATGCTGCGCGCGCGCCGTCGACGCCGACCAGACTGTGGGCGCTGTGGGCAAGCATCATCGGCGGGGTGCTGGTTCTCGGCCTGATGGCCTGGAAGCTTTCGCGCCAACTCGCGGCCTCGACGCCGCGAACGACGGA
>CADECO010000008.1:15324-19020 GCA_902825905.1 uncultured beta proteobacterium
GCGACATCGCCGTCTTCGGCAGCCGACGACGCAGCGACCAAGTAACATCGAACATCGCGCACTCGCCGACCGACTACGTCACATGGCCAGCAGCACTTTCGGAAAATTGTTCACCGTCACCTCCGCCGGCGAGAGCCATGGCGCAGGCTACGTCGGCATCGTTGATGGCTGTCCGCCGGGGCTCGCATTGAGCGCCGAGGATCTGCAGCGCGACCTCGATCGGCGCAAACCCGGCACCTCGCGGCACGTGACGCAGCGCCGTGAAGACGATGCGGTCGAGATCCTGTCCGGCGTGTTCGAAGGCAAGAGCACCGGCACTCCGATTGCCTTTCTGGTGCGCAACGAGGATGCGCGCAGCAAGGACTATGGCGCAATTGCCGAAACGTTCCGCCCGGGCCACGCCGACTACACCTATTGGCAGAAGTACGGCGTACGCGACTATCGCGGCGGTGGACGCGCCTCGGCGCGCGAGACGCTCGTGCGCGTCGGTGCCGGTGCGATTGCGCGCAAGTGGCTGCACGAACGCTACGGCGTCACGATCCGCGCCGCGCTCACCCAGCTCGGTCCGCACAAAGTCCCGTTCGAGTCATGGGATGAAGTGCATCGCAATCCGTTCTTCGCAGCGAACGCCTCGATGATCGAGCAGCTCGAGGGCTACATGGACCAGTTGCGCCGCGATGGCGATTCGTGCGGCGCGCGCGTCACGGTAGTGGCCGAAGGCGTGCCGGTGGGGTGGGGCGATCCGGTCTACGACCGGCTCGACGCCGAACTGGCGCACGCGATGATGGGCATCAACGCGGTGAAGGGCGTGGAGATCGGCGCCGGGTTCGGCGCCATCGAACAGCGCGGCAGCGAGCACGGCGACGAGCTTACCCCCGAGGGTTTCGCCACCAACCATGCCGGCGGCGTGCTCGGTGGCATCTCCACCGGGCAGGACGTTGTGGTGAGCATCGCGCTCAAACCGACTTCGAGCATTCGCCTGCCGCGCAGCTCGATCGACAAAGTCGGCAAGCCGACCACCGTGTCGACCACCGGGCGCCACGATCCGTGCGTGGGTATGCGCGCGGCGCCGATCGCCGAGGCGATGATGGCGATCGTGCTCATCGACAACGCGCTGCGCCATCGCGCGCAGAACGCCGACGTGCGCACCGACACGCCGAAGCTCGGCATGCGCCGGGGTGCTTAGTTGTTTCTACTGCGTCGGACGCTGTGACTGCGTCCTGCCTGCCGCCGCAAGCTGGGCGTAGAGCAAGCGCAGATTGAGATCGATGCCGGCTCGCGCGGCCTTGTTCGCGTGCGCGTTCCACAGCTTCACCGCCTCATCGAGCTTGCCACTGCCGACCAGGCCACTCAGCGCTGCTGTGAGCACGTACTGGACCTGCGTCGATCCGAGCGCCTCGCCACGCTCGAGGATGCGCGTGCCGACCTCGCCCGCCGTGCCGTTGTCGCGCGTCGCGATGGCGCGATAGAGCGTGAACCAGTCGCGATCGATCTCGCTTGCTTGCGCCGAGCACGAGGCCTGCGCCAGCCGGTCCCAGATTGCGCTCGCCTCCTGCGGCGCGAGCGCCGAATTCACTAGCTTCGCGATCTGCATGGCCGACTGCCGCCACACATCGAAACGTTGTGGGTCGAGGCAATCGACACCGCGCAGGCGCATGAGTTCGAGATCCTTCTGCAGTTGCGTGGGAATGCCGCGCGGCTCGGGAGGTTGGTCCTTGAGCAGAAAGTCGCGCGCGTAGGAAGCACGGCGCAGCAGCTCGATCGCATTCAGATAATCGTCGCCATCGAGCGAGGGCGCGCGGCGTTTGTCGCTGCCGCGATCGAGCATCGCCACGACCGGCACGCCGTCCTGGCCGATCTTCATCAGCTCGCGCGCACTGGTCTGCCTGAAGCGGTGACGTGCCGCGTGCAGATGGAGAGAGGGGTAGGAGTCGGAATTCGCCGGCACTCCGTACCCGGCGAACAGCGGCGCAAGCAACTGCTTGGTGCCGACCCGCCGCAACTCGATGTCGCCGACCGAACGCACGTGCACGCGTCGCAGCTCGGTCGCCAGGCCAGGGCGATCGAACAGATCGGCGAGCGGTGCGTTGATGACCGCCGAGTCGCCGGCGACGATCAGCATGTCGGCGTCGGTGGCGGCGTAGATCGCGTAGTCGGGAAACTCCTCGCCCAGGGCGAGGAGCACCGAGGCCACCAGCTCCGGCGAGATCTCGTACAACTGGAACCACTGCGTGAGCACACCCTGCGGTTTCAGGTAGCGCTTCACGTGCCGGTAGAACTCGCGCGTGAACAGGCTCGCAACCCCGCTCACCCACGGGTTCGAGGGTTCCGAGATGATGATGTCGTATTTGCGATTCGCCGTCGAAAAATGTGTCTTGGCATCGTCGAACACCAGCACGCTCTTCGGGTCGGCAAACACGTTCGCGTTGCGCGGCGCGAACTGCCGGGCGGCCTGTGCCATGAGCGGCTCGATCTCGATCGTCTCAACCCGCTCGACGCTGCCGGCACTGAGCATCGTGTGCGAGGTGAGGCCGGTGCCGATGCCGATGATCGCCACGTCGGTGGCGGCCGGTCGATGCGCGAGCGGTACCGCGGCAGTGAGCACCATCGTGACCTCGTCGGCGATGCGCGGGCCGCTGTCGGTCATGTTGACCGCGCCGTCGGACTTGCCGTTGGTGCGCAGGCTCAGATCGTCGCGGAATTTGAGCAGACTCACCGACGTGGTCTTGCCGTCGCGATAGAGCAGCAGCTCTGCATCGGCAGCGGTGTACAGGTCGCCGCGACGAAATACCCCCGATGCCATCTTGTACGGATCGAGTCCGGTCGGAAGCGCGATCGCCATGAACGCCGCCGACGCGGCCACGGTCGTCACCCAGCGTGCGCGCGCACCGAAACGCCAGAGCAGCGCGATGCCCAGCGCGATGTCGAGTGCCGCGCCGACGACGAGGAGCCCCTTCAGTCCGAGCCAGGGCATGCCGATCTGCGCGGCGAACGCCACGCCGATGATCGAGCCGAGGGTGTTGGCGGCATACACCCGGCCGATGCTGCGTTCGCCATGTCCGGCACGCAGCAGCATGAAGGTGATGAGCGGCAGGGTCATGCCGGCGCAGAACGTCGCCGGCAGCATGATGAAAAGCGCGATCGCGTGGCTGGCGGCGAGATACAGGTCGTAGCCCGAATCGGTGCGCGCCAGACCGGCCACGACCGCGCGCATGAAATCGAACATGCGGTCGTAGAGCGGCAGCGTCGCGATCGCGAGCAACCCCATGGCGATCTGCACGCCCGCCAGGAACAGGGTCGGCGCCTTGAGATTGTCGATGCGCCAGCGTACCCACAGCCCGCCAAGCGCCAGGCCCAGGATGAAGGCCGAGAGCATCAACTCGAACGAATGCGTCGATGCGCCCAGCACCAGTGAGAGCATGCGGATCCACGCGATCTCGTAGATGAACGAAGCGGTGCCGGTCAACAGCGCGATCAGCAGCATGAGTGCCAGCGGCGCATCCGGCGCTCCGTACTGTGCTGCATCGGTCCGCTCGTCAACCAGCGCGCGCGGATCGCGTCCGGGGGCGATCAACCAAACGACCACTGCCAGGCCGAGATTGATGCCGCCGGCCAATTGCATCGAACCGGGCAGGCCCAACTTGTCGATCAGCAGGAAGCCGCTCGCCAGCACGCCGATCGCCGCGCCCAGGCTGT
>CADECO010000008.1:19120-22659 GCA_902825905.1 uncultured beta proteobacterium
TTGTCGATCAGCAGGAAGCCGCTCGCCAGCACGCCGATCGCCGCGCCCAGGCTGTTGGTGAAGTAGAGCAGTGCGATCGACTCACCTGGGCGTTCCGGATGGCGTCGGAGCAATCCGGCGCTCACCAGCGGAAAGGTCATGCCGAGCAGGATCGACTGCGGCAGGATCAGCAGCGTGGCAAGCGTCCACTTGATCGCGGCGGCAAGCGATTCGCTGCCGGCGTTGGGCAGCCAGCTCGCGAATGCCCACTCGGTGGTGGTCACGAACACGCCATGAAAGGCGATTGCCGCGATGCCAATGATCGCCTCGATCAATGCATAGGCGCGCAGCAGATTGTTCCAGCGATGCGAGCGTCGGCTCGCCAACCACGCGCCCAGGGCCATGCCGCCCATGAACAACGCCAGCACGAGCGTTTGCGCATACGACGCGTGGCCCAGGAACAGCTTGAGGTAGTGCGTCCACAACGACTCGTAGATCAGTCCGGCGAAACCCGAGACGGTGAACAGAGCGAACAGCAGCCAGCGGCGAATCGGCATCGTTTTTCTGGAGAGGACTGGCGGTGCCGCGAGATCAGTGCCGCGCGGCGGACCATTCTATGCGATGCGAGCGACAGGTCGGCCTGATGCGTAGCATCGCGAGGCATGGACTTGTTCGCAGTGCCTTCACGACTCCCTGCGCGTGTTCCGATCGTCGATTGGCGAATCGCGAATCGCGAATCGCGAAGCGAGTTGCGCCGTGCGCTACGCTCGATTAGCGTGCGCCGTCGCGCGTGTTGTGCGTTCATCGTTCGCGCGATCGAACCTCGCTGCGAATGTCCACGCCACGCGCCCCTGCCGAAGTGTCGAGCCTGCACGTCCGTCTGGGCGCGATGTATTTCGCGTACTTCGCCTATGTCGGGGCGTACGCGCCGTATCTGAGCCTGTATTTCCAGTCGATCGGGCAGTCGGCGCAGGCGATCGGGCTGTTGCTCGGCGCGATGCAGTGTGTGCGCATCTTCGCACCGAATTTCTGGGCGCGGCTGGCTGATCGCACCGGGCAGCGCGTTCGGCTGCTGCAGTTCGCGATCGCGTTGTCGATCGTGACGTTCGCCGGTCTGTTTTTCACGCAAAGCTTCGCCGGACTCGCGCTGGTGCTCATCGTGCACGCGTTCTGTTCCGGTGGGGTCAATCCGCTGGTGGAGACGATCACGCTGTCGAGCCTGCGCGAGCACATGGCGCGCTACGGTCCGATCCGCCTGTGGGGTTCGGTCGGGTTCATCGCCGCGGTCATGGGCACGGGCTGGCAGCTCGACTACTTTGCGCCCGCGAGCGTGCTGGTCACGACGACAGGCCTGCTGCTGCTCGCCGGCTGTGCGGCGTGGACGCTGCCGGCTGCGGGAGCTACGGTGAGCGCAACCCCGGTGTCGATCGGCGCGATCGTGCGCAAGCCTGAAGTGATCGCGCTGCTCGCCTCGTGCTTGCTGATGACGGTCGCACACGGACCACTCTACAGCTTCTACACGATCTTCCTCGCTGATCATGGTTACAGCAAAGCGACCATCGGGCTGCTGTGGTCGCTCGGTGTGCTCGCGGAGATCGTCGTGTTCCTTACGATGCCGCGCTGGATGGGGCCGCGCGCCACCGAGCTGGTGTTCGCGGCAACGTTCGCTATCGCCGCCCTGCGCTTCGTGCTCGTGGGCTGGTTTCCAGAGAGCCTGTCGGTGCAGCTGTTCGCGCAGGTACTGCACGGCGCGACATTTGGTGCGCATCACGTGTGTGCAATGGCCTTGCTCGGTCGGTGGTTCGGCGAGGCGACGCGGGCGCGCGGTCAGGCGCTGTACTCGAGCATCTCGTTCGGCGCGGGGGGAATGTCAGGAGCGATCGGCAGCGGCTGGCTGTGGTCGGCGATCGGCCCGGCATGGACGTTCAGCGTCGCTTCGGCTTTCGCGCTAGGCGGATTGATCGTCGTGGTTGCCGGCTTGCCCGGTGCGAGAGGACGCGGGACAATTCGCGCATAGCAACTGGAGTTGAGTGCAAGCACACTGATTGCAAACGGTTGCATGTGATCGATCCGCCTCGCGATGTCGGGTCTCGTTGTCGGAAAACAAGGGGGAATCATGACCGAACGCAACAAGCTGAAGGAATGGTCCGCGGCGTGGCTCGGTGTGGGCGTTGTCAGCGCACTGATCCTTGCGGCGTGCCAGAGCGTGCAGACCACGCAAGGTGGCGTGGTCGGTGTGGAGCGCAAGCAAACCATGTCGTCGATGATTTCGTCGCGCGAGATGGAGCAGGGTGCCTCACAGGCGTATACGCAGATGCTTTCGCAAGCCCGCGCCAAGAACGCGCTCGACGTCAATCCGGAGCAGACGCGTCGCATTCAGGCGATCGCCAATCGCATCACTCCGCACACCGGTGTGTTTCGGCCCGATGCGCCGAAGTGGGCCTGGGAGGTGCACGTGCTGAACTCGCCCGAGATCAATGCGTGGTGCATGCCCGGGGGCAAGATCGCCTTCTACACCGGCATTCTCGAGAAACTTCAGCTCACCGACGACGAGGCGGCGGCGATCATGGGCCACGAGATCGCCCATGCGCTGCGCGAGCACGGCCGGGAGCGCGCCTCGCAGCAGGTCAATCAGCAGATCGGCATCTCCGTGCTCGGCGTGGTGCTCGGCGTCGGCGAACTCGGTCAGGGGCTGGCCAATCAGGTCGCCACGCTCACGCTCGCGCTGCCCAACTCGCGCGAGCAGGAGACCGAGTCCGATCGCATCGGCGTCGAACTGGCTGCGCGCGCCGGCTACGACCCGCGCGCTGCCGTCACCCTGTGGCAGAAGATGGCGGCAGGCACGACCGGAGCGCCGCCGCAATGGCTCTCCACGCATCCGGCCGCCGAGACGCGCATCGCCGATCTGCGCGTGTACGCCGAGAAGGTCATGCCGCTCTACCAGCAGGCCCGCGCGCGCCGATGATCGCGGGCGTGAATCGGGAACCATTGCGTCTATAATCAAAGACTTCCCGATTCACTGACTCACCGGGCGCGCGCTTGGACGCGCAGCGCACCCGCCGGGTCGTTGCAACGTCCGGGTGCTTGTTGCTACGCGGCAATCCAATCTGATCGGATGGAATGCCGCGTTGGTCCGTTTTCATTCCCGAACAAACTGGGATTTCTCGCTCCATGCTGCTCAAAACTCTGTACGACAAGCTTTGGGATGACCACGCGGTGCACGCCGAGGACGACGGCACCACGCTGCTCTATATCGATCGGCATCTGGTGCACGAGGTGACGAGTCCGCAGGCGTTCGAGGGGTTGAAGCTGGCACGACGGGGCATCTGGCGGCTCGACGCGAATCTCGCGGTGGTCGACCACAACGTGCCCACCACCGACCGCTCGCGCGGGATCGACGATCCGGTGTCGCGGCTGCAGGTGGAAACGCTCGACAAGAACTGCGCCGAATCGGGCATGACCTACTTCAAGATCGACGATCCGCGTCAAGGCATCGTGCATGTCATCGGGCCGGAGCAGGGCGCAACGCTGCCGGGCATGACCGTCGTGTGCGGCGATTC
>CADECO010000008.1:22759-35440 GCA_902825905.1 uncultured beta proteobacterium
CGCATGACCGTGTGCAACATGGCGATCGAGGCAGGCGCGCGCGCCGGCATCATCGCGGTCGACGACACCACGATCAACTATCTGCGCGGCCGGCCGTTCGCGCCGAAGGCCGATCTGTGGGATCGCGCCGTCGCGCAATGGCGCTCGCTGCGCAGCGATCCGGGCGCGAAGTTCGATCGCATCGTGGAGCTGAATGCGAGCGCGCTCAAACCGCAGGTCACCTGGGGCACTTCGCCCGAAATGGTCGTGGGCGTCGACGAGCGTGTGCCCGATCCGGACAAAGAAAAAGATGCGATCCGGCGCGAAGGCATGGAGCGCGCGCTCAAGTACATGGCACTCGAGCCCAACACCCCGATCCAGAACATCCGCGTCGACAAGGTCTTCATCGGCTCGTGCACCAACTCGCGGATCGAGGATTTCCGCGCGGCCGCAGCGGTGTTGCGCGGCAAGCGCATCGCCTCGAACATCAAGCTCGCCCTCGCGGTGCCCGGATCGGGGCTGGTGAAACAGCAGGCCGAGCGCGAGGGGCTCGATCGCATCTTTCGCGACGCCGGGTTCGAGTGGCGCGAGCCGGGCTGTTCGATGTGCCTGGGCATGAACGCCGACAAGCTCGAATCGGGCGAGCGTTCGGCCTCGACGTCGAACCGCAATTTCGAAGGCCGCCAGGGCGCGGGCTCGCGCACGCATCTGGTCAGCCCGGCGATGGCGGCAGCGGCGGCCGTGGCTGGCCACTTCGTCGATATCCGTACGTTTCGCTAACGGGGACGCACATGGAAAAGTTCACCGTACATACCGGCCTGGTGTGCCCGATGGATCGGGCCAACGTCGACACCGACGCGATCATCCCGAAGCAGTTCCTGAAATCGATCAAGCGCTCCGGCTTCGGGCCCAACCTGTTCGATGCATGGCGGTATCTCGATATCGGCGAGCCTGATCGCGACAACACCAACCGCCCGCTCAATCCGGACTTCGTGCTGAACCAGCCGCGCTACAAGGGCGCCTCGATCATGCTGGCGCGCAAGAACTTCGGTTGCGGATCGAGCCGCGAGCATGCGCCATGGGCGTTGGCCGACTACGGTTTTCGCGCGGTCATCGCACCGTCATTCGGCGAGATCTTCTTCAACAACTCGTTCAAGAACGGCTTCCTGCCGATCGTGCTGTCCGATCTGGAGGTCGATCATCTGTTCCATGCGGTCGCGGCGTTCCCCGGCTACAAGCTCACGATCGATCTGTCGGCGCAGACCGTCAATCTTCCCGACGGCAATGTCTACAAATTCGAGATCGACAACTTCCGCAAGTACTGTCTGCTCAACGGACTGGACGAGATCGGCCTCACGCTGCGACACGCCGACACCATCCGTTCGTTCGAGGAGAAGCGGCGTACGCAGCAGCCGTGGTTCTTCGGGCTGGGCAGCTGAGCGAGGCATCCATGAAAGTAGCGGTATTGGCAGGCGACGGAATCGGGCCGGAGATCATTCGCGAGGCGCTCAAAGTGCTCAAGGCGCTGGGCCGCGATGGCCTGCGCCTGGAGATGGAAGAGGCGCCAGTCGGCGGTGCCGGGTACGACGCGGCGGGTGATCCGCTGCCGGAAGCCACGCTCAAGCTGGCTCGGCAGTCCGATGCGATCCTGTTCGGCTCGGTCGGCGGCTGGCAGTACGACAAGCTGCCGCGGGCGAAGCGTCCGGAGCAGGCGATTCTGGGCCTGCGCAAGCAGCTCAGCCTGTTCGCCAACCTGCGGCCGGCGATGGTGTTCCCGGAATTGGCCGGTGCCTCCACGCTGCGGCCCGAAGTCGTCGCCGGCATGGACATCATGATCCTGCGCGAGCTCACCGGCGACATCTACTTCGGTGAACCGCGCGGCGTGCGCACCCTGCCCAGCGGCGAACGCGAAGGCTTCAACACCATGCGCTACAGCGAGTCGGAAGTGCGTCGCATCGTTCGTGCGGGCTTCGGCATCGCGATGAAACGCGGCAAGAAGCTGTGCTCGGTCGACAAGATGAACGTGCTGGAAACCAGCGAGTTGTGGCGCGAAGTGGCGATCGACGTGGCCAAGGAGTTCCCGCAGGTGGAACTCTCGCACATGTACGTCGACAACGCGGCGATGCAGCTGCTGCGCAATCCCAAGCAGTTCGATGTGATCGTCACCGGGAACATGTTCGGCGACATCCTGTCCGACGAAGCGTCGATGCTCACCGGATCGATCGGCATGCTGCCCTCGGCCTCGCTCGATGCGAACAACAAGGGGTTGTACGAGCCGATTCACGGATCGGCGCCCGATATCGCCGGCAAGGGCGTGGCCAATCCGCTGGCGACGATTCTCTCGGCCGCGATGATGTTGCGCTATACGTTCAATCAGGACGCTGCTGCCGATCGGATCGAGGGCGCTGTGAAGAAGGTGCTGGCGCAGGGATTGCGCACGGCCGACATCGCCGAACCGGGCAAGGGTACGGTCGGCACAGTGCAGATGGGCGATGCCGTGGTGGCAGCGCTGTAGGACGAATTCCGAATTCCAGTTGGTTCTTCGTTAGAGTTTTTCTTTCTGTCGAGGCGTGCGATGTTGCGAGTCGGTTTTGTCGGTTGGCGTGGAATGGTCGGATCGGTGCTCATGCAGCGGATGCGCGAGGAGCGCGATTTCGATTTCATCGACCCGGTGTTCTTCACCACCTCGAACGTCGGCGGTAAAGGTCCCGCGATCGGCAAGGACGTGCCCGCACTGCTCGATGCCAACGACATCGATGCGCTGCGACGCTGCGACGTGGTGATCACCTGCCAGGGCGGGGACTACACCAACGAGATCCATCCGAGGATCCGGGCCGCCGGCTGGAACGGCTACTGGATCGATGCGGCTTCGGCGCTGCGCATGAAGAAGGACGCGGTCATCATCCTCGATCCCGTGAATCTGCAGGTGATCAAGGACGCTTTCGCGCGGGGCACGCGCGATTTCATCGGCGGCAATTGCACGGTGAGCCTGATGCTGATGGGGTTGCACGGACTGTTCAAAGCCGGGGTGGTCGAGTGGCTCACTGCGATGACCTACCAGGCCGCATCCGGTGCGGGTGCGCAGCACATGCGCGAATTGCTCGCGCAGATGGGCGCAGCCCACGCCGCCAGCAGCGCGCTGCTGGCCGATCCGGCTTCGGCGATTCTCGATGTCGACCGTCGCGTGACCGAGACGCTGCGAAGCGAATCCTTGCCGCGCGAGCAGTTCGGCGTGCCGCTGGCAGGCAGTCTGATTCCGTGGATCGACAAGGACCTGGGCAACGGCCAGAGTCGCGAGGAGTGGAAGGCGGAAGCTGAGGGCAACAAGATCCTCGGGCGCGAGGCGCAGCCGATCCCGATGGACGGGCTGTGCGTGCGAATCGGTGCCATGCGCTGCCACAGCCAGGCGGTGACACTGAAACTCACTCGTGATCTGCCGATCGACGAGATCCACGAGATCCTGGCCCAAGGAAACCAATGGGTGAAAGTGGTGCCAAACCGCCGGGACGATTCGATCGCCGCACTCAACCCCGCCGTGGTAAGCGGAACGTTGACTGTCCCTGTGGGAAGAGTCAGAAAATTGTCGATGGGGGCGGAATTTGTCTCCGCTTTCACAGTTGGCGACCAGTTACTATGGGGGGCTGCGGAACCTTTGCGACGCATGTTGCGGATCGTCCTTGACGGAACGCGCGCGCGCACCTCTCCGAAGTCCGCGCGCGCTGCAGCCTGATCCGCGTGTGCGTTTCCGGCTCGTTGTCCGGCAGGTGGCCTGCTGGCTCGTGCGGTCGTGTCCCTGGTATCGCCGGCAGCGTGTCATGGTGATACTTGGGATTAGCTTGCCACTGTAAGGTATTGATGTTATGTTGCTTAACCTTCCCTTGCGTGCGTAGGGGCAAATCGTGGGTAAAAAACTAAATCAAGCGCTCTTGGTTGGTCTTCTGGCTGCTGCGCCGCTAGCCGTCGTTAATGCAGCCGGATTGGGCCGACTGGATCCGGGTTCGCTGTCCCGGCTGGGTCAACCACTTCGCGCGGAAGTCGAAGTCGTCAACATTCAGCGCGGTGAGCTCGAATCGATGACGGCGAAGCTGGCTTCGCCCGAGGCCTATAAACAGGCGAACATCGAGTACTCGCCGGCGTTGCAGAACATCCGCTTTGCCATCGAGCGTCGTCCGAATGGACGTGCGGTGATCGTCATGACCACGCCGACGCCTGTGAACGACCCGTTCATGGACGTCCTGGTGGAGTTGTCGTGGGCCAATGGCCGGTTGATCCGCGAGTACACGTTCCTGCTCGATCCGGCCGAATTCAAGCCGCCGACGACTGCCGCGCAGGTTGAGCCGCCTAAGGCGGCAGCCCCGCGTCCGGCGGAGGCGCCGCGTGCGGCTGCGCCAGCTCCGGCGCCTGTTCCCGCCCCGGCACCAGCACCGGTCGAAACGCCAGCTCCAGCTGCTGCCGCTGCGCCGGCACCCACTCCGGCGCCCGCACCAGCCCCCGCTGCCGCGGTGCGTCCCGCACCCGCCGGTGGTGCCACGCACCGCGTTGCGCCTGGCGACACGCTCGCCGGAATCGCACAGCGTTACGCGCAACCGGGTGTGACGCTGCAGCAGATGCTTGCGGCGCTCTATCAGGCCAACCAGGATGCCTTCGTTGGCCGCAACATGAACCGGCTGCGCGCCGGTCGTGTGCTCACGATTCCGGATAGCGTCGCGGCGCAATCCGTGCCCGCGCCTGAAGCCAATAACGTCGTCATCGCGCACACGCAGGAGTGGAACGCGTATCGCGCACAGGTGGCGGCGGCGGTTGCCGGAGCCCCGGCGCGTCAAGCCGCGGGACAAGCGGCGGGCGGACGGATTACCGCGCGCGTCAACGAGCCTCCGGCGCCCGGACAAGACCGCCTGCAGATCGCCCAGGGTGGTGGCCCCACCGCGGGCGACGATACGGCTGCGCGTGAACGTGCGTTGAAAGACGCGCAATCGCGCGTTGCAGCCCTCGAGAAAAACGTCAAAGACCTCGAACGACTGCTTGAGCTGAAGAATCAGGAACTGGCGCGCGTCCAGACTGCCGCCAGCAAGGCTGCCAAGGCTGCACCTGCCCCGAAGGCCGAACCGCCCAAACCCGAACCGGCACCGAAAGTCGAGCCGGTGGCGAAGGCGGAGCCAGCGCCGAAAGTCGAGGCGCCGAAGGTTGAAGTAGCCAAGGTGGAGCCGCCGAAAGTCGAACCACCCAAGGTCGAGCCGCCAAAGGTTGAGGCACCGAAGATCGAGCCACCCAAGGTGGAGGCTCCGAAAATCGAGGCGCCGAAAGTCGAAGCACCCAAGCCCGAACCGGTGCAGCCACCGGCTCCCGTGGCCGTTGCGCCGAAACCTGCTCCCGCCCCGGCGCCCGCGCCCGCGGCTGAGACCGGAATCCTCGACGACATTTCGAGCTTCATCGGTGACAACCTGCTCTACGTCGGTGGCGGTGCCGCTGGCCTGCTGGCCCTGGCTGGCGGTCTGGTTGCGATGCGACGACGCAAGCAGGCACAGCTGCAGGACAGCCTGATCGCTTCCACGCCATCCGATGCGAGTTCGGTGTTCGGCTCCACGGGCGGTCGCAGCGTCGATACCGGCAACTCGATGCAGACCGACTTCAGCCAGGCCGGGATCGGTGCGATCGATACCGACGAGGTCGATCCGGTGGCCGAGGCCGATGTGTACATGGCTTACGGTCGCGATGCGCAGGCCGAGGAGATCCTCAAGGAAGCCCTGCAGAAAGATCCGAACCGCCACGCGGTGCGAGTGAAGCTGCTGGAGATCTATGCCGCGCGCAAAGACGTGAAGGCATTCGAAACCACGGCCAACGAACTGCAGGTCGCAACCGGCGGCCAGGGTCCGGAGTGGGACAAAGCCGCGGCAATGGGCGCGCAGATCGATCCGACCAATCCGCTGTACGCGATGCACCAGGGCCCGTCCTCGGTGACCGGAGCGTTTGCGGGGGGCGCGATTGCCACGGCGGGCGCGGTGGCGGCAGCGGGTGCGGCTGACGTTTCCGATGCGATCGGCGACCTCTCGGCTCCGCCTGCCCTCGATCTCAGCTTGGAAGCCACCGGCCGGATTTCGAGCAATCCGCCGGAGATCGCGCTGGATACGGGTGCGCCCTCGAAGCTCCCCGACGTCGGCTTCGACCTGAATCTGGGCGAAACGACCGCCACTGGCGAGGCGCCCAAGATGTCCTCGCCGCAGGATTTCGCGATCGATCTCGAGATCACCGGAACCTCCGGGAAGGTCCCGATGCCCAGCTCGAACGTGATCGAGTTCGACCTCGGCACTGCACAGGCGCCGGGCACCAAGCCCAGCGTCGATCTGGGTGGCATCAGTCTCGACCTGGGCACGCCTTCGGTACCTGCGGACAACGCGGGCGATGCGCATTGGCAGGAGGTAGCTACCAAGCTTGATCTGGCGAAGGCCTACCACGAGATGGGTGACCGTGAAGGCGCCAAGGAGCTGTTGGGCGAGGTGCTGAAGGAAGGCGACGGCGCGCAACAGCAACAGGCGCGCAAGATGCTCGATACCATCGGCTGATCGCGTCGCTGCCGGCGATTCGCCGCCTCATCCGGACGCCCGAGCGGCTTAGCGCTCGGGCGTTCTGCTTTCTGCCGCGCGACAATCGCTCATGCGCTTCGCAATCGGGGTCTCCTACGACGGCAGTTCTTTCGACGGCTGGCAATCGCAGCCCTCGGGCCGCGCGGTGCAGGATCATCTGGAGCGGGCGCTTGCGCAGATCGCCGGAGCGGACGTGCGCGTCGCAGGCGCCGGCCGGACCGACGCGGGCGTGCATGCCGTCGGTCAAGTGGCGCACTTCGACACATTGGCGGTGCGACCGGATACGGCGTGGGTGCGAGGCACGAACAGCAATCTGCCCAGCGGAATCTCGGTCACCTGGGTGCAACCGGTCGACGAGCGATTCCATGCGCGATTCGCCGCACGATCGCGCACCTACCACTATCTGCTGCGCGTGAGTGCGGTGCGGCCGGCCTTGTTTGCGCAGCAACTGGGCTGGTTTCATCTGCCGCTCGAACTGCGGCGCATGCAGGAGGCGGCGGCCATGCTCGTCGGCAGCCATGACTTCACGAGCTTTCGCGCCGCGGGTTGTCAGGCGAAAACGCCGGTGCGGCTCATGCACGAGGCGCGCGTGATCCAATCCGGCGAGACGTTCGTCATGCGCTTTCGGGCCGATGCATTTCTGCACCACATGGTGCGCAACATCGTCGGCGCTCTGGTGATGATCGGCAAGGGCGGCGAACCGGTGAGCTGGATGGGCGAACTGCTTCAGGCCAAAGACCGCAGGCTCGGGGCGCCGACATTCGCCCCTGACGGGCTTTATCTGAGTGAAGTTGAGTACGATCCGGACTGGGCGTTGCCACCTGCGCCTGTGCCGCTGCCGGGTTTCCCATGGCTTTGAGAACGCGCATCAAGATCTGCGGAATCACCTCGCTTGAGGACGCACTGGCCGCAACCGAGGCCGGTGCCGATGCGCTCGGCTTCGTGTTCTATCCGCCCAGTCCCCGCTACGTGACGCCCGAACGCGCCGCGAGCATTTGCGCATCGCTGCCGCCGTTCATCGCGCGCGTGGCGGTGTTCGCCAATCCGACGCAGGAGCAGGTCGAGCAGGTGCTGCGCGCAGGCGGCATCGACACGCTGCAGTTTCACGGCGACGAGTCGCGCGCGTTCTGCGAGGGTTTCGCGCGTGCGTACCTCAAGACCGCGCGGGTGAGGCCGGAACTCGATTTGTTAAACTATCTGCACCCATATGCGAACGCGACGGGCTGGTTGCTCGACACCTATCGCGAAGATCTGTTCGGCGGCATCGGTGCCGCGTTCGACTGGAGCCTGATTCCCGCCAAGCTCGAGCGCCCCGTCATTCTGTCCGGAGGCCTGGAGCCCGAGAACGTCGCCGCGGCGATCGCGCGACTCAGGCCGTGGGGGGTGGATGTATCGAGCGGAGTCGAACTGGAGCGCGACGGCAAACTCTTGAAGGGTCGCAAAGACCCGCACAAGATCGCGCGCTTCATTGCAGAGGTGCGCGATGCGGATCGTTGAGCAGCAACCCAATTACGGCCTTCCCGATCAACGCGGGCATTTCGGTGAGTACGGCGGCATCTACGTCTCCGAGACGCTGATGCACGCGCTCGACGAGCTACGCCAGGCCTACGAGCGCTACAGTCAGGATCCCGAATTCATCGCCGAGTACAACGACGAGCTCAAGCATTTCGTCGGCCGGCCCAGTCCGATCTATCACGCCAAGCGCTGGTCGGAAGTGCTCGGTGGTGCGCAGATCTACCTCAAGCGCGAAGATCTGAACCACACCGGGGCGCACAAGATCAACAACACCATCGGCCAGGCGCTGCTCGCCCGCCGCATGGGCAAGCCGCGCGTCATCGCCGAAACCGGTGCCGGCCAGCACGGCGTGGCGGCCGCGACGGTGGCCGCGCGCTACGGCATGGAATGCATCGTGTACATGGGTTCCGAAGACGTGAAGCGCCAGTCGGCGAACGTCTATCGCATGAAGCTGCTGGGCGCCACGGTCGTGCCGGTCGAGTCGGGTTCGAAAACGCTCAAGGATGCACTCAACGAGGCGATGCGCGACTGGGTCACCAACGTCGCCAACACCTTCTACATCATCGGCACGGTGGCCGGACCGCATCCCTATCCGATGATGGTGCGTGATTTTCAGGCGGTGATCGGTAATGAATGCATCGCGCAGATGAAGGAAGAGCGCGGCCGGCAGCCCGATGCGGTGATCGCCTGCGTGGGCGGCGGCTCGAACGCGATGGGGATTTTCTATCCGTACATCAGCCATGGCGCGGTGCGGTTGATCGGCGTCGAGGCCGCCGGATCGGGGATAGCAAGCGGCAAACACGCAGCGTCGCTCTGCGCCGGCCGACCCGGCGTGCTCCATGGCAATCGCACTTACCTGCTGCAGGACGAAAGCGGGCAGATCATCGATACCCACTCGATCTCGGCCGGCCTGGACTATCCCGGTGTCGGTCCGGAACATGCGTGGCTCAAGGACAAGGGGCGCGCCGAGTACGTGGCGATCGACGACGACGAGGCGCTCAAGGCATTTCACACCTGCTGCCGGCTCGAGGGGATCATCCCCGCGCTCGAATCGAGCCACGCGCTCGCCTACGCCGCGAAGATCGCACCCACAATGTCGCGCGACAAGATCCTGCTGGTGAACCTCTCCGGACGCGGCGACAAGGACATGCACACCGTGGCCGAGCGTTCCGGCATCAAGTTCTGATCGAGGCCGCGCGCGTTGTCAGTTCCTACCATGCCCGCCATCGCGGCAACCGCGATCCAAGGCGACACGTCTAGAGCGACCCAGGACGACGCGATCGCCCTGTACAACGAAGATGCGCTCGCGGGTGCGGCGCGCCTGGCAGACGAATCGGTCGACCTGCTCCTGGCCGATCCACCGTACGGGCTGGGCAAAGACTACGGTAACGACTCCGACGATCTGCGCGGCGAGGAGTATCTCGCCTGGACGCGAAGCTGGGTGGAGCGCTATCTGCCCAAACTCAAGCCCACCGGCAGCCTTTACATCTTTCTCACCTGGCAGCACAGCCCCGAGGTGTTCAGCTACCTGAAGACGCAGCTCCTGATGATCAACGAGATCATCTGGGACAGGCGAGTGCCCAGCATGGGCGGGACCACGCGCAAGTACTCTTCGGTGCACGACAACATCGGGTTTTTCGCCAAGCGGCGTGACTACTATTTCGATCTGGACAGCGTGCGCGTGCCTTACGACGCGCAGACCAAGAAGGCGCGCTCGCGCTCGATCTTCGTGGGCCACAAGTGGCTGGAGCTCGGCTACAACCCCAAGGATCTGTGGAGCATCTCGCGCGTGCATCGGCAGGATCCCGAGCGCGCCGATCATCCCACGCAGAAGCCGCTGGAATTGGTCGAGCGCATCGTCCTCGCGAGCTGTCCGCCCGGCGGGCTCGTGGTCGATCCGTTTCTTGGCAGCGGCACCACGGCCGTGGCGGCGCAGCGCACGCAGCGACGCTGTGTCGGATTCGAATTGAATCCCGATTACTTTGCCGTTGCCCGGCAGCGAGTCGATGCGCAGCGCGCCGCACCGAAGCAGCAGGCGCTGGCGCTAGAGCGCGCGAACCACGAGGTGTCGCAGCATGTCGCGAATTAGCAGCACGTTTGCAGCGTTGCAGCGCGCCGGTCGCAAGGCGCTGGTCCCGTACATCACCGCGGGCGACCCCGATCCGTCGGTCACCGTGGCGATCATGCACGGCATGGTGGAGGCGGGCGCCGACATCGTCGAGCTTGGCGTGCCGTTCTCCGATCCGATGGCCGACGGTCCGGTGATTCAACGCGCGGGGGAACGGGCGCTTGCCAAAGGTGTCACGCTCACTCGCGTCTTGCAGATGGTGCGAGAGTTCCGCGGCACCAACCAGACCACACCGATCGTGTTGATGGGTTACGCCAATCCGATCGAGGCGCTCGGGCGCGCGCACTTCGTGCGCGAGGCGGCGCAGGCCGGCGTCGATGGCGTGATCGTGGTCGACCTTCCCCCTGAGGAGGGCGCGCAGTTCGCCGCGCAAATCAAAGCGGCGGGCATGGATCTCATCTTCCTGCTCGCGCCGACCACGACGCCGACGCGCATGGACGAGATCGTCAAGCTCGGCAGCGGCTATCTGTACTACGTATCACTCACCGGCGTGACCGGCGCGGCGCATCTGGACACTGCCGGTGTCGTGGCCCAGCTCGCAATCGTGCGCAAGCACACGTCGCTGCCGATCGGTGTGGGCTTCGGTATACGCGACGGCGCGACGGCACGGGCGATCAGCGAAGTCGCCGATGCGGTGATCATCGGCAGCCGGCTCATCCAGGAGATCGAGTCGGCCACGACGGCAACTGCCGCCGAGCGCGTGGGAGCGTTCCTGCGCGGCGTGCGCCAGGCGATGGACCGTCGGCCGTAGGCATGGGCAAGCGGAGGATGCAATGAGCTGGCTTCAGAAACTGCTGCCGCCGAAGATCAAGCGCTCGGCAACCGCGGGCCGCAAGGCCATGCCCGAGGGCCTGTGGAGCAAATGTCCGAGCTGCTCGGCCGTGCTCTACAGCACCGATCTGGAAAAGAACGTCAACGTCTGTCCGAAGTGCGGCCATCACGAGCGCATTGGCGGGCGCGCGCGGCTCGATGCGTTTCTCGATCCTGAAGGGCGGTTCGAAATTGGTGCTGAGGTCAAGCCGGTCGACACGCTCAAGTTCAAGGACACCAAGCGCTACCCCGATCGACTGGAGGCGGCGAGGAAACAGACCTCCGAGGACGATGCGCTCGTGGTCATGCAGGGCAGCGTCAAGACCGTAGCCATCGTTGCCGCAGCATTCGAGTTCGAGTTCATGGGCGGTTCGATGGGCTCGGTGGTCGGTGAGCGTTTCGTGCGCGGTGTGCTTGCGAGCCTCGATCAGCGACTGCCGTTCGTGTGCTTCACCGCGACCGGCGGCGCACGGATGCAGGAAGGCCTGCTCTCCTTGATGCAGATGGCCAAGACCACCGCGGCGATCGCGCAGTTGGCCGAGCGGCGGCTGCCGTTCATCTCGGTGCTCACCGATCCGACGATGGGTGGCGTGTCGGCGAGCTTCGCGATGCTGGGCGATGTGGTCATCGCCGAACCCAAGGCATTGGTCGGGTTCGCGGGCCCGCGCGTAATCGAGCAGACCGTGCGCGAGAAGCTGCCGGAAAACTTTCAGCGCGCCGAGTTCCTGCTCGAAAAGGGCGCGATCGACATGATCGTCGACCGACGTCAGCTGCGCGACCGCATCGCCGGTCTGCTCACGCTGCTCGCGCGCGAGCCGGCGCCGCTGTAGCCGGTGTTGCCCGGCAGCGCGCGCCACCGTTTGAAGCTGCCGCAAACCCGGCTGGCTCTTGGACGCGCGGCGCGTCCTCCGGTCGAACCGATCCGATGACGAGTCATCCCGCGACGCTTGACGCGTGGTTGGAGCGGCTCGAACGCCAGCATCCGGTGACGATCGATCTGGGCCTCGATCGTGTCGGCCAAGTACGCGATCGCCTCGCCCTCGGACCGATGGGTATGGTGTTCATCGTCGGCGGCACCAACGGCAAAGGTTCGACCTGCGCGATGCTCGAAGCAATGCTGCGCGCCGCTGGGTATCGCGTCGGTCTCTATACCTCTCCACACCTGCTGCGTTACAACGAACGGGTGCGGATCGACGGGCGCGAAGTGTCCGATGAGCAACTGGTCGACGCGTTCGAGGCAGTCGAGGCGGCGCTTGGCGACGTGTCGCTCACCTACTTCGAGATGGGGACGCTCGCCGCGGCGTGGCTGTTTGCTGCTGCGAAACTCGATGCGACCGTGCTCGAAGTCGGCCTGGGCGGACGGCTCGATGCGGTGAATCTGTTCGACGCCGATTGCGCGATCATCACCAGCGTCGATCTCGATCACATGAATTTTCTGGGCGACACGCGCGACAAGATCGGCTGGGAGAAGGCGCACATTTATCGCGGCGGCCGACCCGCGATCTGCGCCGATGCCGATCCGCCGCAGACATTGATCGATCACGCCACCGCCATCGGGGCGGACCTGCGGCGGCTTGGCCGCGATTTCGGCGCCGAACCGCAGCAAGCGCAATGGACTTACTGGGCGCGCGAGGGGCGCCGGTTGTCGCTTGCATATCCGGCGCTGCG
>CADECO010000008.1:35540-43886 GCA_902825905.1 uncultured beta proteobacterium
GCGGTCTGCGCCATGCTGCGCGACAAGGATATCGGGGCGGTGTGCCGCGAGCTTCGATCGGAAGTCGATGCGTGGTTCGTGGCCGGGCTTCCCGGTGCGCGTGGCACCACCGCTGCGGAGATGGAGCGTGCGGTTGCCGCCGCCAGTCCTTGGGCGCCGGTCAAGGCGTTCGATGACATCGTCGCCGCATTCCGAGCGGCACGAGAGACCGCAGGGCAGGGTGATAGAATCGTCGTCTTCGGATCGTTCCTCACGGTAGCTGCGATCCTCGCCGAGTTGCAGTCGCATCGCAGTTCCGAGCCGACGCCATGATGCGAATCAGCGTGGAGCCCGATCGATAGCAGACACGATAGTCGGACGACAGCTTCGATGGCCGAAAGCGAAGAGGTATTGGATCTGCGGCGCCGTGCCAGGCGGCGGCTGATCGGGGCAACGGCGTTGGTGCTGTTCCTGGTGGTCGTGCCGCCCTGGCTCATGGATCTCGAGCCGCGTCCGGTTTCCTCCAATCTGGTTGTCGACATCCCGGGCAAAGACGCCCCCAAGATCGATCCGCGCGCGATTCCGGTTCCGCCACTCAAGGTCGAGCCCGAGCCGTCGAAACCTGGAGCCGGGGAGGTCCCGGCCAAACCGTCCGCTGCTGCGACTGACCCCAAGCCCAAGCCCGCGCCCGCTGCGCCGGCCGAAGCTGCAAAATCGCCCGAGCCGAGTCCGAAGCCCGCCGCAACCGACGCAACAAAGGCCGCCAAGCCGGCGGAGGTTTCCGTTCCCAAGCCAGCGCCCGCACCAGCGAAACCCGGCGGCGATGGTGAGCGCGCCGCAGCGATTCTGAAAAACGAAGTGTTCTTCTTTCAACTCGGCGCCTTCAACAATCGCGACAACGCCAAGGCGGTGCAGCAGAAGGCGGTCCAGGTGGGCGTCAAGGCGTCGACCGAGACGGCCGAAGCAAAGGGCGTCGAGCAGACGCGCGTGGTCGCCGGGCCGTTCGGCACCCGCGAAGCGGCAGAGAAGGCGCGCACTCGGTTGAAGGAAGCGGGCATCGAGCCCGGGCCGGTCCGGTCGCGCTGATCACCCTCAAGGACGACACACGGTTCATGGCACTCACCTGGTTCGATTGGACGGTCATCGCTGTGGTCGGCTTCAGCGCGTTGCTCGGGTTGTGGCACGGCTTCATCCGCGAGGTGCTCGCACTGCTCGGGTGGGTCGCGGCGGCGGTATGCGCGGTGCTGTTCGGTGCCGATGTCGCCGGCTGGTTGCCTTCCTGGGTGCCCGGTCCGGGGCTCAAGCTCATCGTCGCGGTGATTGTGGTGTTTCTCGGCGTGCGCATCGCCATCGGCATCGCCGCGATGATGCTCATGCGTCTGGCGCGCGCGGCCGGCATCGGCATGGGCGATCGACTCATCGGCGGCCTGTTCGGCGTGGCGCGTGGCATCGTCGTGCTCGTCATCGCGGTACTGGTGGCAGGACTCACACCATTGCCGCAGGATCCGGGCTGGCGTGAGGCGACGTTCGCGCGGCCGCTGGTGACGCTCGCACTGGCCGCGAAGCCCTATCTGCCGGCCGAACTCGCCGAGCGCGTACGCCTCGACGAACGCGCCGCCGAGCGCAGCGGCTCACCAGTCGCCAATTCGGGCGAAAAACCGTGAAAGATTACGGAGGGGTGGTTTTCGCGGTTTGTCGCCCACGCGGTGTGTCGCCCAAGTTGGCGACGGCGCAGTCATCCAGGACAGGAATCCAACCATGTGTGGCGTGATCGGCATCGTCGCTAAAGGGCTCGCCAATCAGTTGCTGTACGACGGGCTGCTGATGCTTCAGCACCGTGGTCAGGACGCTGCGGGCATCGTCACCAGCTCGGGTTCGCGCTTTCATATGTACAAGGGCGCGGGCCTGGTACGCGACGTGTTCCGCACGCGCAACATGCGCTCGCTGCCCGGCTCGATGGGCATCGGCCATTGCCGCTATCCCACCGCCGGATCGGCGTTCGACACGGCCGAGGCGCAGCCGTTCTACGTCAACTCGCCCTTCGGCATCGTGCTCGGCCACAACGGCAATCTCACCAACTGGGAACAGCTGCGCGACGAGATGTTCCGCGCCGATCTGCGGCACATCAACACCAACTCCGATTCCGAAGTGCTGCTGAACGTGTTCGCGCACGAACTGGAGATCGCCGCGAACGGCCATCAGCTCGATCCCGATGGGGTGTTCCGCGCCATCCAGAACGTGCATCGGCGCTGCCGCGGCGCCTACGCCGTGGTCGCGATGATTGCCGGCTGCGGCCTGGTGGCGTTTCGCGATCCGCATGGCATACGGCCGTTGATCCTGGGCAGCAACGACACGCCCGAGGGGCGCGAGTACGCCGTCGCCTCGGAAAGCGTGGCGTTACGCGGTATCGGCTATCAGATCGAGCGCGATATCGACGCAGGCGAAGCGGTGCTGATCGAGCCCGACGGCAGCGTGCATTTCCGCCAGTGCGCAGCGCAAGCCGAGCTCAATCCGTGCATCTTCGAGTATGTGTATCTGGCCCGTCCGGACTCGGTGCTCGACGGCGTGTCGGTGTACGAGGCGCGCATGCGCATGGGCGAACAGCTCGCCCGTCGCATCAGGGAGAAGCACGCCGAGTTGCAGATCGACGTCGTGATCCCGGTGCCCGACACCAGCCGGCCGAGCGCGCTCGAGTTGGCCAACCAGCTCGGCGTGCCGTTTCGCGAAGGCTTCATCAAGAACCGCTACATCGGCCGCACGTTCATCATGCCGGGGCAGACGGTGCGTAAGCGCTCGGTGCGCCAGAAACTGAACGCGATCGACATGGAGTTCAAGGATCGCAACGTGTTGATCGTCGACGACTCGATCGTGCGCGGCACCACCAGCCGCGAGATCGTGATGATGGCGCGCGAAGCCGGCGCCAAGCGCGTGTACTTCGCCTCCGCTGCACCGCCGGTGCGCTATCCCAATGTGTACGGCATCGACATGCCCACCCGCCAGGAGTTGATCGCGACGGGAAGAACGGAGGACGAGGTGGCCACCGAGATCGGTGCCGACGTCGTCATCTATCAGGACCTCGATGCACTGCGCGGGGCGGTGCGGGCGGCCAACCGTACCCTGCGCGAATTCGAGACCTCGTGCTTCGACGGCTGCTACATCACCGGCGATGTGACCAAGCAGTATCTCGCCGACATCGAGCACCTGCGCGACGCCTCGCGCGGCGAGCAGACCGACGACGAGTACGAGACCAACGCGGTCTGAGCGCCGCTGTCGGGTCGGCGCGTCGCGTGCACGCCGACGGCTGAGGTCCATCCGGAGCCACGGCGCAACCCCTCAGCCAGGCGTTGCATCGGGTGGTTTGACAGAACAATGCTTCGTCGGTAACGTCGGGCTTGCGCCGATTTGATCGACAGATTGCGGGCGCGTTACAAGTGCGGCTAAAGAGTTGAGTGGTTGGCGCCTTGCGGCGCGCGGAGTTCGTAGAACTCGAACAACAACTCACGAATCTCTGCAGCCCGCTCACGTAGTCGTAGCGAGTGGCGTCGCGTTCTCGCAAGCGCTGCGCCCGCACAGTCCCGCAAATCCTGTTCGTGCGACACCGGGCCTTCGGGGTGCTGGTCGTCACGCGTCGATCGATCGCGCAGTTCGAATCGATACGAGCGAAAGCATGGACCTGGAAACATTAGCGGTACGCGCCGGACAGGTGCGCAGTCAATTCAACGAGCATGCCGAGGCGCTGTTCCTCACCTCGAGCTTCGTGTTCGAGAGCGCGGCCCAGGCGGCGGCGCGTTTCTCCGGCACCGAAGCGGGCAACGTCTATTCGCGCTTCACCAATCCGACCGTCTCGATGTTCCAGGAGCGGCTGGCCGCGCTGGAGGGCGGGCAGGCGTGCATTGCCACGGCATCGGGCATGTCGGCGATCCTTGCGGTCGCGATGGCAACGCTCAAAGCCGGCGATCACGTCGTATGCGCAGCCGGCGTGTTCGGGGCGACGGTGCAGCTGTTCGCCAACATCCTGAGCAAGTTCGGCGTGACGACCACGTTCGTCGCCGGAACCGCGAACGAGGCCTGGCGCGCAGCGATCGGCGGCAATACGAAGCTCCTGTTCGTGGAGACGCCGGCCAATCCCACCACCGAGATCTACGACATCGCCGCACTCGCCGAACTCGCGCATCGGGCAGGCGCGCGGCTGGTGGTGGACAACTGTTTCTGTTCGCCCGCGCTGCAGCGGCCACTGTCGATGGGGGCCGACGTCGTCGTGCATTCGGCCACGAAATACCTCGACGGACAGGGACGGGTGCTGGGTGGCGCGGTGGTGGCCGATCGTCAACTCATCGAGGAGGCATTGCTGCCGTTCGTGCGCACGGCCGGTCCGAGTCTGTCGCCGTTCAACGCCTGGGTGCTGCTCAAGGGCATCGAGACATTGGGGATCCGCATGGAGGCGCAATCTTCGCGTGCACTGGCACTGGCGCAATGGCTGGAGCAGCATCCGCGGGTCGAGCGCGTCTACTACCCTGGGTTGGCCTCGCATCCGCAGCACGCGCTGGCGATGCGCCAGCAACGCTCGGGCGGGGCGATCGTCTCGTTCGACGTGAAGGGTGCGCGCGAAGCCGCATGGCGCGTGATCGACGCCACTCGCGTGATCTCGATCACCGCGAATCTGGGCGATACCAAGACGACGATCACCCACCCGGCCAGCACGACCCATGGACGGATCTCGGCGCAGGCACGCGCGGCCGCCGGCATCGGTGAAGGGCTGCTGCGCGTGGCGGTGGGGCTGGAATCCGTGGAAGACTTGAAGACCGATCTCGCCCGCGGACTCGACGCCTGAGCGTCTTGATCGCAGGCGCGTCACGGCGCGCAGGTGGAGCGGACGCGGGCTTCAGTTGATCGCGACCGACTCCAGCCGATCCGGCGTTGCCCGCAGAAAACTTCCCGCTTCTGCCCAATCGGCAAGGACCCAGCGCTCGCAGATGAGGCCGCCGACTTCATGCCGATGCGTGGCCGGCCGATGGGTATGGCCGTGGATCATTCGCCGGGCACCGCTTTGCGCGAACCGCGCGCGCACCGCGTCCTCGTTGACATCCATGATCTGCATCGACTTGACGCTCTTGGCGCGTTCGCTCCTCGCGCGCGCATAGCGGGCAATGGCACGTCGCACTGCCAGAGGCAACGCGAGCAGCGAGCGGCGGCTCCAACTCGAACGGATACGGCGCCGATATGCCTGATAAGGCGCGTCGTCGGTGCACAGATCGTCCCCATGGGTGAGCACGGTACGCGTGCCCCACAGGTCGATCACCGTGGGGTCGTCGAGCAGCGTGAAGCCGCCGCGCGCGGCGGCGCGTGATCCGAGCAGGAAGTCGCGGTTTCCCGGCATGAAGTAGACCGGCGTTCCCGCGCTCGCAAGTGCACCGGTCGCAGCGAACACCTGCTCGATGAGCGGAGCGGTGTCGTCATCGCCGATCCACGCGTCGAACAAGTCGCCCAGGATGTAGAGCGCCGCGGCGCTGCGTGCATGCGCATCGCGCAGAAAGCGAAGCAGCAGATCGGTCGCCGCGGGCCGCGCCGCGCTCAGATGCAGGTCGGAGATGAACAGGACCGGCTTCAAGCGCGACGGCCGGCTGGGGTCTAAACGACCTCGGCGCGCTCGATCATCACATCGGACTGCGGCACGTCATCGTGAAAGCCGCGCTTGGCTGTGGGCATCCCCTTGATCTTGTCGACGACCTCGGTGCCTTCGACCACCTTGCCGAACACGCAATATCCCCAACCCTGCGGCGTCTGCGACTTGTGATCGAGGAACGCGTTGTTGGCGACATTGATGAAGAACTGGCTGGTCGCCGAATGCGGTTCGCCGGTGCGCGCCATCGCGACCGTGTAGGTCTCGTTCTTCAGTCCGTTGTTGGCTTCGTTCTGGATCGGCGCTGCAGTGGGCTTCTGTTTCATGGTGGGGTCGAAACCGCCGCCCTGGATCATGAACCCGTCGATCACCCGATGGAACAGCGTCTGGTTGTAGTGCCCGTTATTTACGTAGTGCAGGAAGTTCTTCGCGCTGATCGGCGCCGCGGTTTCGTTGAGTTCGATGCCGATCATGCCGAAGTTCGTGTGCAGTCTGACCATGATGTGCCTTTCGCTGTCCGTTCGATTTGCGTTACTTCGTGATGACGCGAGCTTTCTCGATGATGATCGGTTCGCGCGGAACGTTCTGATGACCACCGGCGTTGCCCGTGGCCACCTTGGTGATCTTCTCGACCACATCCATGCCGGTGACGACCTTGCCGAACACCGCGTAGCCGAAGCCCTGCGGCGAAGGTTCGCGGAAATTGAGGAAGTCGTTGTTCTTCACGTTGATGAAGAACTGTGCGCTCGCCGAATGAGGGTTGGGTGTGCGGGCCATCGCAACCGTGCCGACGTCGTTCTTCAGGCCGTTGCCCGCCTCGTTCTCGATCGGTGCGCGCGTTGGCTTCTGGTTCATGTCCTTGTCGAAGCCCCCGCCCTGGATCATGAAGCCGTCGATCACCCGGTGGAAGATCGTGCCGTTGTAGTGGCCGTCCTTCACATACTGCACGAAGTTGGCGACGGACTTGGGTGCTTTCTTGTCATCCAGTTCGAGCACGATGACGCCGCGATTGGTGGCCAGTTCGACACGGGTGTTCTGCGCCAGGGTGGGCGCCGCGATCAACAGGGCGGCAAGGAAAGCGAGGATTCTCACTGAGTGACTCCGGTGGTGGGTGGAGAGGGCGTGACCGCGGCGGCGGGCGCGCCGGGGTTCGAGGGAGTGGCTTGGCCGGAGCCGGTCGCAGGCTTCGCGCCTTGGGCGAGTTCGCGTGCCAGCGTCAGCTTCGTGCGCAGAACGCGTCCACCCGCGCCGCCGGCGATCGCGCGCTCGTACGAGCGCTGGGCCAGGCGCACGTAGATGTCGCCCAGATTCTCGTGCGCGATCGCATCGTTGGGGTTGGCGAGTAGGGCGCTTTGCAGTGCATCGCGGGCCTTGTCGTAGTCACCGCGTGCGGCGTAGAGCACGGCGAGATTGTTGTGCGGCTCGGGCAATTCGGGCTGCTCCATCGCCAGTTCGTTGAACGCCACGATGGCGGCGTCGGGCTGGCGCTGTTCGATCAGGATCAGCCCGCGCAGGAAACGCGCACGCGAATCCTTGGGCTCCTTCTTCAAGAACTGTTCGATGCGCTGGCGTGCATCGTCGTATTCGCCTCGTCGATAGGCACGCTCGGCCTCCTGGACTTCGGCAGGAACAACGATCGGGGACTTGCCTGCCGCCGAGGCCGGTTGTGCCGCGATCGGGCGCGCGCCGATCGCGCAGAACAGCAGGGTCGAGCAGAACGCCAGGACGAGGGGGGTGCGAAAACCCATTTGCTATACTGCGCCGCCGCTTGAATGGGCCGCGTGAAGTCTGGCAAGCGCGCGATTCTAGCAACAAACATCCCGGCTTCCCTCACCGTCAGGCGGTGCCAAGGCGAAGCCCTCTCGGTTCGGCCCATCGTGCCCCGATGAAGATCTACAACACGCTCACCCGCTCCAAAGAGTCGCTGCAGCCGATCGAAGCCGGCCACGTGCGCTTGTACGTGTGCGGCATGACGGTCTACGACTACTGTCACCTGGGCCACGCGCGCGTGATGGTGGTGTTCGACATGGTGCAGCGCTGGCTGCGCTCGAGCGGGGTCCGCGTGACGTATGTGCGCAACATCACCGATATCGACGACAAGATCATCAGGCGCGCGGTCGAGAACGGCGAGACCATCTCGCAGCTGACCGACCGGTTCATCCGCTTCATGGACGAAGACGCCGCCGCGCTCGGCGTGCAAAAACCCGACCACGAGCCGCGTGCGACGCAGTACGTTCCGCAGATGCTCGGCCTCATCGGCGTGCTCGAGAACAAGGGCCTGGCCTATCAGGCAGCCGACGGCGACGTGAACTATGCGGTCCGCAAGTTCAGCGGCTACGGCAAGCTCTCCGGCAAATCGCTCGACGAACTGCGCGCCGGCGAGCGCGTCGAGGTCGACCAGGACAAGCGCGATCCGCTCGATTTCGTGCTGTGGAAGCGTGCCAAGGAGAACGAGCCGTCGTGGCCGTCTCAGTACGGCGCTGGCCGACCGGGCTGGCACATCGAGTGCTCGGCGATGAGTTCCGCGTTGCTGGGCGAGCATTTCGACATCCACGGCGGCGGGGCCGATCTGCAATTCCCGCACCACGAGAACGAGATCGCGCAGTCCGAGGGCGCAAGCGGCCGCACATTCGTGAACCTGTGGATGCACAACGGCTTCGTGCGCGTCGACGACGAGAAGATGTCGAAGTCCCTCGGCAACTTCTTCACCATCCGCGAAGTGCTGGCGCGCTATCACCCCGAGGTGG
>CADECO010000009.1:0-5301 GCA_902825905.1 uncultured beta proteobacterium
AATCTACCGGTTTTTGCCAGGCATCCAACTCCCGAGGCCAACGACGATGAAGCGCAGCACCGATCGCATCCTGACCACCCACGCCGGCAGCCTGCCGCGTCCAAACGATCTGCTGCAGCTGGTATGGGCACGCGATCGCGGTCAGTCGTTCGATGCGCGCACGCTCGACGAGACGCTGCGCAGGACGGTGAGCGACGTAGTGAAACGGCAGGTCGAGGCGGGGATCGACGTGGTCGACGACGGCGAGTTCAGCAAGGCGAGCTTCATTCACTACGTCAACGATCGCCTGACCGGTTTCGAGCCGGCGCAGAGCGCTCCTGGCAATCCGTTCTCCGGATCGCGTGAGTTCACCTCCTTTCCGGCGTTCTACAAAGCGCTGCCGCCCTCGGCCGTGTCCTCCAGCGCCAAGCACATGGTGTGCACCGGACCGATCCGCTACGTGGGCCAGCATCAGGTGCATGCCGACATCGCCGCCCTCAAGGCCGCTTTGCCCGGCAGCGGTGCGAGCGAAGCGTTCGTGCCGGCGATCGCACCGTCGGACATCGAGTACTGGCAGCACAACAAGTTCTACAAAACCGAAGAGGAATACCTCTATGCCATCGCCGATGCGATGCATGAGGAGTATCGAGCCATCGTCGATGCCGGACTGGTGGTGCAGATCGACGATCCGCGTCTGGTCACGCATTACAACCGCAAGCCGGAGTGGTCGATCGACGAGTGCCGCAAGTGGGCCATCGTACGGGTGGAGGCGCTGAATCACGCGCTGCGCGGCATCCCCACCGAGATGATCCGCTTCCACACCTGCTATGGCATCAACATGGGGCCGCGCATCCACGACATGGAACTGAAGGACGTGGTGGACATCATCCTGCACATTCGCGCCGGGGCGTACTCGTTCGAGGCGGCCAACCCGCGCCACGAACACGAATGGAGCGTGTGGAAGAACGTGAAGTTGCCCGATGGCGCCATCCTGATTCCGGGCGTGATCACGCAATCGAGTGTGCTGGTGGAACATCCGGATCTCGTCGCTGAACGCATCGCACGCTTTGCGAGCGTCGTGGGACGCGAAAACGTGATCGCCGGCGCCGATTGCGGCTTCGGCACGTTCGCCGGATCCGACGAGATCGACGCCAGCATCGCCTGGGCCAAGCTCGCCGCGCTCGGCGAGGGTGCGCGCCGCGCTTCGAAGCTGCTGTGGGCTCGCAGCTGACTCGGGTCGTCGCCGCTTGCCGCCCCTGGCTTGCCGACCCTATTTAGATCTGCACGCGCGCCCATGTTCCCACGTCAGGTGATGGCGAACGCTGCGATCAGCGTGGCGATGGTGCTAACTGCCTGCTCAAGCAGGCTGGACTGGCGCGAGCTGCAATGGGCAGAAGGCGGCTTTGCGGTGCTGCTCCCGACCCGTCCGTCGAAGGAATCGCGGCCGGTGCACATCGGCGAACATACGTTGCAACTCACGGTGTTGCCGGCGCGCGTCGAGCCGTTCGTGTACGGCGTGGGCTACGCCGATCTTCCCGGGGTGTTCGATGCAGCGGCGCGCGAACGATTCACCGCAGCGGCGCGCGACAGCCTGCTCAACAACATTTCAGGAAAAGCGAGTAACGAGCGCGTCTCGCGGCTGGGTGAGTTCTCCTGCCAGGAATTCGAAGCCGAAGGAACGGTCGAGCAGCGCACTCTGGTCATGGCGGCGCGCGTGTGCACCACCGACAAGCGCTACTACCAGCTGGTGGCGATCGCACCCAAAGCGCGCGCTGGCGACATGGACGCCGCGCTGTTCCTGGGCTCGCTCAAGCTGCTGCAGAACTGAGTCTGCGCCCCAGCGCAATCGCGTTGAACGCGCGATCGTCGTCCACCGAGTCGACCAACTCGATGACGTTCGAGAACCAGGGGTCGGCAAACATCCGCTGGACCTGCTCGAGGTGATCGGAGCCCCCCAACTCGACGATCAATCCATCGGGGTGCGAATCGCGGATCAGCCGCGTCAGCGCAACGCGAAACGGCACGTTGCCCACGCAGCAGGCACAACCCGGCGGCGTGCTTTGTATCGACACATCGCTCGAGTCCGGTTCGATCGGCATCAGCCTGGGCTGCAGCAACACCGCCCAACGCGCGCCGGCGGGCCGATGCTGCAACAACGCCGTGATCGCCTCGGTGCGGGATCGCAGCGCCCGACGCGCGATGATCAGAGTCGGCACGGATCGAATCGACACGCTTACTGCCGCCAGAATCCGGGCGTTAGCACCACCAGCAGCGTGAATAGTTCCAGCCGTCCAAGCAGCATCGCGATCGTGCACACCCAGGTCTGGAAATCGCTGAGCACGGAATAGTTGGTTGCCGGGCCGACTTTATCCAGACCCGGGCCGGTGTTGTTGATGCACGCAATGATCGCGCTGAAGGCCGAGACCACATCCAGCCCGCTCACCAACAGCAGCATCGTGCCAGTCACCATCACCGCGCCGTAGATCAGCATGAACGCCAGCACCGCGAAGATGATGTTGTTCTCCACCGGGCGACCGCCAAGATTGACGGGCAAATGCGCGCGCGGATGGACGATGCGCATCATCTCGCGCAATGCCTGGCGATACATCAGCTGGGCACGCACCATCTTGATGCCGCCGCCGGTCGAACCGGAGCAGGTGGCGAAACAGCACAGGAACAGCATCCAGATCGGCGCGAAGATCGGCCAGGTGTTGTAGTCGGTGTTGGCGAAGCCGGTGGTGGTGGCGATCGACACGACGTTGAACAGGGCATAACGCAGCGCCGACCAGATGTTGTCGTAGACCGCATTGCCCCACAGAAACGCTGCGATGCCCAGAACACTCAACAGCAGGACCGTCAGATAGCTCATCACCTCCGGATCGCCGCGGTAGGGCATCAGGCTGCGTCCGCGCAATGCAATGAAGTGGGTGGCGAAGCTGATGCCGGCGATCAGCATGAACACGATCGCGACCGCCTCGATCGCAGGCGAGTTGAAGTACCCGTAGCTGTCGTCATGCGAGGAGAAGCCACCCAGGCCCATGGTGCTGAACGCATGGATCACCGCGTCGAGCCAAGTCATCCCGGCAACGCGATATCCGATCACGCAAAGCACGGTGGTTGCCGCATACACGGCCCACAGTCCCTTGGCGGTCTGGGTGATGCGCGGCGTGAGCTTGGTGTCCTTCATCGGGCCCGGCGTTTCGGCCTTGAACACTTGGCTGCCGCCTACGCCCAGCAACGGCAGGATGGCGACGGCGAGCACAATGATGCCCATGCCGCCGATCCACACCAGCAGGGTGCGCCAGATGTTGATCGAAGGCGGCAGCTGGTCCAGCCCCGAGAGCACGGTAGCGCCGGTGGTGGTCAATCCGGACACTGCCTCGAAATACGCATCGGTGAACGACAGCTGAGGCAGTTGGATGAGCAGGGGCAGCGTTGCGAACGCGGGCAACGTGGTCCAGACCAGCGACACCAGCAGAAAGCCGTCGCGCGCACGCAGCTCGGCGCGCCCGCGTTTGCGCGTAATCAGCCACAGCACGACCCCGCAGGCCAGCGTGATCAGGAACGCCTCGTCGTAGGCGGTGGTCGCGCCGTCGGCCAGCGCGTAGGACACGGCCAGCGGCACCAGCATCGTCATCGAGAACAGCGCGATGACGACGGCGAGCGTGTGCAAGACCGGAACGAAGCGAACCATGTTCGGATCCGACTCAGAAGAAGCCCACGCCGACCTGGAACAGCTTCTCGACCTGCGGCAGGGTCTTCTTGTTGGTGACGAACACGATGACGTGATCTTCGGTCTGCACCACCAGATCGTGGTGCGGCATGAGCACCTGGTCGCCGCGCACGATGGCGCCGATCGTGGCACCGCGAGGCAGCTGGATCTGATCGATGCGCCGGCCCACGCATTGGCAGCTGTTCTGATCGCCGTGCACTACCGCTTCGAGCGCCTCGGCCGCTCCGCGGCGCAGGCTATGCACCTGGGTCACGTCGCCGCGGCGCACGCGCGAGAGCACGCTGCCGATGGTGATCTGCGCCGGCGCGATCGCCACGTCGATCTGTCCCGATTGCAGCAGATCGACATAGGCGCGGCGGTTGATGAGCGTGATCACGCGGCGCGCGCCCAAGCGTTTGGCCAGCAGCGAGGCCATGATGTTGTTCTCGTCGTCGTTGGTGACGGCGATGAACAGATCCATCTCGTCGACGTTCTCGGTCTCGAGCAGTTCCTCGTCGGTGACGTCGCCCTGCAGCACCAGGGTCTTCTTCAGCTCGGCGGCGAGCAGATCGCAGCGCCCCTTGTTGAACTCGATGATCTTGACGATGTACTCGCGCTCCAGCGCGCGCGCCAGGCGCAGGCCGATATTGCCGCCGCCGGCGATCATCACGCGGCGAACGGGTTTGTCCATGCGCCGCAGCTCGCGCATGACCTGGCGGATGTCTTCGGTGGCCGCCAGACAGAACACCTCGTCGTCGGCTTCGACGATGGTGTCGCCGTCGGGGGCGATCGGCCGGTCGCCGCGGAAGATCGCTGCGATGCGCGCTTCCAGGTTGGGCAGGTGCTTCTTCATGTCGGCCACCTGATGCCCCACCAGCGGCCCGCCCTCGAACGCGCGCACCGCGACCAGACTCACCTTGCCCTTGGCGAACTCGAGCACCTGCAGTGCCTCGGGAAAGTGCACCAGTTGCACGATGTACTCGGTGAGCAGCTGTTCCGGACAGATGCTGAAATCGACCGCGAACCCCTCGGGCGAGAACACCTTGTCGTTGAGCTGATACTCCGTCTCGCGGATGCGCGCGATGCGGGTCGGGACGTTGAACAACTGCGCGGCGAGCTTGCATGCCACCAGGTTGGTCTCATCGGATTGCGTGACCGCAATCACCATATCGGCGTCTTCGATGCCGGCCGAGACCAGCACCGAGGGATGCGCGGCGTTGCCGAGCACCGTGCGCAGATCGAGCCGATCCTGCAACGCCTTGAGCAGCGCGGGGTTGCGGTCGATCACGGTGATGTCGTTATCCTCAGACACCAGATTCTCTGCAACCGTGGAACCGACTTGTCCGGCACCCAGGATGACGATCTTCAAGCGTGCCACTCCCACCCGGAAAAGGCGCGATTGTATGCCCGGCGTATCGTGGTGCCGTCCAACGATCGGTCAGCGCGAGGAACACGCAACACTCGGGTCACGACCGGCCATTCCCGTGGGGACCTGCTCAGCCGCTTTCGTCGCGCCGGCCAACGATGATGCCGAGCTGTCGCAGCTTGCGATACAGGTGCGTGCGCTCCATGCCGCTGCGCTCGGCGACCCGGCTGATCGAGCCGCGTTC
>CADECO010000009.1:5401-32966 GCA_902825905.1 uncultured beta proteobacterium
CACGTTGGCGATGTCGGGAATGTCTTCGATACGCTCGCGCAGCGGTGGTAGCGGTGCGATGACGCCGCTCAGCCGCGTCAGGCAGTCGCGGTCGAGCGTTCCCTCCTGCACCAATCGCTGCGGATCGGCGGACGCGAAGCACACCATCCGCACCGCCGCGCGCTCTGCACGCGGCACCAGCCAGGCCAGTCCCTTGAGCTGCGCGCGGGTGAGTCCGAACAGGTCATCGACGTACAAAACGCCGCCGGTCGCGCGTTGCAGCAACTCCTGCGGATTGTCGGCGAGCTGCGACGCGGCGGCGACGAAGCTGCTTCCGGTCAGCTGCAGCGCGCGTGCGAACACCTCGGCCATCATGCCGGCCTCGCCACGCAGCAACACCGGACCACTGGCCTGCGCCAACTGCTGCAAGCGGCGGCGGCAATCGTGCATCGCGGCCGAACGCCCAAGCGCAGCGACGGTAAGCGCCTGGTTCGCGATTGCCTCGCCGCTGTTCAGCGCGCGCTTGACAGTCGCCAGGAGCTTTTGCAACGTGATCGGCTTCTCGAGGAAATCGAGGGCGCCGATGCGCATTGCCTCCACGGCACTATCGATGCTGGCATGGCCGGACATCATCACCACCGGCATCGTCAACTGTCCGTTGGCCGCCCACTCCTTGAGCAGCGAAATGCCATCGGTATCGGGCATCCAGATGTCGAGCAGCACCAGCTCGGGGCGCGCCTGACGGCGCGACTCACGTGCCGCCTCGGCGCTGGCGGCAGTGCGGATCGTGTAGCCCTCGTCGACGAGGATCTCCGAGAGCAACTCGCGGATGCCGATTTCGTCGTCGACGACAAGGATCGTTGCCACGGTCGTTGCGGGGTGCGGGAGAGGGGGTGGGTGAGTGCGCGGCGCGTTCAGGCGGGTTGCGCGACAACGGCCTCGGCCACCGGCAAGCTGATGGTGATGATCGCGCCGCGATCTGTGGCGTTGGCGACCTGCACCGTGCCGTGGTGCTCATCGATGATCTTCTTCACGATGGCCAGCCCCAGGCCGGTGCCTTTGGGTTTGGTCGTCACGTACGGCTCCAGCGCGCGGCGCAGTACCTGTTCGGGAAACCCGCTGCCCTGGTCGCGCACGGTCATTACGACTTTGTTTTCACGCGCTTCGGTAGCGACTTCGATGAACGCGTCGGGCTGTCCGCTGCTCGCGTCCTGCGCGTTCTGCAGCAGGTTGTGGATCACCTGACGCAGCAGGCTCGCATCGCCCATCACCACCGGCAGTTCGCGCGCCAGATGCGTGCGCACGCCGGGGGTGCCGTGCTCGTACAACGTGAGCACGTCGGCGATCACGGCGTTCACATCGGTGGCCACCAGTTTGGGCGTGGGCAAGCGCGCGTATTCGCGGAACTCATCGACCATGCGCTTCATCTCCCCCACCTGTGCGACGATCGTATCGGTGGAGCGCACCAGCACCTGATTGTCTTCCGCCGACAGGCGCGTGCTCAGCTTCGCGCGCAACCGTTCGGCCGCCAGCTGGATCGGCGTGAGCGGGTTCTTGATTTCGTGCGCCAGGCGCTGCGCCACCTCTGCCCACGCGGTGGCGCGCTGCGCCTGCAGGATTGCAGTGACTTCGTCGAACACCACCACGAAGTCGCCGCCGCGTTCCTTGGGCAGACGGGATCCACGCAACACCAACACACGTGTTCCGTCGGCCAACTTCATCTCGCGCTGCCAGCTTGTTTCCTTGGATTCGTTGAACGCCTGTCTGGCCACATCGATGACCGGCTGCAGCCGTGCTTCGAGCGACTCGTCGATGATCCCGCTGGGGTGTGCATCGGAACGCTCGTCGATGAGCTGACCGGCGCTGGCGTTGGCGATGCGCAGCTTCAGGTCCTGATCGAGCACGAGCACGCCGGCGGACAGATTCGCCAGCACGCTCTCCAGGTGCGCCTTGGCGCTTTCGACCTGCACGCGGTTGCGCTCGGCCACGCGCCGCGCGTCATCGAGCTGCTCGGTCATGCTGTTGAACGAGCGGGTGAGCGTGCCCAGTTCGTCGGCGCTGGAAGCTCGGGCGCGTTGCGAGAAATCACCGCGTGCCACCGCCTGGGTGGCCGCCGCCAGCGTCGCCAGCGGATCGGACAGCCGCCGGCTGAGCAGCAGCGCAAGCGCCAGCGCTGAGAACAGGGCGAGCAACAACGCCAGGGTCAGGACCAGGATGTAGATCTTCTTCAGACCCTGGCGTGCGAGCGACAACTCCTTGTAGGAGCGGTACACGCCCTGCACGGCCTCGGCGCTGGCCGACAGATTCACCGGCACCGCCTGGGTGAGTTGCAGCAGGCGCTGTTCCTCGCCCAGGCTCACCCGCCCGACGGGCACGATGACCCGCAGGCTCATGCCGCGATCGCCGCTCGACTCGATTGCACGAAACCCGCGGTGCTGGCGCGCCTGGCGCAAGATAGCTGGGCTAGGAGCAGCGGGCATCAGCGTCGTCAGGTCGCGCGAGGCCATGGCCACTACGCTGGTGCCGCTGATGATCAGCGCCTCGTCGGCGCCGGCGCGCTCCCGCAGGCGATCGAGCATGGTCGATTGCTGACCGGCGCCGATCTCGGACAGCTCCACCGCCATGTCGAGTCCGCGCGTGTTGAGATCCTCCAGGCGGCTGTCGAGCGCGGCTCGGCCCAGGTTCAGCCCGCCCTCGAGCGCATTGTCGACGCGCACATCGAACCACGACTCGATGCTCTTGGCCAGGAACTGCACCGACACCGTGTAGACGAGTGCCCCTGGGATCACGGCCATCAGCGCGAACAGAATCAGGAACCGCAGCGTCAGGCGTGAGCCGAATACGCGACGGCGCACTGCGCGGATCAGCTGCCATAGCTGATAGGCGACGATGCACACCAGCGCGAACGCGACGATCGAATTGAGCTCGACCAGCAATGGATAGTGGCGCGCGAACAGCGCCGTGTTGGCGCTGGCAGCCGCAAGCAGGAACAGCAGGATCGCCGCAATCGCGCTGCTCACGATCAGCACATAGGTCATTGCGTGCCTCGCTTGGGCGGGATCTCGAAACGCCATCGCTGCCACGGCGAACCCAGGCTCATCTCGCGGTTGGTGATCGCCGCGACCTGAAACGGCTTGGGCAACAGCGCCGTGTCGAGTCGCATGCGCAGCCAGGCATCGTATCCGGTCTGGGCACGCAACTGCTCGGGCTCGGCAATGATCCAGCCGCGCAGGCGCTGCATCACCGCGATCGCCTCCATCAAGCTGCCGAAGTTCTGATGCAAGGCACCGCTGGAGAGCCGGTACTGCCGCGTGAGCGCATGAAAACTGAGCCGATGCTGCACGCGCTGCGACACCAGACGCTCGTCGAGCCAGTACCAGCGCGGTCGGCTGACTTCACACTCGACCACGAAGTAGAGCGGAATACCGCCGTGCAGCGCATCCTCCAGCCGCGCGGGCAGCTCGAAGCGAAAGTCGGCCGATATCGTCGGCCCTTCGTCGGTGATCTCCAGGAGCGCATGCTCGATCTGAATCTCGCTCGCGAGTGCAGGCGCCGGTGCGCACAGCCACAAGGCGAACATGATCGACACGAGCGCGCGCACGGTCATCGCTTTTCGAGCAGGGCGTAGAAGAACCCGTCATGGAACGCATCGGGCAGCAACTGCCCTGCATGGCCGTCGGGCAGTTCGAGCCGCCTAGCCTGGGGTTGTTCGCGCAGGAACACGTCGATTCGTTCGTCGTTCTCTACCGGAAACACCGAGCACGTGGCGTAGAGCAATTTACCACCCGGTTTGAGAACCGGCCAAAGCGCTCGCAGCAGATCGGTTTGCACCCGCGCATACTGCCCCAGATCTGCGGAGCGGCGATGCCATTTGATGTCGGGATGGCGGCGTGCGATGCCCGAAGCGCTGCACGGTGCATCGAGCAACACCCGATCGAAGAGTTGCCCATCCCACCACTGCTGCGGCTGCGTCGCATCGCCACAACGAACCAGCGCGTGCAGCCCGAGACGATCGAGGTTCTCGGCGACGCGTGCACAGCGCGCCGCGTCGTTGTCGAGGGCGAGCAGGTCGCACTCCGTGCGCTCGAGTATGTGACCGGTCTTGCCGCCGGGTGCGGCGCACGCGTCGAGCACCCGCTGACCCGGTCGAACGTCGAGCCAGGTCGCGGCAAACTGGGCGCCCAAGTCCTGGACCGACATCAGGCCCGCGCCGAAGCCCGGGATCTGACTGATCGGCAGCGGCTTGACCAATCGGATCGCGCTTGGTCCGATCTGCTCGTGTGCGATGCCGGCGGCATCGAGGCTGTTGCGCGCCTCGTCCATCGACGTGCGACGCATGTTGATGCGCAGCGTCAGCGGCGGATGGGTATTGCCTGCCTCGCAGATCTCCTGCCATTGACGCGGATGGCTCGCACGCAGCAAATCGATCCACCACTGCGGATGGCACCATCGGCCTCGATCGGTCGAAGTGGCGCGTGCTTCCACGTCGTCGGCCCTGCGCACGTAGTTGCGCAACACCGCATTGACCAGACCGGTCGCCGGATGCAAATCGAGCAATCGTGTCGCGCGCACGGCCTGGTCGACCGCGACGAACGCCTTCGCGCGCCGATGACGCAGGTCGGCGAGACACACGTACAGCAGCGCGAGCAGCAGCGGATCGGACGGCGGCCGATGCGCCAATGCAGCGACCAATTCGTGCACCAGACCGTAGCCGCGCAAGGCCACGTGGGCAAGATCGCGGACCGCGGCGCGCTCGGGAGCCCCCGAAAGCGATCGGTCCACTTTGATCAGAGCGTCGTTCAGACGGTCTCCGCGCTGGACCGCATCGACCACGCGCGCCGCGCCCGCGTAGGCCTCACACAGCGTTGCGGACGATGCGACCTCGGCCACGGTCAGGGCAGATCGAAGCGCTCGCCCACCTCGATGGGAAAGCCTCGCATCAGTTCGCCAGCGTTCATGCGTCTGGCGCCGGCGCGTTGCAGCACTTCCAGACGCACAGAACCGGTGCCGCACGCGATGATCGGTCCGTGCTCGTCGACTTCGACCACGGCGCCCGGCGCAGCATCGAAGGCTCGCTCCAACGCCACTGCCGCCCACACTTTGAGCTCCTGATCACGCAGCCGTGCGATTGTCCCCGGCGCGGGGTTGAACGCTCGAACGCGTCGAGCCAGATCGCCGGCCGGTTCGCGCCAGTCGAGCGCCCCTTCGGACTTGGAGATCTTCCGTGCGTACGTGACCCCTTCGCTCGGCTGCGCTCGTGCGATGGCCGTGCCCTCAGCGATCTGACGCAGGCACTCCACGACGAGCTGCGCGCCAAGGGGCATGAGCCGGTCATGCACCGCCCCGGCGGTGTCGAGGTCCGCGATCGGGATTGACTGCGCGAGATAGGTCGGCCCGGTGTCCAGCCCCTCGTCGAGTTGCATGATGGTGATCCCGGTCTGCGTGTCGCCAGCCTCGACCGCGCGTTGGATCGGCGCCGCACCGCGCCAGCGCGGCAGCAGTGAAGCATGGATGTTGATTGCTCCTTTGCGGGTGGCCTGCAGCACGGCACGCGGCAACAACAGCCCGTATGCCACGACTACCATGATGTCGGCTTGCACGTCTCGGAGCTGCTGTTGCACCGCCTCCGACTTGAGCGAGGCGGGCTGCTCGATGCGCAGGTTATGACGGAGCGCGATCTGCTTGACCGGACTGGGTGTCAGCGCCAGACCGCGGCCCGATGGGCGATCGGGTTGGGTGAGCGCCAATGCAACGTCGTGCCCGGCATCGAGGATTGCTTGCAGCGGCGGAACCGCGAAGGCGGGCGTGCCGGCGAAGATGACACGCATGACTGGCGCGATGCCCGCACGGCCTGAGGGCTAGGCCGCCTCGCGCTGACGTTTGCGCATCTTGGCGCGGATGCGGGCCTGCTTGAGTCGTGAGAGGTAGTCCACGAACACCTTGCCCTCGAGATGATCCATCTCGTGCTGAATGCACACGGCGAGCAATCCTTGCGCTTCGGTTTCGAATTTCCGCCCGTCCAGGCCGAGTGCGCGGACCTTGATGCGTTCGGCCCGCTCGACCATCTCGTAGACGCCCGGCACCGACAGGCAACCTTCTTCGCATTCCTTGGTACCGCTGCGCTCGATGATCGTTGGATTGATCAGCACTAGCAGCTGGTCGCGCGATTCCGATACGTCGATGACGATGACACGCTTGTGCACGTCGACCTGCGTCGCAGCCAGCCCCACGCCGGGTGCCGCGTACATCGTCTCTGCCATGTCCGACACGAGCGTGCGTATTTCCTCGCCGACCTGGTCGACGACTTTTGCACGTGTGTACAAACGCTCATCCGGATACTGCAGGATCGGCCGGATTGCCATGGATGGATGACGATTTAACGGATCGAAATCGAGGGCACGACTCGCTGCGTCAGAGCTTTGTTACAGTGATTCCTCTGACTCGAGCGCGCGGGGAAACAGGACTGCGGGGGTTCGCGCTCTGAGCACACGGACCAAATAGTGCCCGAGGTCAAAATGTTCAAGAAGTCTAGCATAGCGATTGCAGCCGCCCTGGTGCTGAGCACCACCTTTCCGGTCTCTTCGCAGCAGCAATCCGAGCCCAGATCTGCCGCCATCGAGCTGCGCGAGACCGCGCCGGATCGGTACGTGGTTCAACGCGGCGACACGCTGTGGAGCATCGCCAGCAAGTTCCTGAAGGAGCCCTGGCGCTGGCCGGAGTTCTGGCGCTTCAACCACGAGCAGATCCGCAATCCGCACGCGATTTATCCAGGTCAGACCCTGGTGCTCGATCGTGCAGGCATGCGCCTGGCTGCGTCGCCCGACGGCCGAATGACTCCGCGCGTGCGCAACGAGCCGTTGCCCTCTGATGCGATTCCCAGCATTCCTTCGGCGGTCATCGAACCGTGGCTGTCGCGCCCGCTGATCGTCGAGCCGGGACAACTCGACAGCGCGCCGCAGATCGTGGCCAACGAGGAAGGCCGTTACCACCTTGGCGCTGGCGGGCGAGCGTACGTCACGGGTCTGCCTACCGATACCAAGGAACAGCAATGGCAGATCTACCGTGCCGGCCGCCCGCTGTTCGATCCCGACACCAAAGTCGTGCTTGCATATGAGGCGGTGTTCGTCGGCTCGGCTAAGCTGGTCAAGAACGGCAACCCGGCGACGCTGCAGATCCAGGCAGCGCAGATCGAAGTCGCCGTCGGTGATCGCCTGATTCCCGAGGAGCGCGCCCGGCTCGTCAACTACATGCCCCAGGCACCCAAGACCGACGTACAGGCTCGCGTGCTGAGCATCTACGGCGGCCGTGGCGACTCGAACTACCTTGGCGCCGCCTACGGTGACAACCGTGTCGACGTCGCCGACTACGACTCGCGCCGTGAAGCCGGGCCTTTGCAGATCGTCTCGATCAACAAGGGGACGCGTGACGGGATCGACATCGGTCACGTGCTGGCGTTGCACCGCGGCGCCAACTTGAAGTTCGATCGCAGCGTCGGTCGTTACTACATGGGCGGCGTCAAACCCGCGGACGTGCAACTGCCCGAAGAGCGATTCGGACTCGTGTTCGTATTTCGTACCTTCGACAAGGTTTCCTACGGACTGATCGTGCAAGCAGAGCGCACCGTTTCTCCGGGCGATCACGCACGCACGCCGTAGTTGCCCGCGTCGCCGCGGCCCGGTACATGGCTTCAGGCCTCGCCGCGTGGCTGCGGCTGTCGCTGACACCCGGCGTTGGTGGCGCCGCGATTCGTGCATTGCTCGACGCGTACACCACGCTCGAGCAATCGCTGGCCGCGTCGCAAAGTGATCTGGCGGCCGTCGTAGGCCCTGCGCTCGCCAAGGCCGTCCGCGAAGGACCCGACGTGCAACTCCTCGATCAGGCCATTGCTTGGAGTAGCGAGGATCACTGCGCAGTGCTTACGCTCGACGATGAGCGCTATCCACATCGACTGCGCGCGATCGCCGATGCGCCGCCTGTGCTGTATGTACGTGGTGACCCGGCCCTTCTGGCTGCACCGAGCGTGGCGGTGGTCGGTGCACGCAATCCCACTCCTCAAGGGGTCGAGAACGCGCGGCAATTCGGCCGTGCGCTGAGCGATGCTGGCCTTACCGTGTGCAGCGGACTGGCGCTAGGCATAGACACCGCAGCTCATGAAGGCGCCCTCGCAGGCGCGTCCGGAACCATCGCAGTACTGGGCACCGGCGCCGATCGTTGCTACCCGCGGCGCAATTTGAAGCTGGCTCAGCGCATCGTTGAGCACGGTGCGGTGATCTCCGAATTTCCTCTCGGCACGCTGCCGTTGCCGGGCAACTTTCCCAGGCGCAACCGCATCATCAGCGGCTTGTCGCTGGGTTGCCTCGTGGTCGAGGCAAGCCTGGAGAGCGGCTCGTTGATCACTGCTCGGCTGGCCGCCGATCAGGGGCGCGAGGTATTTGCGATTCCCGGCTCGATCCACTCACCGACCTCCAAGGGGTGCCACGCGCTGATCAAGCAGGGTGCCAAGCTGGTGGAGTCGGTGAACGACGTTCTGGAGGAACTACCGATCCGGCAAGCGACGAAAAGGGCGGAGACGAAGCCAGATAGACCGTCCAGCCCCCTGGAGGACGCGATGGGCTTCGAGCCCGTGCACCTCGATACGTTGTGTGCGAGAGTCGGCTTGACGCCAGATGTTGTATCGGCGATGCTGCTCCAGCTGGAACTGGAGGGACGGGTAGCAACGCTTCCGGGGGGACAGTACCAGCGCATCTGCTAGCGCCGACAACAGCCAAGATGATCGAAGTCCTCGTTTATCTGTTCGAGCAGTACTACCAGACGGACACTACCCCCGATCAGGATGCGCTCGCCCAGAAGCTGAGCGCTGCGGGATTCGGACACGAGGACATCAGCGAGGCGCTCACCTGGCTGCGTTCGCTCGCCGAGCGCGAAAAGTCCGTGTATCCAACAGAACTCGCAGGCGGCGATTCGTTTCGCGCGTTCTCCAGTGTGGAGCGGGATCGAATCTCGCCGGACGCCTTGGGGTTCGTGACCTTTCTCGAAGCCGCCGGCGTGCTCACGGCAAAGACCCGCGAACTGGTGCTCGATCAAGCGATCGCGGTGCAAGAAGACATCGTCGAGCTGGCGAAAATGAAGGTCATCGTGCTGATCGTGCTTTGGACCCAGCAGGGCAACGTCGATGCGATCGTGCTCGATGAGTTGCTCCCCGACGGCGCTCCTCGAGTCTTGCACTAGATCGGTACTGTCCGGAAGACGACCGCAGCAGAAGCGGTCCATACCCACTGACCGCGAGCCACGGCAGCGCGAGATGAACAGGTCTCGGTTGATCCTGCTGACGGCCGCGCACGACTGGCTTGTGTACGTCTGAGCCGGGCCGTTCCGGGTAGCGGCTGACCAACGCTTTCTTGCTCCGATTTCACGGTTGCTCGTATTATTCGCGGCTTTGCATACCCGGGCAGCCGCGATCGTTCCCCGCGCTCGCCCGACAAACAAAGAATAAATTCCTTCAAGAACAGTAAGTTACGTCCCTCTTCACAGTAGTTGTTAGTGCTTACTCAATGACGAAAAAGCTGATCATTGCGGAAAAGCCCTCGGTCGCGACTGACCTGACGCGCGCGCTCGGTGGCTTCACGCGGCACGGCGACTACTTCGAGAGCGACCAGTTCGTGGTGTGCTCGGCGATTGGGCACCTGCTCGAACTGGCGGCGCCCGAGGCCTTTGAGGTCAAGAGAGGTAAGTGGTCACTGACGAATCTTCCAGTGATTCCTCCGCACTTCGATCTCAAGCCGCTGGAGCGAACCGAAGATCGGCTGAAGGTCCTGACCAAGTTAATCAAGCGCAAGGATGTTGTCGGGCTGATCAACGCGTGCGACGCGGGTCGTGAAGGTGAACTGATCTTTCGCCACATCGTCCGCCATGCCGAGAGCAGCAAGCCGATCGAGCGGCTATGGCTGCAGTCGATGACGCCCGCGGCGATCCGCGAAGGCTTCAAATCGCTACGACCGGGGCGAACGATGGAGCCGCTGGCTGATGCCGCGATCTGCCGCTCGGAGTCCGATTGGCTGGTAGGCATCAACGGCACGCGGGCGATGACCGCGTTCAATTCGAAGGACGGCGGGTTCTACAAGACCACTGTCGGGCGAGTGCAGACGCCGACGCTCGCGGTCCTGGTTGAGCGCGAGCGCACGATCAAGGCGTTCGTGTCGCGCGACTACTTCGAGCTGCACGCGACGTTTTCCGGCGCGAACGGCGACTACCTGGGACGCTGGTTCGACGAGTCGTTCGGGCGCGCTCAGAAGAGCGACGACCCAGACGCGCGCGCCGAACGTCTCTGGGACAAGGCGCGCGCCGAAGGTATTCGCGCAAAGTGCGTTGGTCAGCCAGGCTTCGCCACCGAAGAGAGCAAGCCTGCTACCCAGACCGCGCCTTTGCTCTACGACCTGACCAGTCTGCAGCGCGAGGCCAACGGCCGATTCGGCTTCTCGGCGCGCGGCACGCTCGGCATCGCCCAGGCTCTGTACGAGAAACACAAAGTCCTCACCTACCCGCGGACCGATTCCCGCGCGCTGCCCGAGGACTACATCGGAACGGTCCAGCAAACGCTGAACATGCTGCGTGGCGACGAGATCACCAGCAGCGCCGCCAAGCGCGGCAAGAAGGTCATTCCGGCCAGCCCCGATCACCCCTACGCGCAGTTTGCCGCGACGATTCTGGAATCGGGATGGGTGCGCCCCAACAAGCGCATCTTCAACAACGAGAAGATCTCCGATCACTTCGCGATCATCCCGACACTGGAACGGCCCAAGCATCTGTCCGAACCAGAGCAGAAGATCTACGACCTGGTCACCAAGCGGTTTCTGGCGGTTTTCTATCCGGCAGCGGAGTTCCTGAACACCACCCGCATCACGCGCGTGCGCGATGAATCGTTCAAGACCGAAGGTCGGGTGATGGTGAACGCTGGCTGGATGACCGTGTACGGCAAAGATGCCGACTCGGGCGAAACGCCGACGCTCACGCCGATCGGTGACGGCAAGGTGAAAACCACTGAAATCGAGCTGCGCGAGAACAAGACCAAACCACCGCCGCGCTATTCCGAAGCCACGCTGCTCTCGGCCATGGAAGGCGCGGGCAAGATGGTCGAGGACGAGGAACTGCGCGAGGCCATGCGCGAGAAGGGGCTGGGAACGCCAGCCACGCGCGCTGCGATCATCGAAAACCTGATCCAGGAAGACTACGTCCATCGCGACGGCCGTGAACTGATCCCGACGGCCAAGGCGTTCGATCTGTTCTACGCGCTCGATCGTTTCGGCATTGCCGAGTTGCGTTCTCCCGAGCTCACCGGCACCTGGGAGTTCAAGCTCAAGCAGATGGAACAAGGCCAGCTCCCGCGCGGCGAGTTCATGCAGCACATCGAGGAGACCACGCGCGATCTGGTCGAGCGCATCAAGCGCGGCACGCGCCTGGACGAGCCGATCGCCACGCTCGATGCGCCGTGCCCGAAGTGCAAAGGCAAGCTGGTCGAGAACTACCGCAAGTTCCAGTGCACCAAGTGCGAATTCTCGTTCTGGAAAGTTATCGCCAGTCGACGCATCGAGAATGAGGAAGCCGAGGCCTTGCTCGTCACGCGTTCGATCGGTCCGCTGCAGGGGTTCCGCAGCCGGCTGGGACGACCGTTCGCGGCAATGCTCAAGCTCAAGGACGACTTCGCCGTCGAGCTCGACTTCGGTCAGTCGGACGCAGACGGCGGCGCGAACGCCGAGCCGGTGGATTTCTCCGGTCAAGATCCGCTCGGCAAATGTCCGAAGTGCGCCTCGAACGTCTACGAGCAGGATCTCGCTTACGTTTGCGAGAAGGCAGTGGGTCCGGCGCGCTCGTGCACGTTTCGAAGCGGCAAGATCATCCTGCAGCGGCCGATCGAGCGCGATCAGATGGTGAAGCTGCTCAGCACCGGCAAGACCGACCTGCTGCAGCGCTTCATCTCGAACAAGAAGCGGCGCCCGTTTTCCGCGTTTCTGGTGGTCAAACCCGATGGTGGGGTGGGGTTCGAATTTGCGCCCCGCCCAGCCAAGGATGGTGCGGCCAAGAAGAGCGAGGGCGCCGGCGGCCGTGCATCGCAATCCGGGGCACAGCCGACCCAGGAGCCGGCAGAAACCGCGCCTGACGCGGCCGGCGCAAGAAGCACCGCAAGGCCAGCGGCCGCCACGAAGGCCGCCGCCAAGCGTGCGGGCAAGCGCACTATTGAGGAAGAAGCACCCGCGGAAGCACCTAAACCCGCCAAGCGTGCCACCAAGGTCGAAGCCGCCAGCAAGCCCTCTGCCGCGGCAAAAAAGAAGAGCGTTCGCAAGAGCGCCGGCAAGAAAGCCTAGCGTCGCACTCGATCAAGGGGGGCTAGCCCCCTTGTTCAGAGATTTCCCTAAACGTCGATGCGCGCGATCAGCGCGTACTTCTCGATGAACTCGCGGCGAGGTTCGACTTCGTCGCCCATGAGCTTGGAGAAGATCTCGTCGGCAGCGATGCCGTCCTCGATCTGCACCTTGAGCAACCTGCGCGTTTGCGGGTCCATGGTGGTCTCCCACAACTGCTCGGGATTCATCTCCCCCAGTCCCTTATAGCGCTGGATCGCGGCGTTGCGCTCGACTTCGTTGCGCAGCCAGCCGATCGCCTGCGTGAAGCTGGTCACCGCTTGCGTATGCTCACCGCGACGCACCAGCGCACCCGCGCCGATCAACCCTTGCAGCAGCTTGGAAGTCGTGACGATCTGCGTGCAATCCCCGGAGATGAGGAAGTCCTCGTCGATCATGGTCACCTTGCGGTTGCCATGTCGCACCCGTTCGATGATCAGTTGCTGGCGTTCCTGTTTCTCGTCGTAGCGCACCGATACGTGCGTACTTTCCCTGGGCAACGCCTCGGTCAGGCGATTGGCCGATTCCTGCGCCTGCACCGCTGAAGAAAGATCGATGACCGTGCCGTTCAGCAGCGCGTGCAGCACGTCGGGATCGTAGAGCCGCGACAGGCGCGTGATCACCGCCTCCGAGAGCAGATGGGACTGCGCCAGTTGCGCCAGTGCCTCGCTATCGATCGGCGCCGCACCATCACGTGGAACGAGCGAGGCACCCACCAGCGCCTGACGCAACATGAACTGGTCGCGTTCCTGATCGTCTTTGAGATAGCGCTCGTCGCGGCCGAGCTTGACCTTGTAGAGCGGTGGCTGGGCGATGTAGACGTAACCGCGCTCGACCAGTTCGGGCATCTGCCGATAGAAGAACGTCAGCAGCAGCGTGCGGATGTGCGCGCCGTCGACGTCGGCATCGGTCATGATGATGATGCGGTGATAGCGCAGCTTGTCGATGGCGTACTCTTCCTTCGTGATGCCGGTGCCCAGCGTCTGGATCAGCGTCACGATCTCCTGCGAGGAGATGAGCTTGTCGAAGCGCGCCCGCTCGACGTTGAGGATCTTGCCCTTGAGCGGCAGGATCGCCTGGAACTTGCGGTCACGCCCCTGTTTGGCCGAGCCGCCGGCCGAATCACCCTCGACCAGATACAGCTCGGAGCGCGACGGATCCTTCTCCTGGCAATCGGCCAGCTTCGCCGACAACCCGAAGGAGTCGAGCACACCCTTGCGACGCGTCATGTCGCGCGCCTTGCGCGCCGCCTCACGCGCGCGTGCGGCATCGACGATCTTGGTGGTGATCACGCGAGCATCGGCAGGCTTCTCCAGCAGGTAGGCCATGAGCCGCTCGGCGACGATCTCCTCGACCACCGGCCGCACCTCGGAGGACACCAGCTTGTCCTTGGTCTGCGAGGAGAACTTCGGCTCGGGTACCTTCACCGACAGCACGCACGCCAGACCCTCGCGCATGTCATCGCCGGTAGTTTCGACCTTGGCCTTCTTGGCGATCTCGTTCTGCTCGATGTACTGGTTGAGCGTGCGCGTCATCGCCGCGCGCAGGCCGGTCAGGTGCGTGCCGCCATCGCGCTGCGGGATGTTGTTGGTGAAGCACAGCACCGACTCCTGGTACGAGTCGTTCCACTGCATCGACACTTCGACGATGATGCCTTCCTTGCTCCCGGTCGCGTGGAAGATGTGCGGATGCACCACGGTCTTGGTGCGATTGATGAACTCGACGAATCCGCGCACACCGCCCGCGAAGGCGAAGTTCTCCTCTTTCGCGCTGCGCTGGTCGACCAACGTGATGTTGACGCCGTTGTTGAGGAACGACAGTTCGCGCAGCCGCCTGGCCAGGATGTCGTAGTGATACTCGATGTTGGTGAAGATCGCGGCGCTTGCCAGGAAGTGCACCTCGGTACCACGGCGCTCGGTCGTGCCGGTGACCTTCAGCGGCTCGGTACGCTCACCGAGACGAAACTCCATGAAGTGCACTTCACCGTCGCGGCGGATCGTCAGGCGCAGCCAGTCCGACAGGGCGTTCACCACCGACACGCCCACGCCGTGCAGTCCACCCGAGATCTTGTACGAGTTGTTGTCGAACTTGCCGCCGGCGTGCAGTTCGGTCATGACGATTTCAGCGGCCGAGCGCTTGAACTCGTCGTCGGCGTGAACCCCGGTGGGAATGCCTCGGCCGTTGTCGACGACGCTGATCGAGTTATCGGTATGGATGGTGACGATGATCTCGTCGCAATAGCCCGCCAGCGCTTCGTCGATGGCGTTGTCGACCACCTCGAACACCATGTGATGCAGACCGGTTCCATCGGAGGTGTCCCCGATGTACATGCCAGGTCGCTTGCGAACCGCGTCCAGGCCCTTGAGCATCTTGATGCTGTCGGCGCCATACCCTTCGGTGCCGTTCGTGCCGTTCGCACCGTTGCCATTGCCTGTTGCCGCCTGACCGTTGCCAGCACTGGCGGCGCCATTCCCATCGGGTTTGTCGTTCGCCGGTGCGTCGTCGTCTCGATCCACTGCCATTGCCATGTTCCTTGCGCTGCGCGTTGTGCCTCAACTTCGCTGGCCGATCTTCAGCTGCATCGATCGGCCACGGCTCAAATGCGCATCGGCATCACCACGTACTTGAAATCGTCACGCCCGGGAATGGTGAGTAACGCGCTGGAGTTCGCATCACCCAGCGCCCACTGCACCTGCTCATCGGACAGGTTGTTGAGAACATCCAGCAGGTAGCTGACGTTGAATCCGACGTCGAGCGCATCCCCGCTGTAATCGATCTCGAGTTCTTCCTGCGCTTCCTCCTGTTCGGTATTGCTGCTGCTGATGCGAAGACTGTTTTCGTTGAGCACCCAACGCACGCCGCGGAACTTGTCGTTGGTGAGGATCGAGGCGCGTTGCAGCGCCTGCTGCAGAATCGTGCGATTGATGCTGATCTGCCGTGACGGCTGCTTGGGCACGACGCGGTTGTAGTCGGGAAATTTGCCGTCGATCAGCTTCGACACCACGGTGCTCTCGCCGAAGCTGAAACGTGCCTGGTTGGCGGCCAGTTGGATCTCGACGGTCTCCTCGCCATCGCTCAGCAGACGAGACAGTTCCAGCACGGTCTTGCGCGGCAGGATCACTTCCTGGCGACCAGGCGCTTTGCCGGCGACCTCTTTGGTGGCCAACGCCAGCCGATGTCCGTCGGTGGCCACCACTCGCAACTCACCCGCGTCGACCACCATCAGCATGCCGTTCAGGTAGTAGCGGATATCCTGCTGTGCCATCGCGTACTGCACCAGCGCGAACAGCTTCTTGAGCAGACCCTGCGGCAGGGTGAACTTGACCGCCTCGCCCTCAGGCGCGGCCATGCGCGGAAAGTCCTCGGCGGGCAGCGTCTGCAGCGTGAACCGGCTCTTGCCGCTACGCACCTGCATGCGCTTGTCCTGCAGCGTCAATGTCACCTCGGCCGCCTCGGGCAGCGCACGCAGGATGTCGAGCAGCTTGCGCGCGCCGATCGTTGCCGACTGCGCTTCGCCATTGCCAGCGGTCAGGGCAGACGTGATCTCGATTTCGATGTCCGAAGCGATGAAGTTGAGCGCATCGGCGCTGCGCACCAGCAGAACGTTGGACAGGATCGGCAGCGTCTGCCGTCGCTCGATGATTCCCGACACCGCCTGCAACGGCTTCAATAAAACCTCGCGAGAAGTCTTTATGAAGGTCATTTATTTTCTCCTGATACTGATAGTTAACGCCGCGCCGTTCTGGGGATAAGTGGAGCAAGGCCTTGATCACAGAGCGTTTTCGGAGATCCGTATCCGGTGACCAGTTGGTGGATTGGCCGTGCAGCGTCGAGGATCGATTCGAGCGTCGAACGCCGCCGCCCTCGATATCAACATTTCATCCCCAGCCATTCGGGCGTTCGATGCACAGGCTTCGCGTTCGCTAACCACGCAAGACCTGCTCGAGAACATGGAAGTCGTGGTTCAAGGTTTGATCGACTTCGCGCAGCGCAGCAATCGTGCGGCAGGCATGGAGCACGGTGGTGTGATCGCGCTTGCCGAATGCATCGCCGATGTCGGGCAGGCTCATCTGAGTGAGTTCCTTGGCCAGCGCCATCGCGATCTGCCGCGGTCGCGCGACGTTGCGTGAGCGCTTCTTGGAGTGCATGTCCGATACTTTGATCTTGTAGTAGTCGGCGACGGTCTTCTGGATGTTCTCGATGCTGATCTGGCGGTTGTGAAGCGAGATGACGTTACGCAGCGCCTCCTTGGTCAGATCGAGCGTGATCTCGCGGCCGTTGAAGTTGGCGAAGGCGAGCACGCTGTTGAGTGCGCCCTCGAGTTCGCGCACGTTGCTGCGCAGATGCTTGGCGATGAAGAACGCGACCTCTTCGGGGATGCGCGCGCCCAGCGCCTCGGCTTTCTTCAGCACGATCGCCACGCGCATTTCCTGTTCCGGGGGCTCGATCGCCACGGTGAGGCCCCAGATGAAGCGCGATTTGAGTCGCTCGTCTAGCCCGGCGATGTCCTTCGGATAGGTGTCCGAGCTGATGATCACCTGCTTGTGGGCTTCGATCAGCGCGTTGAACGCGTAGAAGAACTCTTCCTGAGTGCGATCCTTGCCGATGAAGAATTGGATGTCGTCGATCAGCAGCAGATCGAGCGAATGGTAGAAGCGTTTGAATTGCTCGAACGATTTCTGCTGGTAGGCGCGCACCACATCCGATACGTACTGCGTCGCATGGAGATAGCGCACGCGGGCCGACCCATGACGGGCAAGAACGTAGTTGCCGACCGCGTGAATGAGATGGGTCTTGCCCAAGCCCACGCCGCCATACACGAACAACGGGTTGTAGGACGTGCCCGGATGTTCGGCAACCTGCATCGCCGCGGCTCGGGCTAGCTGATTCGCTTTGCCGGCGACGAAGTTGTCGAAAGTGAATGTCTCGATGATGTTCGCGGTTTCCTGCGGACCACGCGCCGGTTCTTTGCGCGAGTCGGTGCGCGATTCGGTCTGAACGATCAGGTTGACCGGGCCCCTTGTTCCGTTGGCAGGCGATGCGGAAGCGGCGGTGTCGATGGCTGCGGTCGCTGAAACCGGCGCATTCGCTGCCGATCCCGTCAATGCCGGCTCGATGCTCGTCTCGATGCTGAGCGTGACCTCGACCGATGCGCCGGCGATCTCGGCGGCCAGCGTGCAGATGCGCGGCAGATAGCGCTCCCGCACCCACTGCGTCACGAACCGGTTCGGTGCGAGCAGGCGTAGTGACCCGTCGCCCGGCTGCTCGGCCTTGAGCGGCGCGATCCAGGTCGTGAACTGCTGCTTGGAGATGTCTTTCTCCAGCCTGGCGACGCACTCGGTCCAGAGGGTGCTCATAGGGCGATTGAAGAGGAATCCGGTCGACCCGGCATGCTCGAAGTCGATACGCTGGTGGGAAGCAAAAGGACAGGACCGCCACGTTCACCGCGAGATGGGTCGACGTGTTCGTGCGGAAGATTGCGAACTGTTGTTGTATGCCCAGGCCGCCTGGATCGCGCCCTGGAAACCTCGTTCGCGCGCCCGACGAGATGCTTGCCGGAGAGCTCGAATTCTACGCCCGCCGGATGCACTTATCCACAGCCCGGCGAGCACGAATACGTGTGAGATTTGACACGTACTCGCGATCGCGGGTCTAATGCGCGGCTTTCGCTAACTTGTCCGGCCAGCATTCGCCATGAAGCGCACCTACCAACCCTCCGTTGTTCGCCGCAAGCGAACGCACGGCTTTCTAGTTCGCATGCGCTCAAGGGGTGGACGTGCGGTCATACGGGCGCGACGCGCGAAGGGTCGGGCACGCTTGTCCGTCTGAGCGACGCCCAGCGACTGCGGCGTCCGCAGCGCCTCGGTGGCGAAGCGGTTCAGCTGGCGCTCAAGCAGGGCCGCTCCCGACGCGGTCAGTTCTTCCGACTGCATTTCCGTCCGAACGGGCTCGCCCTGAGCCGGATTGCCCTTATCGTGTCGAGTCGCCACGCACCGCGCGCGGTCGATCGTTCACGCACGCGCCGGTATATTCGCGAGGCATTCCGACGCCTGCAACATCGCTGGACGGGGTTCGACTGTGTGGTGAGGCTGAGCGGGCCGTTCGACGCCAAGGCGGGCTACGCGGGCGATCTCGTACGCCTGTTCGAGCGCGCACCATGAAAACAGTGCTCATCGTCGTGATCAAGGCCTATCGCTACACGATCAGTCCGCTGCTCGGGGCGCGCTGCCGATTTCATCCGTCGTGCTCGGCATACGCACTGGAAGCACTTGAACGCCATGGCGTGCTGGCAGGCAGTTGGCTGGCGCTGCGGCGCATCGCGCGCTGCCACCCGTGGAATGCAGGCGGCTACGATCCGGTGCCCTAGCTACCATCCGGTGCCCTAACAGGCCGTTCAACCACCTACAACAAATTTTGGTTCGCATGGACACGCAACGGCTGATTCTGCTGGTCATCTTTTCATTCTCGGTGCTGATGTTGTGGGATGCATGGCAGAAGGAACAGCGTGGACCGCAAACCGCGGCGACCAAGCCTGCCGCCACCGATCCTGCGCCCGGGGCGTCGGTGCCAACGCCAGGTACGCCGTCGCAATCCACACCGGCGCCGAGCGCATCTACTAGCGCGCCAGGCGCGACGGCACAGGCGACCACGAGCGTGCCGGCGAATACGGCCGAAGCAGCAGCCCGCCCGCGCAACCGCATCAAGGCAACCACCGAGCTGATGACGGTCGAAATCGATCCGCTCGGTGGCGACATCGTGCGCATCGAACTGCACAAGCACAAAGACGCGCTCGATTCGAAGAAGAACTACGTGCTGATCTCGCCCGACCATCGCTACAGCGTGCAGAGCGGGTTCACGGCGGCGCAGTTGCCCAACCACAAGACGCTGTACCAGGCCGAGCGCAGCGAGTACGCGCTCGGCAGCGGCGAGAGCAAACTGGAAATCAAGCTGGAAGCCGCCGGCGCAGACGGCGTGCGCGCGATCAAGACCCTGACGTTGCACCGCGACAGCTACAGCATCGACATCAACCACGAGTTCATCAACAGCTCAGCCGCGCCGGTCGCCACCAAGGCGTACTTCCATCTGACGCGCGACAGCAAGCCCCCGGCCGAGGACCAGTACATGCTGCAGACCTTCACCGGTCCGGCGGTGTACACCGAGCAGGTCAAGTACCAGAAGATCGCCTGGAGCGATATCGACAAGAACAAGGCGTCGATCCCGGCCGGCACGCATGCCGAAGGCTGGGTGGCGATCGTGCAGCACTATTTCGTCGCGGCGCTGGTGCCGGCGGGCGGCGCCAAGCGCGAGTTCTACGCCAATCGCATCGAAGACAACTTCTATCGCGCCGGTCTGATGCTCGATATCGGGACGATCGCGCCGCAGGAAACCGGGCGAGCCAGTATCAAGCTCTACGCCGGACCACAGGAGCAGGACAAGCTCAACGCGCTGGCAACCGGTCTTGATCTGGTCGTCGACTATGGCTTTCTCACCGTGATCGCCGCACCACTGTTCTGGCTGCTGCGGCTGTTCCACGACGGCTTCAGTCTGGGCGGCATGCGCATTCCCGGCGCCGGCAACTGGGGCTGGGCGATCGTGCTCCTCACCGTCCTGGTGAAACTGGTGTTCTTTCCGCTCTCGGCGGCGAGCTACCGCTCGATGGCCAAGATGAAGCTGGTGACCCCGCGATTGATGAAGCTGCGCGAGCAGTACGGCGATGATCGCGCCAAGCTCAATCAAGCGATGATGGAGCTCTACAAGAAGGAGAAGATCAATCCGCTGGGCGGATGTCTGCCGATCGTGGTGCAGATTCCGGTATTCATCTCGCTCTACTGGGTATTGCTGGGTAGCGTCGAGCTGCGCCAGGCGCCGTTCATGGGTTGGATTAGGGATCTTTCTGCGCCTGATCCCTGGTACGTACTGCCGGTGATCATGATGGCTTCGATGTTTCTGCAGACCAAGATGAGTCCGCCCCCGCCCGATCCGGTGCAGGCGAAGGTCATGATGATGATGCCGCTCATCTTCGGCGTCATGTTCTTCTGGTTCCCCGCCGGCCTGGTGCTCTACTGGGTGGTCAACAACATCCTCTCGATCGCGCAGCAATGGCAGATTCAGCGCATGTTCACCGGTCCCAAGGCGAGCGCCGCGAAGAGCTGAGGGCATCCGGCGGTACCGGCAGGCGTGCGATGACGGCCTGTCGAGCGTGACAGCGCCTGCCCGCAGCGACACGATCGCCGCGATCGCCACGCCGAGCGGACGAGGCGGAATCGGCATCGTGCGCATCTCCGGCAGCGGCTTGTCCGACTGGGCCGTTCCCCTCGCCGGCAAGCCGTTTGCCGCGCGCCAGGCGATGCGCGCCGAATTCCTGGACCGGCACGGCGCCGTCATCGACGACGGACTGGTGTTGTTCTTTCCTGCGCCGCACTCCTATACCGGTGAAGACGTGCTCGAACTGCACGGTCACGGCGGCCCGGTGGTAACGCGCATGCTGTTGAGCCGAGCGCTCGAGCTCGGCGCACGGTTGGCCGAGCCTGGTGAGTTCACGCGGCGCGCGTACCTCAACGACAAACTCGATCTGGCGCAAGCCGAGGCCGTGGCCGACGTGATCGATGCGTCGACCGAAGCGGCGGTACGTAGCGCAATGCGCTCGTTGCGCGGCGATTTCTCGAAGGTCGTGCATGGGCTGGTCGAGCAGTTAATTGAGCTGCGGATGTTCGTCGAGGCAACGCTCGATTTCCCCGAGGAGGAGATCGACAGCCTCGATCGCGCCGATATCCGCGAGCGCATGCAGCGCCTGCGTGCCACGATTGGCGCGGCGCTCGACCGCGGCCGGCAAGGCAGTCTGTTGCGCACCGGCATGAACATCGTGTTGGCGGGACAGCCGAACGTCGGTAAGTCGAGCCTGCTGAACCGACTTGCGGGCGAAGACGTCGCGATCGTCACGCCGATAGCCGGTACGACGCGCGATACCGTGCGTCAGGCGATCCAGCTCCAGGGCATCCCGCTCAACATCATTGACACTGCCGGCCTGCGCGAGGCGACCGATCAGGTCGAGCGCATCGGCATCGAGCGTACCTGGGCCGAGATCGATCGCGCCGATGCACTGGTGTTGATCGTCGATGCGCGCCTTGGCATGACTTCCGGTGATGAGGCGATCGCCGCCAAGGTGCCGGCGCGTGTGCCGCGGGTGATCGTCTGTAACAAGGTTGATCTGCTCGGTGATGCGGCGCGGACTGCGATGCATTCGAGCGCGCCCGCGCCGCTGCTGTTGTCTGCGCTGACCGGCGAAGGGGTCGACGCGCTGCGCCAGGCGTTGTTGGACATCGCCGGATGGCATCCTGGCAACGAAGGCGTGTTCATGGCGCGCGAGCGGCACCTGCACGCGTTGCAACGCGCCGCGGACGATGTCGAGCGCGCCGGCCAGGTCATGGATCGGCCCGAGCTGTTCGCTGAAGAACTGCGGCGCGCACAGCAGGCGCTCGGCGAAATCACCGGCGAGTTCAGCGCCGATGATCTGCTTGGCGAGATCTTCGCGCGCTTTTGCATCGGCAAATGACGCGAACAGCCGGCGGGGTGCGCCCTCAACACTGCGGTATGCTGACCCGACTTGTATGCGGGCGGAGGCAACTCATGTCGTACATGCGATCGTTGTTCGCGCGGTTGGGCGCGGCGCTTGGTGCGCTTGCGGTCTCGGTGGCGTGCTCGGCTCAGACCATCGATACATTGAAGATCCTCATTCCGGCCAATCCCGGCGGCGGATGGGATCAGACCGGTCGTAGTCTTGGCGCGGCGATGCAAAGCGCGGGCGTGGCCAAGAACGTGCAGTACGACAACCGCGGTGGTGCAGGCGGAACCATCGGCCTGGCGCAGTTCGTCAATGCGGCCAAGGGTGATGGCAAGACGTTGATGGTTGGTGGGCTGGTGATGGTGGGTGCGATCGAGTTGCAGCGGCCACCCGTCAATCTGAGCATGGTGACACCGATTGCGCGGCTGACCGCCGAAACCAACGTGATCGTGGTGCCAGCATCGTCGAAGTTCAAATCACTCAAGGAACTCGTGGCGCAGTTCAAGGCGAATCCGGCGAGTGTCTCCTGGGGCGGCGGCTCGGCCGGCGGTATCGACCACATCCTGGTTGCGCTGATCGCCAAGGAAATAGGAGCCGAAGTCGCCAAGCTCAACTACGTGCCGTTCAAGGGCGGCGGTGAAGCATTGCAGTCGATCCTGGGCGGGCACGTCAGCGCCGGCGTTTCGGGCTACGGCGAGTTCGCCGAGCACATTAAGTCTGGCAAGTTGCGCGCACTGGCGGTGTCGGGCGCGCAGCGAATCGCCGGCGTAGACATCGCCACGCTCAAGGAGCAGGGCATCAACGTCGAAGTCGCCAACTGGCGCGGCGTGTTCGGCGGCCCGGGACTGAGCGACGCGCAACGCCAGGCGCTCACCAGTGCCGTGGTCGAGGCGACCAAGTCGGCGGCGTGGCAGGACACGCTCAAGCGTATGGACTGGACCAGCGTGCTGCAGGTCGATCAGCCGTTCAAGCAGTATGTCGAGGCCGAGTCGCAGCGCGTAGGCGCTGTGCTGCGCGAAGTGGGGCTCGTCAAGCGCTAGTACGAATGCGAGCGGAAAGTTCGTTCAGGGTGCTATCGAGCATGCCGCGAGGGCGAGCCGGTTCTTGCCGTTGATCGTTGACCACATCGATCGATCTGAGATGAACGCGTCGAAGCGATCCCCGAGTGAACTCGCCGTCGCGTCAGGCGTATTCGCGCTTGGCGTGCTGTTCGCATGGGCGACGTGGCACCTGCCCGAGGCCCCAGGCTACTCGCAGGTCGGCCCGGGCGTCGTCCCTGCGATCGTGTCGATTGGTCTGCTTGTCTGCGGAGCTGCGCTCCTGTTCGAAGTGTCGCGCGGCGGCTTGCGCCAGCGTCCGGCGGCTGAGGGAGGAATGCTGGACGGTCGAGCGCTCGGCCTGGTGATCCTCGGTCTGGTGCTGCACGCGGCGTTCATCGGAGTTGCCGGGTTCATCGTTGCCTCCACGATCTTGTTCGTGTGCGTGGCGCGCGCGTTCGGCAGTGTGCGGTGGTTGCGCGACGGCGCGATCGGAGCCGTTCTGGCCGGGGCGCTGTATTGGTTGTTTACGCAGGTGCTGCGGCTGTCGCTCGGGCCCGCACTCGGTGTGATCGCGCTCTAGCGCGACATTGAAACCCATGGAGATCTGGTCGGCGCTTGCACAGGGGTTCGGCGTTGCGCTGGCGCCGCAGAACCTGCTGTGGGCGTTCGTCGGTTGCTGCCTCGGTTCGGCGGTCGGTGTGTTGCCGGGGCTGGGCCCTGCGCTCACGATCGCGCTGTTGCTGCCGGTGACCGCAAAGCTCGACCCGACGGGTGCGTTGATCATGCTCGCCGGGATCTACTACGGCGCCATGTTTGGTGGCTCGACCACGTCGATCCTCCTCAACACGCCGGGCGAATCGGCTTCGATCGTGACCGCGCTGGAAGGCAACCTGATGGCCAAGCGCGGGCGGGCCGGGCCTGCGCTGGCGACTGCGGCGATCGGTTCGTTCGTCGCGGGCACGCTGGCGACCGCAGCGCTCACCGTAACCGCGCCGATTGTCGTGGAGTTTGCGCTGCGTTTCGGACCCGCTGAGTACACGGCGCTGGCGGTACTCGCCCTGACCACCGTGACCTCGGTGCTGGGGCGATCGCTGTCGCGTGGCTTTGCCAGCCTGTTCATCGGTCTGGCAATCGGTCTCATCGGCATCGATCCGCTCACCGGGCAGGCGCGGTTCGCCTTCGGCGTGGCCGAATTGCTCGATGGCATCGAGGTTGTTCTGCTCGCCGTCGGGTTGTTCGCCGTCGGTGAGACGCTCTACAACGCGGCTTACCTCTCGCGTCAGACCGATAGCGTGCAATCGATCGAGCAGAACGCGCTTTGGATGAGCCGCGATGATTGGCGCCGCTCTTGGCCTGCATGGCTGCGAGGCGCCGCGATCGGCTTTCCGTTCGGATCCATCCCTGCCGGGGGAGCGGAGATCCCCACGTTCCTGTCGTACGCTGCCGAGCGAAGGTTGAGTACACGACCGGAGGAGTTCGGCCGGGGAGCGATCGAAGGCGTGGCCGGACCTGAGGCCGCCAACAATGCTTCGGTGACCGGAACGCTGGTTCCGCTGCTGACGCTCGGCCTGCCGACATCGGCGACGGCCGCGATCATGCTCGCTTCATTTCAGCAATACGGTATGCAGCCCGGGCCGTTGCTGTTCGAGAATCAGAGCGGGTTGGTGTGGGGTCTGATCGCCAGTCTGTACATCGGCAATGTCATGCTGCTGGTGCTGAACCTGCCGTTGGTGGGGCTGTGGGTGCGCTTGCTCGCGGTGCCACGTCCGATGCTGTACGCCGGCATCCTGGTGTGCGCGACACTCGGTGCGTACAGCTTGCGGCAGTCGTGGGTGGATCTGGTGCTGCTGTGGGTGATCGGGTTGATGGGTTTCGCGATGCGCCGTTTCGATTTTCCGGTTGCGCCGGTGATCGTTGGCGCGATCCTCGGGCCGCTGGCTGAGACGCAGGCGCGGCGCGCGCTCAACATCAGTCAGGGCGATTTCAGTGTGTTCGTAACGCAACCCATCAGCGCTACGTTGTTGGCGTGCGCGCTGCTGGCAATCGTGGTGCCCCGCCTGTGGCGCAGGGGCCGCAAGGAGATGGGAGGCCGTCGATGAGTTGGGATCCCGCGCAGTACGCCAAGTTCACCGATCACCGCGTGCGTCCTGCGCTCGATCTGCTTGCGCGCGTACCGCTCGACTCGCCTGCCTCGGTCGTCGACCTGGGCTGCGGACCTGGGAACGTGACGGCGAGGTTGGCTGAACGTTGGCCGCAGGCACGCATCACCGGGGTCGACAGTTCGAGCGAGATGCTTGGTGTTGCGCGCGAGAAATTTCCGCGGGTGAGCTGGGAGCAGAGGGAGCTATCGAGTTGGTCGAGTGCACAGCCGCTCGACGTGCTCTATTCGAACGCGACGCTGCACTGGCTCGAGGATCACGCCAGGTTGGTGCCGCATTTGTTCAAGCAGGTAGGGCCCGGTGGATTCATGGCGATTCAGATGCCGCGCAACTTCGGTGCGCCGTCGCATCGCATCGCGCACGATCTTGCGAGCAGCGCGAAGTGGCGTGCTCGGTTGCAGCACCTGATTCGACCGACACCGGTTGCCGAGCCTGGCTTCTATTACGACCTGCTCGCACCGCTGACGAAGCGCCTCGAGATCTGGGAGACCGAGTACATCCAGCCGCTCACTGGCGAGCGCCCGGTGCTGGAGTGGATCAAAGGAACCTGGCTTCGGCCGTTTCTCGATGCACTCGCTCCCGGTGACTCGCGTGAATTCGAGAGCGAGTATGCGACGGCTGCCGCGCATGCCTATCCGCGGCGCGCCGACGGAGTCACGATCTTTCCATTTCGCCGGTTGTTCATCGTCGTCATGCGCTGAATCGGCTGGGCGAAAGCGCATTGCGGATTATGAAACGCATTGCTCGATTGTGAGAGATCGAAGCAGCGCGTGGCGGACTACTTGTCCCGCCTCAATGTGTTACGCATTGGATTTGCCACCCCGAATCAGCGTGATACATTTCGCGACTCCCCACGCCACAAGAATCCACGCGCTTGATTGATCCAGTCAGGCGCCCAAGTCGTTTTCTCTTTTTCCTGATATCGAGGACATCGATGAGTCAACCTGCAACTGCCTCCGCCAGTGTTTCCGCCCCTGGTTACGTGAAACATCGCGGGGCAATCGAGTGGGTCGCCAAGATTGCGGCGCTCACCAAGCCCGAGCGAATCTACTGGTGTGACGGCTCGCAGGAGGAATACGACCGGCTGTGCAATGAGATGGTGGCTTCGGGAATGTTCAAGCGCCTGAATCAAAAGCTGCGCCCGAACTGCTTCCTCGCGCTGTCAGACCCGAGTGACGTGGCGCGCATGGAGGACCGGACCTTCATCTGCTCCAAGACCAAGGAAGACGCTGGTCCGACGAACAACTGGGTCGATCCGAAGGAGATGCGCGAGACGCTGGAGGGCCTGTTCGACGGTTGCATGCGCGGCCGCACGATGTACGTCGTGCCGTTCTCGATGGGGCCGTTGGGCTCGCACATCGCGCACTGCGGCGTGGAGATCTCTGATTCGCCGTACGTCGTTGTGAACATGCGCATCATGACGCGCATGTCGAAGCAGGTGTGGGACATCCTCGGTGCCGACGGCTACTTCGTGCCGGCGATTCATTCGGTCGGTGCGCCGCTGACCCAGGGTCAGAAGGACTCGCGTTGGCCGTGCAACAAGGAAGACAAGTACATCGTCCACTTTCCTGAGACCAAGGAGATCTGGTCCTTCGGCTCCGGCTACGGTGGCAATGCGCTACTTGGCAAAAAGTGCTTCTCGCTGCGGATCGCTTCGATCATGGGGCAAGAGCAGGGGTGGCTCGCCGAACACATGCTGATCCTGGGGGTCACGTCCCCCGAGGGCCGGAAGCACTATGTTGCGGGAGCCTTCCCATCTGCCTGCGGGAAGACGAACTTCGCAATGATGGTGCCGCCGGTGGCCTTCAAAGGCTGGAAGGTCTCTACCGTGGGCGAGGACATCGCCTGGATCAAGCCGGGCAAGGATGGTCGCTTCTATGCGATCAATCCCGAGGCGGGGTTCTTCGGGGTTGCGCCTGGTACTTCGGCCAAGACGAACCCGAATTGTCTCGCGATGCTCAAAGAGAACGTGATTTTCACCAACGTCGCCGAAACGCCAGACGGTGATGTGTGGTGGGAGGGTTTGTCCGATGCTCCGCCTGCCAGTCTCACCGACTGGCAAGGTAATCCATGGACGCCCGACTGCGGGCGAAAGGCCGCGCACCCCAATTCGCGTTTCACGGTGCCGGCGTCACAGTGTCCATCGATCGACCCCGAATGGGAGAACCCGAACGGCGTACCGATTTCGGCATTCATCTTCGGTGGGCGTCGTTCCGATACGGTCCCGCTGGTGGTCGAAGGCTTCAATTGGGACGCGGGGGTGTACATGGCCGCCACGATGGGGTCAGAGACCACTGCGGCGGCCACCGGCAAGGTAGGCGTCGTGCGGCGCGATCCGTTCGCGATGATTCCGTTCGCCGGCTACAACATGGGCGACTACTTCAAGCATTGGCTCGTGATGGGGCGCAAGGTCACGCATCGCCCGCACAT
>CADECO010000009.1:33066-40651 GCA_902825905.1 uncultured beta proteobacterium
GTGTTCCACGTGGAACACAGCCGATAGTCTCCGTCTAGCAAATCCCCGTAGCTCTGACTCCGTCGCCACTCGATGTCCTTCGAGAAGGCGCCCTCAGACCAAACCTTCGAGTTCTTCCGGACAGGACAAATCGCTAGAATCCCGCCTCCTCATTGAGACCCTCTAATGCTCTTCCCGCGAAAGTTCGATGTCATCGTAGTCGGAGGCGGGCACGCTGGTACCGAGGCGGCCCTGGCCGCCGCGCGGGCCGGCTGCTCGACGCTGCTGCTCACACACAGCATCGAGACGCTCGGACAGATGTCTTGCAATCCAAGCATCGGAGGCATCGGTAAGGGCCATCTGGTCAAGGAAGTGGACGCCCTCGGTGGCGCGATGGCTATCGCCACCGACGAGGCGGGCATCCAGTTCCGTACCCTCAACTCAAGCAAAGGCGCGGCGGTTCGCGCGACGCGAGCGCAAGCGGATCGAGTGCTGTACCGGCAGGCGATCCGGTCTCGCCTCGAGAACGAGCCGAACCTGACTCTGTTCCAGCAAGCGGTGGACGATCTCACCGTGGAAGGTGATCGTGTCACCGGTGTCGTCACCCAAGTCGGTATCCGTTTCGAGGGGCAGGCAGTGGTGTTGACTGCTGGAACTTTCCTCGCCGGGCTCATCCACGTCGGGCTGCAGAACTACGAGGCTGGTCGAGCAGGCGACCCGCCGGCTCGCTCACTCGCTTACCGGCTGCGGGAACTCAAGCTACCGGTAGGGCGCCTCAAGACGGGCACACCGCCGCGGATCGACGGGCGCACGATCGATTTCACGGTCATGGAGCCGCAGCCTGGGGACTCGTCCGAACCGGTCTTCTCGTTCCTGGGCTCGCGTGCCATGCATCCCCGGCAGTTGCCCTGTTGGATTACGCATACCACCGAGCAGACCCACGAGGTCATCCGCGCCGGCCTCGATCGCTCGCCGTTGTATACCGGCAAGATTGAAGGGGTAGGGCCGCGCTACTGCCCGTCGATCGAAGACAAGATTCATCGATTCGCGGGACGGTCCAGCCACCAGATCTTTCTCGAGCCTGAAGGGCTGACCACCAACGAGTTCTATCCCAATGGCATCTCGACCAGCCTCCCGTTCGACGTCCAACTCGATCTGGTGCACTCAATCCCGGGGCTGGAAAACGCTCATATCCTGCGGCCAGGCTACGCCATCGAGTACGACTACTTCGATCCGCGCGCGCTGCATCCGTCGCTTGAAACGAAGGCTATCAAGGGATTGTTCTTCGCTGGGCAGATCAACGGCACAACGGGATACGAGGAAGCCGCCGCCCAAGGTCTGCTCGCGGGCGTCAACGCGGCGTTCCACGTGAAACAACAACCGGCCTGGTGGCCTCGGCGTGACGAGGCCTACCTGGGCGTGCTCGTGGACGATCTGGTTACCCGTGGCGTGAGCGAGCCTTACCGCATGTTCACCAGCCGCGCCGAGTACCGGCTCATGCTGCGCGAAGACAACGCCGATCTGCGCCTGACCGAAATCGGCCGCCGGCTTGGACTGGTCAATGACGTCCGCTGGGACGCGTTCTCGCGGAAGCGCGATGCCATCGCAAAAGAGCAGGAACGACTGAAGTCCACCTGGCTGAACCCGCGTCACCTGAGTGCCGAGCAGGCGGATCAAGTGTTCGGCAAACAACTTGAACGTGAGTACACACTCTCAGATCTTCTGAAGCGCCCGGAAGTAACGTATGACAGGCTCCTCTCGCTGCCCGAGACTGGGCCCGCCGTCGAGGACGCCTCAGTCGCCGAACAAGTCGAGATCCAGTGCAAGTACGCGGGATACATCGCCCGCCAACGCGAAGAGGTCGATCGACACAAACAGGTCGATGAGCAGATGCTGCCCGCGGACATCGACTACGGCCAAGTGATAGGGCTATCGCGCGAGGTCCAGCAGAAATTGCAGCAACACCGGCCCGCGACAATTGGTCACGCCTCGCGGATCTCGGGCATCACACCCGCCGCCGTATCACTGCTGCTGGTGCATCTCAAGCGGCGTGGCAAGGCGGCCAACATGACCACGCAAGGCGTCGAATGAGCGCCTCGCTTGCCACCACGCCAATCACGAACACCGTCGAACAAGGCGCGCGGGAGCTGGGCTTGGTGCTGTCCTCGGACGCCCTGCAATCGCTCGAGGCTTACCTCGATCTGATCGTGAAGTGGAACGCTGTCCACAACCTCACGGCGATCCGCGATAAAGCCAGGATGGTGACGCATCACGTGCTCGACTCGCTCGCGCTCGTGCCGTACGTGCCAAACGGTGCCCGCGTACTCGATGTCGGTTCAGGCGCTGGGTTGCCTGGCATTCCGTTGGCGATCGCGCGGTCCGACTTGGTGGTTACTCTGCTCGACAGCAACCAGAAGAAGGCGGCGTTCCTCCAGCAGGCGGTCACCACGCTGCGCCTTATCAACGTGACAGCGCTCGCCGCGCGCGTGGAGCAGTATCGCCCCGCCGCAAGCTTCGATATCGTGGTCGCTCGCGCCTTTGCCGAGATCGGCGAATTCGCCGACCTGGCGCAGGGTCACGTCGCTCCCGGCGGAAAGTTGTTCGCGATGAAAGGCGTCTATCCCGAAGATGAGCTGCGTCGCATGCCCGCTAACATCAGCGTTGAACAGGTCGTGGAACTCCATGTGCCGGGACTCGACGCGAAACGCCACCTGATCGTGCTGAGCATCCGATGAGTCGCACGCTCGCAATCGCGAACCAGAAAGGTGGCGTCGGCAAGACCACGACCGCGGTCAACCTCGCCGCCAGTCTCACGATGGCCGAGCTGCGTGTGTTGCTGGTCGACCTCGACCCCCAGGGCAATGCGACGATGGGTAGCGGCATCGACAAGCGCGCGCTCTCCGAAACCGTCTACCACGTCCTGCTGGGGCTTTCGACGTTCGATCGCGTGTACCGACGTTCGGAAGCGGGCGGCTACGACGTGCTGCCTGCCAATCGTGAACTGGCGGGTGCCGAGAGCGAACTGGTGACGCTCGAACATCGCGAGGCGCGCCTGAAATCCGCGCTCGCCAAGGTGCGCGATCGCTACGACTTCATCATCCTGGATTGTCCACCGTCATTGAGCCTGCTTACGGTGAACGCGTTCGTCGCGGCGGATGCCGTGGTGATCCCGATGCAGTGCGAGTACTACGCGCTCGAAGGTCTGAGCGATCTGGTGAACACCGTGCGCATGGTGCGGCAGACCCTCAATCCCCATCTCGAAATCGAGGGGCTGTTGCGCACCATGTTCGATCCGCGCAATACCCTCGCGCAGCAGGTCGCCGACGAGTTGCGACAGCACTTCGGCGAGAAGGTCTACGAGACCGTAGTACCGCGCAACGTGCGCCTGGCCGAAGCCCCCAGCCACGGCATTCCCGGCGTGCGTTACGACGTCACGGCCAAGGGCGCGCACGCCTATATCGCGCTTGCCAGAGAAATCCTCAATCGAATGCAGGCGGCTCGTGCCGCTGCAGGAACGCCACCGTGATGAAACCCAAAGCACTTGGCCGCGGCCTCAACGCATTGCTCGGCGGTGACGACCCGGTTGTCGCGACCAAATCAGACACAACGAGCACGCTGCGGGTCGAGCAGCTGCAGCCAGGGCGCTATCAGCCGCGCACCCACATGGACGACGCGTCGCTGCAGGAACTGGCCGCTTCGATCCGCGCGCAAGGATTGATCCAGCCGATTCTGGTACGGCCGGTCGGCCCCGAGCGATACGAGATCATCGCCGGTGAGCGACGCTGGCGCGCCTCGCAGCTTGCCGGACTGACCGATGTGCCTGTCGTCATCCGCGAACTCCCCGATCAAGCCGCACTCGCCGTGGCGCTGATCGAGAACATCCAGCGCGAAGATCTCAATCCGCTGGAAGAAGCCAAAGGCGTGCAACGGTTGATCGATGAGTTCGGCCTCACGCATCAACAAGCCGCCGAAGCGATCGGGCGGTCGCGCAGTGCCACCACCAATCTGCTGCGCCTGCTCAACCTCTCGCTGCAAGTCCAGGAGATGGTGTTCAGCGGCCAGCTCGAAATGGGTCATGCGCGTGCGCTGCTGTCGCTCGAAGGCCATGCGCAGGTGCGCCTCGCGCAGAAAGTCGTCGAAGACCAGCTCAACGTGCGCGAGACCGAGGCGCTCGTCGCCGCCACGCTCAACCCGAAAATTGCGGCTGTTGCGCTAAAGCCTCGCGTCGATCGCGACGTGCAGCGCCTGGAGGAGGAACTGTCCGAACGGCTCGGCACCACGGTGGAGTTGAAGGCGGGCAAGAAGGGCAGCGGCAAGATGCTGATCAGCTATTCGAACCTTGATCACCTCGACGAGTTGATTCGTCGGTTGCGCAGCTGATCGAGCTGCGCGTGTGGTCGACCGTTTGAACGGATCCGGCGGCCCTGCAGCTCGAGTACGGCTGGATGATGACCGATACAGCTACGCCGGATCCGCGATCGCACCTACCGCGCGGATCAACGCCTCCACCGTCTCGCGCGTGAGGTTTCGGGTGATGAACACGAGCCGCGTGCGATGGTCATCCGAGGGCCAGCGCTCTAAACGCGCCGGTTCATGAAACAAGTGCTGCGCGCCTTGCACCACGACCGGACCGGCCTCTTCGGCGATGTTGACCAACCCTTTCACTCGCAGCAGGTCCGGTCCGCGCAGCGAGGTAAGCACCTGAACGATCGTCGAGAATCCGGCCCAGGTGAACGGTGAATCGAACCACAGCACGAACGTGTTCACCGGCGTAGCGTGAGCTGCCTTGGGCAGGCGATCGCCGAGGTATCGGTCGGCATTCGATTTCTCGGCACCTGATCGTTCATCCATCGCACCAAGCCAGCGGGCAACCCGTGCGTCGTCGGCCTGCGCTCGATCGAAGCTCAGCCCCGACAGCTCGGCCGGATCCAATTCACCCTTGGTCGCGAGCAGCTGCCCGGCCTGCGGGTTGGCCAGATGAAGCTGGGCCCGCAACGCCGCAACCGACTCGGCGTTCCCCAGGTCGATCTTGGTGATCACCAGCCGATCGGCGACGGCGACCTGCTTCATCGCCTCGCTCATTGTCGCCAGCGAGTTCGCCCCGTTCACGCAATCGACCAGCGTGACCACGCCGTCGAGCCGGTAGTGCGTCGCCAGCATCGTGTCGCTCACCAGCGAATGCATGATCGGTGCCGGATCGGCCAGGCCACTGGTTTCGATGAACACGCGATCGAAATCGATGACCTCGCCGGCACGCCGCTTGATGAACAGCTCGCGCAGCGTCTCCTGAAGATCGGTGCGCACCGCGCAGCACAGGCAGCCGTTGGCCAGCAAAGTCATCGATTCGGTGGAATCGGCCAACAGCGCGTGGTCGATGCCGACCTCGCCGAACTCGTTCACGATCACCGCCGCCCGGTTCATATCCGGATGGCGCAACAGTCTGGAGAGCAGCGTGCTTTTGCCGCTACCCAGAAAGCCGGTGATGATCGTGATCGGAATGCGGCCGGCGAACGGATCGCGGCCGCCGCCAGCCTGACTCACACGGTCATCTCGAGCACGTAGACGCCGCCGACGTGGCGATCGACCGCGAACAGCAGGCGACGATCGTCGACATAGCAGTCGTTGATCTGGATCGCCCCGCTGGGGGCCATGCGCGGCGCAGCCGGCACGTAGTACGCGATCTCCTGCGGCTGGTACGGGTTGCTGGTGTCGAACGCGCGCACGCCGCCGTTGAAGAACGTACCGACCACGATCGTGTCGGAACGCCACGAAGTCTCCACCGGCAGGTTCTCATGCAGGTTGTGCGCGCCGTAGCGACCGCCGCGCTTGCCGAACTGCTCGATCGAAGGGAGCGGGAAGGTCGAGATCGGCTGCAGGTTGGTCTCCACCCGCGCATCGACCACGCGCACGAGCTTGGGCCAGTCCACGCCGAGATCCTGCGTACATTCGTCGGCCACGATCAGCAGATCGCGTGAGAGCAGCGGCATGCAGGTGTGGCAAAAGCCGTTGAACGGCGGCGAGTAGTTCCAGTTGCTCACCAGCCGGGGCTGACTCTTGTTACTGATGTCGAGGATCACCGCGCCGCCGTCGATGTAGCCGATGTAGGCGCGATCGGGGCGCTCGGGATAGATGTTGGCGTTGTGGACGCGAAAACCGGTGTCGAATGGCTTGGGCATGCGCGCGGGCGGCGGTGCCGAGTCGCCCTTGCGTGTACCCGGATACCACCAGCGGCCCGCTTCCACCGGCTTCGATGGATTGCGAACGTCGACGATCATGTAGCACTGGTCATCGCTCGGATGGGTGGGCTCGAAATCCGCCGCGCCGCTGGCCATGTGCACGAACTGGCCATCGACGAACCACACGCAGTGCACGCCGCGCGAATGCGGCCCGGAGCGATCGAAGTGTGAGATCAGCTTCGGCGCTTCCGGCGTGGAGATGTCGAACAGATCGAAGCCGGCCGGCTTCATGCCGACGTTCTTGGTCTGGTAAGCCACGCACATCATGTCGCCCACGACGTCGAGCGAGTTGGAGCGCACGTTCGCATGCGGCAGTTCGGTCTGCACCACCTGCTTCAGATTCTTCGGATCGGTGACGTCCACCGCAGTGAAGTTCTTCGGCGCCGATTCGTGCGCGAGCCACAGGATGCGCCGGCCATCCTTGGTCTTCTGCATCGCCATGCCCTCGCCCACGCCGCCGAAGCCCGACAGTTCGTGCTGCGAAATGAGCTTCATGTTCCAGGCCAGGGCCTGATCCGCCCTGCCTGCCGCGCCGCCAAAGGTCGTTGCCATGTGTAGAGGTCTTCTCGTTGTGGGATGAGACGTCGGTGGAAGACACGAGGGTAACGGCGCGCATAGCGAAGTGCAACGGCGCGCGAACGGCGGCTCGATCCTGCACCTAACGGATCGTGCTGGCAGGTCGTACGGACGCGCACAAGCCGCGCGTATGATGCCTCGCGCGGAGCACGTCGCTTCTGTTGAGCACTCACGCGTCACCAACAAAACGAGGAGACCATGACCACCCTTCCCGATCACGATCCATCAGCGCGTCTTCATCCCGACGACTGCGCGTGCTGTACTCCTGCGCTTTCGCGCCGCGGATTTCTGCGTGCTGCCGCGCTTGGTGCCGTTGCCACACCCGTACTGACGAGCATGTCAGCGTGCGCCACCGGCGCAGGCGCCGAGTCGATCACGGCTGGCCAGCCGATTCTCATCAAAGGCGGCTGCGTGTTGTCGCTCGATCGCGGCATTGGCGATTTCGAACAGGCCGACGTGCTGGTCGAAGGCTCGAAGATCGCGGCGGTGCGCCCCAACATTGCGGCGCCGAACGCGGCGGTCATCGACGCGCGCAATACCATCGTCATGCCAGGGTTCGTCGACACGCACCGTCATATGTGGCAAGGCATCCTGCGCAACATCCTGCCCGATGGCTCGCTGCAGGACTACATTCGCGTGGTGCAACGCATGGTTGGTCAGGCCTATACGCCCGACGACGTCTACGCGGGCAATCTGTCGAGCGCGCTCGGTTGCATCGATGTGGGCGTGACCACGGTGCTCGACTGGTCGCACATCCACATGACGCCCGCGCACACCGACGCGGCGATCAAAGG
>CADECO010000010.1:0-14152 GCA_902825905.1 uncultured beta proteobacterium
CAATCGCTCGACGAACTGTTTGCGTGCGAGCAGCGTGGTGCTGTTGATCCACACCTCCCCGCCGGGCCAGCCTTTCACATTGGGCGGGGCGAACAGATTCTGACCAAGCCCTGCCGCCGCGAGCGCGAGCGCCGTGCGATCGGGAACGTCGACGCCGAGCTGACGCACCGCTCCCACTACGACATCGACCGGCGACTTGATCAACGCCGCGCGGTTCTCCACGGCCCAGAAAGCGGGGGCATTGAGCAACTCGCGCAGCGCCACCTTCACCTGATAGCCACTCGAGCGGAATTGAGCCGCAATGCGTCTGACCTCGACCTCATCGGGCGTGGGTGAAACGAACTCGCGCCACAGTTTGGCCGTGATCCACTCCGCGGTGCGGGGATGCGCGAGCAGCACGTCGAGAACCTCATCGCCATTAAGATTGCCCGAGCGACCAAGGACCGTCTTGGCGCCTTCGTCGTGCGCGAACGGGCGGTAGAGGAACCGCCCGTTTTCCGGATCGACGCTCCAGCCGGTGAAGGCTCGCGCGGCCTCGCGCACATCGCGTTCGGTGAACTGTCCTTCGCCGAGGGTGAACAGCTCCATCAGCTCGCGCGCGAAGTTCTCGTTCGGGCGGCCCTTGCGATTGGTCGAGGAGTCCAGGTAGACGACCATCGCCGGATCGCGCGCGACCGCGCGCAACAGCTCGGCGAAACTGCCGAGTGCGTGCTGGCGAAACAGCACGTTCTGCCGGTACATGAGTTGACTGGCGCGCACCTTCACCTGACTCGACACGAAGTGGTTGTGCCAGAACAGGGTCATGCGTTCGGTGAGCGGCGAGTCGGTGTCGAGCATTTCGCTCACCCACCACGCGCGCAACTCGACGGCCTGTCGAAGCTGCTCGGCGCGAAACGCCCGGCGCTCTTCGTCGGACATCTGCCGCACCTTCGATATCGGCACGATCGGCTCTTCGACCCACCCCGGGGCGGGTGCGATTGCACTGCGCCGCGACTCGCGCAGCATGCGTTCGATCGCCTGGGCGCGTGTGATGCCGCCCATTTGACCGCTCATTTGACCGCTCAGTGCGGCGATGTCATGACTTGTGGGACCGAATCCGGTACGCGCGAGCAGATGACGGGCATCGTCGATCTCCAATCGTGGCGAGGCGCGCACACGACTGCCCGCTTGCGAATCGGCCGCGCCAGTCACCGCCACAGCGGGCGCGTGCGGCGCACAGCCACTCACGCTGGCCAATACGATCCCGATCGCGCAGGCGGCGGCGACCATCCGCGATGCTGCGCGAAGGCCAGGCTCAGAAGTCGCGCTGCCGCTGCTGCCGATGACGCGGGAATCGACCTCCGACGATCGCGCCGCTATTGTCATGATGACCGCTCTTGGAGTCGGTGATAACCCACCGTTACGGCCGCCGCGGCGGCGGCGGTGGCGGCCGACCGGGCCCACGATAGTGCTCGCGGCCGTGGGTGATGATGTCGCGGCGCAGATCGCGACGCTCTTCGGGTGACATCTGCGGTCCGCGCGGATCGCGGCCACGAGACTGCTCGCGCATTTCCTGGCGCTGCATCTGCCGCTCGCGCCACTGGCCCTTGCCCGGCCCCTGCTGAGCCAGCACGGGCATGGTGATTGCCGCACCGAGGACGAGCGCCACCAATCCCTTCCCGATCCGTCCGTGCGCACCCGACAGCAATACCGTCAGGCGGCGCAATCTCCGGATCGAGGGGACTTGGCCCCAAACTTTTCCTGCGGCTCCGCGCATCGCTCGTTCCTCGTTGGTCATTGCCCGGCGTCGAGCAACCCCACACCGCCATTCATACGTCCACCACTATGCCGGCAACCTGTAAGTTGTCTATGTCCGTCACGCGGCGCTTTTGTAACCGGATGTATCCCAGATGTTCCAGCGACCGCTTCGGCGACCGATGGCCCCGCGAGGCCCGTGACGGCCAGCTCCATCAGGCTGTCAATTCCGTCATGATTCGCGCTGCGCTGTCCGCTCGGACGGTCGCAACTCAGTGATTCTCAAGTCGCATCGAACCGATACCATACCGCGCATGGCAGACCCGAAAAAGAAGATTCTCGTCGTCGATGACGATCTGCGGCTGCGTGATCTGCTCAGCCGCTACCTCACCGAGCATGGCTTCGCCGTCAAGGTCGTCTCCGAGGCCCCCGGCATGGACAAGGCGCTCAACATGGAGCGCTTCGATCTGCTCGTGCTCGATCTGATGCTGCCCGGCGAAGACGGCCTGTCGATCTGCAGGCGCTTGCGCGGCACGAAGAATGCCATTCCGATCGTGATGCTCACGGCCAAAGGCGAGGAAGTCGATCGCATCGTCGGACTTGAAATGGGGGCGGACGATTACCTGCCCAAGCCCTTCAATCCGCGTGAACTGCTCGCGCGCATCAACGCGGTGCTGCGTCGTCGCGCCGAGGCGTTACCGCCAGGCGCGCCTTCGGTCGAGGTCGAGACCATCGAGTTCAGCGACGTGAAGGTGCATCTGGCCACCCGCACGCTGGAGCGCGCCGGCAAGTCCTCCGCGCTCACCACCGGCGAGTTCGCGCTGTTGAAGGTGCTGGTCACGCATCCGCGCATTCCACTGTCGCGCGAGAAGCTCATGGAACTCGCCCGCGGTCGCGAGTACGAAGTGTTCGACCGCGCCATCGACGTGCAGGTATCGCGTCTGCGCAAGCTGGTCGAGCCCGATCCGGCGCATCCGACGTACATCCAGACGGTATGGGGCTTCGGCTACGTGTTCGTGCCCGACGGACAAAAGCACGGTTGACCGGTTCGCAGCAATGAGCCTGTTGCCGCGCTCGCTGCTCGCGCGCTCGTTTCTGCTCATCGCCACGGTGCTGGTGCTGTCGACCGCCGCGTGGTACGTCATCTTCCGCACCTACGAGCGTGAACCGCAGGTGCACCAGGTCGCCCGCATGGTGGTGAGCGTCGTCAATCTGGTGCGCAGCGCTATCGTGGCCGCGCAGCCGGGCAAGCGCACCGAGTTGCTGATCGAACTCGAAGAGCTCGAAGGCATTCGCATCTACCCGAAAGATCCGGCGCAGAAGGTCAAGCCGACCGACCGCGATCCGCTGCTCGACAGTGTCGAAGCGGAGATCCGACTGCAACTGGGATCAGGAACCCAATTCGCCAAGGAGGTCGACGGCGACGATGGATTCTGGGTGAGCTTCGCGATCGAAGGCGACGACTACTGGGTGATGTTGCCGACCGACCGCCTGCCGCAGGACCGCACGCTGCAATGGCTTGGCTGGGGCCTGCTTGCGCTGCTGCTTGCGCTCGCGGCGGCTTATTTTGTCGTCTCCCGGATCACGCAGCCGCTGCGACTGCTCTCGCGCGCAGCCGCGGAAATCGGCCAGGGGCGGCGGCCGGCGCTCGTCACCGAAGCCGGTCCGGAGGAATTGCAGGGCGTCATGCGAGCCTTCAATCAGATGAGTCGCGATCTGGCACGGTTGGACGAGGACCGTGCGCTCATCCTGGCCGGCGTCTCGCACGATCTGCGCACGCCGTTGGCGCGCATGCGACTGGCGATCGAGATGACCGCGGCGGATGACGATCTCAAGCACGGCATGAACGCCGACATCGACGACATGGATCGCATCATCGGCCAGTTCCTCGATTTTGCCCGCACCGAAACCGGCGAGAAGCCCGAGCCCACCGACCTGAGTGCGCTCGCCGATGAACTCGCCCGCACCTACCGCGAGCGCGGGCGTGAGCTCGCCACCGATATCCAGGCCACGCCGAGTTCGGCGCTCCGGCCGATGGCCACCCGCCGCATGATCACCAATCTGCTCGACAACGCGTACCGCTACGCCGAACAGGGGATCGAGTTGCACACGCACGCCGAGCAAGGCTTCGTGATCGTCGAGGTACGCGATCGCGGCCCGGGCATTCCGGCCGATCAGGTCGAACGCCTCAAGCAGCCGTTTCAGCGCATGGAGAAAGCACGCAGCGGCAAGGGCGGCTCTGGGCTTGGGCTGGCCATCGTCGAGCGCATCGCGCGCATGCATCAGGGCCGCTTCGAGTTGCTGCCGCGCGAAGGTGGCGGGTTGGTCGCGCGGCTCACTTTGCCGATCCAAAGCGCGTAGTCGCGACGGGTAGGCTGGACTCGCGAGGCGGCCGAGTTCGAGCTTCGGTGGCTCACGTTGCCTCGAGCGCGAATCGCTCGCGTATTTCGTACCGTGATCCGTGATGGTCGCGCACCGACTCGACCAGCACGAACTCGCGCACCATCCACGGATCGACATGCAGAGGCGGCCATGCACTCGGCTCACGTGCCTCGCGCAACAGCGTCACGTGCGGTTTGAACGCGCGCCGCTCCAAATCGAACCCGACGGCAACCAGTGCCTTATGCAGCGACTTGGCCAGCGCGGACAACGCGTCGGGCATGGCGCGCGGACCGACCCAGGCAATCCGGTTGTGGCGAAAGTAGCCGGGCGCATCCAGGGCGAGTTCGAACGGGGCGATCGACGACGAAGCGCAACGGACTACTGGGGCGGCTGAAACCCCGACGGTTCGGGCCGCTGAGGCCGCAAGCGCACACCGTTCGGCGCTCTGCTCGCCGAGGAACGCCAGGGTGAGATGGATCGAGGCGATACGCGTGGGCCGCCCGCCTGCTTCATGCCGCACGTCGGCAGCCCAATCGTGGAGCCGATGGACGACCTCAGTTGGCGGCCATATTGCGAAGAACAGTCGCACGGCGGTGCGGTGCGAGCTACGCGGGCGAACCTGGAATCGGCAGCGAGACGGTCACGCGCGCTTGAATCCGCGCTCGATTCAACTGTTCGACCCGATCGCGCGGATCAAGGCTGCCGCTTCAGCGGCAATGCCTTCTCCGCGCCCGGTGAAACCCAATCGTTCCGTCGTCTTCGCCTTCACGTTCACCGCTCCCGGGCCGACGCCAAGGCAGCGAGCAATACATTCGACCATCGCCGGGATGTGCGGCGCCATGCGCGGCGCCTGCGCGATGATGGTGGCATCGACGTTGACCACCTCGTATCCGGCCGCCGCGACCAGGCGCGCCGCCTCGGCCAGCAACATGGTGCTGTCCGCGCCGCGGAAACGTTCATCGGTGTCGGGAAAGTGCTTGCCGATATCGCCTAGGGCCGCCGCACCCAATAATGCGTCGGTGATCGCATGCAGCAGCACATCGGCGTCCGAGTGGCCGTCGAGCCCGCGTTCGAATGGGATGCGCACGCCACCGATGATGAGCGGGCGGCCGGGCACCAGCGCATGTACGTCGAAACCCTGTCCGATCCTGATCATCGCCCGCCCCCCGTTCGCCGCGCCCCGGCGTTCACTCGCCGGTGCTCAGTACGCCGAGCAATCGCTCCGCCACTGCCAGATCCTGCGGCACCGTGACCTTGATGTTCGCACCTGAGCCGGCGATCAATCTGGGTCGCATGCCGATCGCCTCGACCGCGCTCGCCTCGTCGGTCACGCGAGCGTAGCGCTCAGCCGCATCGGCCGCCGCGTAGCTCAGGGCGTGCAGCAGCACGCCGTAGCGGAACATCTGCGGCGTCAACGCCCGCCACAATCCGTCGCGCGGCTCGGTGCGTGCGATGCGACCGGTGTCATCGGCACGCTTGAGCGTGTCGGCGAGTGGAACTGCGAGCAGACCGCCGACTTCGTCCGATGCCAGGGCATCGATGAGCAGGCGCAGGTCGCCAGAGGGCAAGCACGGGCGCGCGGCATCGTGGACGAGCACCCAGTCATCGAGCTCGACGACATCGCCGATCGCGACCAGCCCGTTGTGCACGCTCGCCGCGCGGCTCGGACCGCCGCAATAGAGCGGCACCACTCGCGCAGCCTGCTCGCGCCAGTCGATCACACTAAACGATTCATCACCCGGACTGAGGACGACGTACACCGTGTCGATACGCCCATCGACGAGCAGCGCATGGGCGGCATGCTCCAGCATCGTGCGCGGGCCAAGCCTGGCGTACTGTTTCGGTTGGCTATTGCCGAAGCGTGCGCCGACGCCGGCGGCGGGAATCAGGGCGATATGGCGGCTGGACACGGGGACCCACGGGGATTCGTCTGGCGTTCGCGCGAACGCAAGCGACGCGGAACGTACATATTCGGCCTCTATAATACCGGTCGCTAACGGCCACCTCCTGCACCGCGCGTCGCGCGCCAGCACAAACTTTGCAAGGCGCCCGCATCGACCACCGGTTCCGACGCGCCTCTGCGGCAGCACATGCTCGATTCACCCTCACAGGAACAATCCTCCTCCGCCGATTCCGCTCGCGCGCCGGGCGCCCTGCCCGGTTCGGCTGACGCCTTCGAGCTGGCGCGTCTGGCACGTTCGCTCGATCTGCGTGCGAGCAAGCGCGTGTTGCTGGTCGTGTGCGCCGCTGCCCTGGACGCGCAGCGGCTGCGCGAGGAGCTGCCTTATTTCGCGCCCGATGTGCCGGTGCAGCTGTTCGCGGACTGGGAAACGCTGCCCTACGATGCGATCTCTCCGCACCAGGATCTGATCTCGGAGCGACTCGAGACGCTCTATCGGGTAATGCAGGGCGAATCATGCGTCGTGCTCACCGCCGCCTCGACCGCGTTGCAGCGTCTCGCTCCGGCGTCGTTCCTCGCGGCCCACACGTTCTTCATCCGTGCCCGCACCGACCTCGATGTGGCCGGTCTGCGCGAGCAGCTCGTGCGGGCGGGCTACAGCCACGTCACGCAAGTGGTGGCGCCCGGCGAGTACTGCATCCGCGGCAGCCTGATCGATCTGTTCCCGATGGGCAGCCAGCTGCCCTACCGGATCGATCTGGAGGACGATCGGGTCGACTCGATCCGCACGTTCGACCCCGATTCTCAGCGCACGCTCTACAAGGTGAACGAGCTGCGCATGCTGCCCGCCCGCGAATTTCCGCTGCACGAGGCGGCGCGCAACAAGTTTCGGTCGCGCTACCGCGAGACAGTCGAGGGCGATGCCTCGAAGTCGCAGATCTACCGCGACGTGAGCAATGGCATACCCTCGGCCGGCATCGAGTACTACCTGCCGCTCTTCTACGACGAGACCGCTACGCTGTTCGACTACGTGCCGGCCGATTCGGCGCTGGTCCTGCATGGCGAGTGCGCCCAGGCGATCGAAGCGTTCTGGCGTGATCTCAATTCCCGCTACTCGCTGCTGCGCGGCGATCGGGCGCGTCCGCTGCTGTCGCCGGCGCTGCTGTATCTGACCGCCGAGCACTTCTTCATCGCGGCGCGCGCACTGCGCCGGCTGAACATCGGGCCGCGCGAGCGCAGCGAGCAGATCACGGTCCAGTACGAAGCCGTGCCCGACGTGGCGATCGAACGGCGCGCCGCCGATCCGTTGCATCGACTCAAAGCGCTGATCGCGGCGAGCCAGCATCGGATCCTGCTCACCGCGGAATCGGCCGGCCGGCGCGAGACGATGCGCGAGTACCTGGGCGAGAACGGCGTGCCCCTTGCGCTCGGCGACGATTTCGCGGCGTTCGAAGGCAGCGGCGAACGCATCGTGCTGGGCGTGTCGCCGGTGCTCAACGGGTTCGTCGCCCGCGAGCAAGGGTTCGCGATCATCACCGAGTCGGAGCTGTACGCCGCCACTGCCCGCGCTCGCGGCAACCGCAACGAGGCGCGGCGCAGCTCGGTCGAAGGCATGGTGCGCGATCTGGCCGAGCTCAAGATCGGCGACCCGGTGGTGCACGTCGAGCATGGCGTGGGCCGCTATCAGGGATTGATCAATCTCGATCTGGGCGACGGCGAGAACGAATTCCTCGCGCTCGAGTATGCCGCCGGGGCCAAGCTGTACGTTCCCGTCGCGCAGCTGTTCGTGATCGGCCGCTATGCCGGCGGGCCGCCCGAGCAGGCCCCGCTGCACACGCTGGGCACCGACCAATGGGAGAAGGCCAAGCGCAAGGCGGCCGAACAGGTGCGCGATACCGCCGCCGAGCTGCTCGACATTTACGCGCAGCGTGCCACCCGGCAGGGTCACGGGTTCGCGGTGAAGCAGCACGACCTCGAGGCGTTCGCCGAAGGCTTCGGCTTCGAGGAAACCCCTGATCAGGCCGCGGCGATCGAGGCAGTCATCGACGACATGCGCGCGGGCAAACCGATGGACCGGCTGGTATGCGGCGACGTCGGCTTCGGCAAGACCGAGGTGGCATTGCGCGCCGCGTTCGTGGCGGTGGCCGATGGGCGCCAGGTTGCCGTGCTCACGCCCACCACGCTGCTGGCCGAGCAGCACTTCAACACGTTCTCCGATCGCTTCGCCGACTGGCCGATCCGCATCGCCGAGCTGTCGCGCTTTCGCACCGGCAAGGAACAGTCCGCCACGCTCGCCGCGATGAACGAGGGCAAGGTCGACATCGTCATCGGTACGCACAAGCTGCTGTCGGCCGACGTGAAATTCCAGCGGCTGGGGTTGGTGATCGTCGATGAGGAGCACCGTTTCGGCGTGCGGCAGAAGGAAGCGCTCAAGGCGCTGCGCGCCGAGGTCGACGTGCTCACGCTGACCGCCACGCCGATCCCACGCACGCTGGCGATGTCGCTGGAGGGCCTGCGCGACCTGTCGGTGATCGCCACGGCACCGGCCCGCCGGCTGGCGATCAAGACGTTCGTGATGCCGTACTCCAGCGGCGTGATACGCGAAGCCGCGATGCGCGAACTCAAGCGCGGCGGTCAAGTCTATTTCCTGCACAACGACGTCGAGAGCATCGAGGCGCAGCGCGAACGGCTCGCCGGATTGCTGCCCGAAGCGCGCATCGCGGTGGCGCACGGACAGATGCCCGAACGCGAGCTGGAACGCGTGATGCGCGAATTCCTGCAGCAGCGGCACAACCTGCTGCTGTGCTCGACCATCATCGAGACCGGGATCGACATTCCCACCGCCAACACGATATTGATCGAGCGTGCGGACAAATTTGGCCTGGCGCAGCTGCACCAGTTGCGGGGGCGGGTCGGCCGATCGCACCATCAGGCCTACGCCTACCTCCTCACGCCGCCCACCGACGCGCTGACGGCTCAAGCGAAGAAGCGCCTGGAAGCGATTCAGATGATGGAACAGCTCGGCTCGGGCTTCTATCTCGCCATGCACGACCTCGAAATCCGCGGGGCAGGCGAGGTGCTGGGCGAATCGCAAAGCGGCGAGATGCTCGAGGTCGGTTTCAATCTCTACAACGAGATGCTCGGCGCCGCGGTTCGCGCGCTGAAGGCGGGCCGCGAGCCCGATCTGTCGCGTCCGCTCGAAGCCACCACCGAGATCAACCTGCACACGCCCGCGCTGCTGCCGACTACGTACTGCGCCGACGTGCACGAACGCCTCGTCCTGTACAAGCGTCTGGCCAACAGCACGAGCGAGGAAACACTGGTGACGTTGCGCGAAGAGCTGATCGACCGCTTCGGCAGCCTGCCTCCAGCCACGGAGGCGCTGATCGAGACGCATCGACTGCGACTGGCGGCCAAACCGCTGGGCGTCAAGCGCATCGACGCGGCCGACGAAGTGATCGTGCTCACGTTCGAGCAGCACGCGAGCATCGATCCGGCGCGAGTAATCCGACTGGTGCAGACGCACAAGCACTGGAAACTCGCCGGACCGGTCCGTCTGCGCATCGAAGCCAAATCGCGCACGCTCGCCGAGCGCGGCAAGGCGGTGCGCGATGTGTTGCAGCAACTGCGCGGCAAGGCGCAATGAAGCCGCTCGCCATCGCGCTGATCACGGCCCTGCTGCTGGCGCCCGGCGCATGGGCCGAGGAGAAACGCATCAAGGAGGCCCTCGACCTGGCACGTTCAGGTCAGGCCGACAAGGCCATCGATCTGCTCGAACCCTGGGCTGCAAAAGGCGACGGCGAAGCGCAGTTCAGCCTCGGCCTGGTGTACGAATTCGCGTATCGGCGCTACCCCGATGCCGCCCTGTGGTATCGACGCGCCGCGATCAACGGCCATGCCAGCGCCGAGAACAATCTGGGCGCGATGTTCTTCGAGGGTCGCGGCGTGCCGCGCAATTTCGAGGAGGCACTGCGCTGGTATCGCGTCAGCGCCGAGCGTGAGCACGCGCCCGCGCAGTACAACCTGGGCATGATGCTCGGACGCGGTCAGGGCGCGAAAGCCGACACCCGGCAGATGGCACAGTGGCTCGAGCGCTCGGCCAAGAACGGGTACGACCGCGCGCAAGCCCAACTGGGGCGGCTGTATCTCGACGGTGTCGGCATCGAGCGCAATCCGAAGCAGGCCTGGCACTGGTTCCGCGAGTCGGCCAGCCAGGGGAACATGTGGGGGCAGTTCTACGTTGGACTGCAACTGCGGCGCGGCGAAGGCATCGCGCGCAACTTCGAGGAATCGATCGAGTGGCTGTCCCGCTCGGCGGCACAGGGCTTGGCACTGGCGCACTACGAACTGGCGATCGTCTACGAGATGGGCCTGGGCGCACAGGCCGATGAAGCCCTGGCTGTGAAGCACTTCAGCGAAGCCGGCGAACGCAATCACGTCGAGTCGGTTCGCAAGCTCACCGCTGCGTACACGCAAGGCTCGCTTGGGCAGAAGCCCGATCCGTCGCTGGCGCGCTACTGGGGCGGCAAGCTCAACAGTGCGATGCGCGCCAAACAGCCCGAGCTATGAAGACGCCTTCGCGGCGCCGCTGACCGGCATGCAGCACGACCTGATCATCCAGGGCAAGACCGCGAGCCGTTCGATCGCCGAGTCGCTCGCGATGCGAATCCAGGCGCGCGAAGTCGAGACGGTGCGCCCCACGGCGTTCCGGCTGATCGATGCGAAGTCCGACGACGGCGTCGCCGCTTTCTGCGCCAAGGTTCAGCTAGATCATGCGCGGGTGCCGGCCGAGCGGCGGCTGGGCGAGTTCCGGCTGCTTGCGATGGACATGGACTCCACGCTCATCACGATCGAATGCATCGACGAGCTCGCCGATTTCGCCGGCAGAAAAGACGAGGTCGCAGCGATCACGCGCGCGGCCATGCGCGGCGAGATCGACTATCCCGAGAGCCTCCGGCGCCGCCTGAGCGCGCTGGCGGGCATCAGCGAGCAGACGCTGGCGAGGGTGTACGACGAAAGGCTGAAGCTGTCTCCCGGGGCCGGGGCGATGCTCGATGCGTGCAAGGCGCTGGGGATCAAGACGCTGCTGGTGTCCGGTGGCTTCACCTACTTCACCGAACGCCTGCAGGCCCGCCTCGGGCTGGACTTCACCCACTCCAATCAGCTCGATGTCGCCGGCGGCGTGCTCACCGGCAAGGTGATCGGTTCGATCGTCGACGGCGCATCGAAAGCCGCCGCGTTGCGCCAGCACATGACGCAACTTGGACTCGACCAATCGCAGGTCATCGCGATCGGCGACGGCGCTAACGATCTGCCGATGATGGCCGAAGCCGCCGTGAGCATCGCTTATCGCGCCAAGCCCGCGGTGCGCGAGCGCGCGAGCTACTGCTTCAACTACGTCGGTCTGGACGGCTTGCTGAATCTGTTCCGCTGATCAGCTGACGCGGCGCAGCGGGGTCGGCTCGCTGCTGCTGCCGCCGTTCTGGCCAGCCTGCTTGGCCACGGCGCGCTCGAGCTGTTCGATCTTCGCCTGCGCCGCAGCAAGCTGCGCCTCGATCTGCGCACTGTGATCGGTGAGTCCGCGAATCGCCTGCGCGACCGGATCGTCATCGGTCTTCGACACGGCGTACGCGGAGAAGCCGAGCTTGGCCGCGTGATCCTCCCGATCCTGCTCGGCCTGCGCCTCGATGATGCGCGCCGGAATGCCGACCGCCGTCGCGCCGGCCGGCACGTCGTGCACGACCACGGCATTGGAGCCGATCTTCGCGCCCTCGCCGATGATGATCGGTCCGAGCACCTTGGCGCCGGCGCCGATCACCACGTTGTCGTGCAGCGTGGGGTGGCGCTTGCCTTTGTTCCACGAAGTGCCGCCGAGGGTCACGCCGTGATAGAGCGTGCAGTCATCGCCGATCTCGGCGGTTTCGCCGATCACCACGCCCATGCCGTGATCGATGAAGAAGCGTCGGCCGATCGTGGCACCCGGATGGATCTCGATACCGGTGAGCCAGCGACCGACGTGCGATACCAGCCGGGCGATCCAGCGCAGCCGCAACTGCCACAGCAGGTGGCTGAAGCGATGCATCCAGATCGCGTGCATGCCCGGATAACACGTGACGATCTCCCAGACGTTGCGCGCGGCCGGATCGCGCTCGTAGATCGACTGGATGTCTTCGCGAAAGCGTTCGAACATGACGATAAATCGGGTCGGATAGCGCCGAGGATGCTGGGGCTCAAGGGGAGGATTGTCGGCGCCCCCGACCGCGCGCGTCAATCAATCCGACTGCGTAGCCCCACCTTCCGCACGGACTTTTCCTGCGGCACGACTTTTAGGCTCCGTGCCTGCGGCACGAATTCTTGGCTCCGTGCCTGCGGCACGAACGTGCCGCTCCAGATTCGTAAGAACGCCCCGCAGCAGGGCGACTTCCTCACGCTCGGGCCGGCCACGCGCGATCAATCGACGCAGCCGCTCGAGCTGGCGCGGGCGCCGGTGAGGATTGAAGAATCCGCTCGCGGTGAGCGCGCGATCGAAGTGCGCGTACAAGCCTTCGAGTTCGTCGAACGTGGCGATCGGTGACTCGCGTGCCGGCTCGTCCGGGCGAGGCATCGGCTGCTGCGAAAGCGCTGCCATACGAAGCTCGTAGGTCATCACCTGGACCGCAGCTGCAACGTTGAGCGAGGCATACGCAGCATCGACGGGAATCGAGATGATGCGCTGGCAGCGCAGCACCTCCTCGTTGGTGAGTCCGCTCTCCTCACTGCCGAATACGATCGCCACCGGTCCGGCAGATGCCGCGTCGAGCACTACAGCGGCGCCGGCGCGCGGATCGAGCACTTCGAGCGTCACTTCGCGCGGTCGCGCGGTAAGCGCGATCGCCAGCGTGGTGCCGGCGAGCGCCGCATCGAGTGAATCGACCACGATCGCTCTCTCGAATACATCGAGCGCGCCGCTCGCCATGGCGATCGCCTCCCGATCGGGAAAGCGTCTGGGCCGCACCAGATAGAGCGTGGCAAGGCCCATCGTCTTCATCGCGCGCGCCGCCGCACCGATGTTTCCGGGGTGACTGGTGCGCGAGAGCACGATGCGCACGTTGGCCAACATCGGTTCGGTCATCGAAGCTTCATCCATGAAAGTCCACCACCGCGTTAGAATCGCGCCCCTTGCGAATCATACGGATCGATTACGCGAGTGCTCAGCTCGCCGGCGTTCGTTGCGAGTCGCACGCATCGATTCGACGTTCTTTACCAACATTCCCGACCCACGCGCGCCCTCCCGCGCCTATCAGACCAGCCCTCTATGGCCACTTTGCACCCGATGCTGACCGTGGCGGTCAAAGCGGCCCGCCGTGCCGGCAGCCTGATCAACCGCGCCTCGCTCGACCTGGACGCGGTGGTCGTCAACACCAAGCGCAAGAACGACTTCGTCACCGAAGTCGACAAGGCCGCCGAAGCGACGATCATCGACACGATCCGGCAGGTGTATCCGGCGCACGGCATTCTCGCAGAGGAATCGGGTCGCTCCGGCGCCAAGGATGCCGAATACGTCTGGATCATCGATCCACTCGACGGCACGACCAACTTCATCCACGGCTTCCCGCAGTACTCGGTGTCGATCGCCCTGCAGCACAAGGGCGTGCTCACCCAGGCGGTCGTCTACGATCCGACCAAGAACGAACTGTTCACATCGAGCCGCGGCCGCGGCGCCTTCCTGAACGACCGCCGCATTCGCGTCTCGGGTCGCACCAGCCTGAAGGAATCGCTGATCGGCACCGGCTTTCCGTTCCGCACGCTCGATTACTTCGACGAGTACATGGCGATGTTCCGCGGTGTGACGCGCGAGACCGCCGGCATTCGCCGCGCCGGATCGGCCGCGCTCGACCTCGCCTATGTCGCCGCCGGCCGCCTGGACGGCTTCTGGGAGATCGGCCTGTCGCCGTGGGACGTCGCGGCCGGCGCACTGCTGATCCTCGAGGCAGGCGGGCTGATCACCGATTTCGACACCGAGCCCGACTACCTGAACGCCGGACACGTCATATGCGGTTCGCCCAAGGTGTTCACACCGCTCGCGCAGCTGATCGGCAAGCACTGGAAGCGGCGCATCGGCAAACCAGCCGCATGATCCGCCGCGCGCATCGGATC
>CADECO010000010.1:14252-15681 GCA_902825905.1 uncultured beta proteobacterium
GAGCCGGGCGCGGCCGGCAGCGTGGTCAAGCTGTTGCAGGCCATGGCCCGATCGAGTCTGAGCGCGGCGCCGCAAACCCAGAATCAGCTCCTCGACGATATCGAAGCGGCGTTGAGCATCGCCGAATCGAATCAGCCGACGCCTGCCGATCACTCCGGCGCATCCTGATCGCGGCGCGCCGGGCATGGTACGCCCCGCGGTACCCTGCCCTACCTTACGAGAGCTGCACTCGCATCAGCACTTGCCCGCGTCGCGCGCGAATCGCTCGTAACCCTGACGACGCAGCTCGCAGGCCGGGCAGGTACCGCAGCCGTAGCCCCAGGCATGGCGATGGGCGCGATCGCCGAGATAACAAGTGTGGGTCTCTTCGCGGATGAGCTCGACCAGCGCATCGCCGCCCAGTTGCTGCGCCATGCGCCAGGTCTCGGCCTTGTCGACCCACATGAGCGGCGTTTCGATCAGCACGCGCATGTCCATGCCCAGATTCAGCGCCACCTGCAAGGCCTTCAATGCATCGTCGCGACAATCCGGATAGCCGGAATAGTCGGTCTCGCACATGCCGCCCACCAGCACCGACAAGCCACGCCGGTACGCAACGGCCGCCGCCAGCGTGAGGAACAGGAGGTTGCGCCCGGGCACGAACGTGTTGGGCAGGCCACTCGCGGCCGTGTCGAACGCGGTGTCGCGCGTGAGCGACGTGTCGCTGATCTGACCGAGCACGCCCAACGACAGCACGCGATCCTCGCCGAGCTTGCCGGCCCAGCGCGGAAAGCGCTCGAGCATGCCGCGTCGCACCCGGTCACGGCACTGCAGTTCCACCGCGTGGCGCTGGCCATAGTCGAAGCCGATCGTCTCGACGTACTCGAAGCGCCGCAACGACCAGGCCAGACACACGGTGGAGTCCTGCCCGCCTGAGAACAGGACGAGCGCACGCGTATGAATCGTGTCTGTCGCCCCGCTCACCGATCGCCCCCTTCGCATTCCATTTGTTGATCCATCCCGGCGCGCCGTAACCGCAGCGCGCTCCACCTCCTCGAAGCGGCCGTGCTCACCCCATGTGCAGCCCGCCGTTGAGCGAGAAATCGGCACCGGTGGCAAAGCCCGAATCGTTCGAGGCGAGCCACGCCACGATGGATCCGATCTCCTCGGGCTCCCCCAGGCGCTTGACCGGGATCGTGTTGACGATCTTTTCGAGCACATCGGGCCGCACCGCACGCACCATCTCGGTACCGATGTAGCCGGGCGACACCGTATTCACCGTCACGCCTTTGGTCGCAACTTCCTGCGCTAGCGCCATGGTGAAGCCGTGGATGCCCGCCTTGGCCGTCGAGTAGTTGGTTTGACCGAACTGGCCTTTCTGGCCGTTCACCGAGCTGATGTTGATGATCCGCCCCCAGCCGCGATCGAGCATGTCTTCGATCACCTGGCG
>CADECO010000010.1:15781-18434 GCA_902825905.1 uncultured beta proteobacterium
ACGTCTTTCGACAGCCGATCGATGATCTCGCGCGGGGTCTTGGCTGGCGCGAACAGTCCGTTCCAGCCATCGGCTTCCATTGTCGGAAAACCCAGCTCACGCGTGGTTGGAATGTCCGGCAACTCGGGGATCCGTTTGGAGCCGTAGGTTGCCAGTCCACGGAGCGTGCCGGCCTTCAGCTCGGCCAGCGAGGACGAGAGCTGGTCGCCTCCCACATTGATCCGACCGGCGATGATCTCCTGCTTGGCCGGCGCGGCGCCCTTGAACGGCACGTGCGTCATCTGCACGCCCGCCACGCGATTGAACGTCTCGTACATCACGTGCGAGAACGACCCAGGCCCGGTAGAGCTGTAGGTGTACTTGAGCGACGAATCTTTCTTGAGCAGCGCTGCAAGCTCGCGCAGATCCTTCGCGGGCACGCTCGGATGAGCGGTGGCCACCAGCGGCACGAACACGCAGATCGACACGCCGGCGAAATCGGTATCGACGTTGTACGGCAGCCGGTGCGCAGCAGCGACCGAACTCATCGGAAACGTGACGTTGGCCATGAGCAGCGTGTAGCCGTCGGGTGCGGACTTGGCCATCGCGTCAGCCCCGATCGTGCCGCCGCCGCCGGCGCGATTCTCGACCAGCACCGATTGGCCGAGCGTTTCCGACAGGCGAGACGCCACGACGCGCGCGACGATGTCAGTGGTACCGCCAGGCGGAAACGGGACGATGATCTTGATCGGTTTGGACGGGAATTGCTGCGCCCACGCCCCTGCGGATATCACCGCCCCGAGCGTCAACCCAAGCAGCGGCCCAAGCACCCCGCGAGGCAAGCCTCGCGTCATCAGCGTTCGATGATTCATCAACGACTCCTCCTTGTTGGCGTCAGTGTAGGCGATTCGCCGATTGCTCGCGACGTTTCGAGCGAGCGCTACACCGCCGCGATCTCGGCTACAGTCGCTGCGATGAGCAACTCGCACACCGCACGCGCGCCGGCGTTCGCCGCGCTGCACCGCCCCGGCTATCGGAATTTTTTCATCGCCAGCACCTGCGCCGCCACCGGCGACAGCATCGAACACGTCGTCAGCTATTGGGTGCTGTATCAGCAGTTCCAGTCGCCGATGCTGGGCGGCGTGGCCGTCCTCACCCACTGGCTGCCATTCCTGTTCTTCTCGGTTTATGCGGGCGCGCTCACCGATCGTTTCGCGCATCGCCGGCTGATCCAGATCTCGCAGGGTCTGATGATGCTGGTGTCGCTCGGTTGGGCGACCACCATCCTCACTGGCACCTTGACCGAAACGGTCGCCATCGTGCTGCTGTGCTTTCACGGACTGTTCGGCGTGTTCACCGTGCCGGCCGCGCAGCTGGTCATTCACGAAATGGTGGAGAGCAAGGATCTGCAAAGCGCGGTGCGGCTCAATTCGACCACGCGCCAGCTCGGGCTGCTGCTTGGCCCCGCGATCGGCGGCACGTTGATGCTGGCGATCAGTCCGGCGGCGACCTTGCTGTTCAACGCCTGCATGTACCTGCCGATCGTGCTGTGGGGGGCACTCACGCGCTACGGCCAGCGCGATCGCTCGGCGGCTTCGCCCTCGGGCACCAGAGGCGGATTCGCCGAGATCGTTCGTACGCTGCGCAGCGTGGCCACCGATCGTGTGATCGCCTCGATGATGATTCTGGCCGGCGCCGCGTCGCTGTTCATCGGCAATGCCTACCAGCCGCAGATGCCGGAGTTCGCGCACGATCTGCATCAGGGGCACGACCACCATGCGGGCGTGCTCTACAGTCTGTTGTTGTCCGCCGACGCCATCGGGGCGATCACCGCGGCGATCGTGCTCGAAAGTCGCGCGCTGCTGAACCCGCATCCCCGCACCGCGATGATCCTTGCCCTGCTCTGGTGCCTCGCGCTCGCGGGCTTTGCGATGTCGACCGCGTACGTCACCGCGCTACCGCTGATGTTCGCCGCGGGATTCTTCAGTCTTTCGTTCTACGCGATGGCGCAGACGCTGGTGCAGTTGCGCGCGCCTCAAGCGATGCGCGGACGCATCGTCGGATTGTTCGCGATGGCCAATCTCGGTCTGCGCGCTTTCAGCGGCCTCACCGTCGGCGTGCTCGGCGGCTTCATCGGTATTCACTGGTCGCTCGCCGCGAGCGCAATGGCGTTGCTCACGGTGGCTACCATGCTGATCGCGCTGTCGCTGCGTCAACGGAACTGATCGGGCACGTGCGGCTGATCGTCGGGGCGGCGCATCAGCGCTACTTCCGACTCGCCCGACTCGTAGCGCCGGATCATCTCAGCCGGATCGAATTCGATGCCGATCGGATTGCGCAGGAATGCCTCGCTCGCCATCCAGTCGTTGGTGACCTCGGCGTTCGGGAAGCTGTCGACCTGCAGTTCCACGTCGTTGCCGTCCGGATCCCGGTAATAGAACGACACCGTGGGCCCGTGGTTGATCGCCCGCCAAGGTGTGATGCCGCCCTCCTTCAGTCGCAGATAGGTGCCGAGCAACTCGCCCAACGACCGGTAGGAGAACGCCACGTGGTAGAAGCCGACCGAGTAGCCAGGCCCGGACGGCTTTTCCTGATAGGGGTTCGCGGCGACGAACGCGACGCGATGGTGCTCGTCGTCGTAGGTGATGAAAGCGATCTTTTCCTGCCGGTGCGC
>CADECO010000010.1:18534-20225 GCA_902825905.1 uncultured beta proteobacterium
TCGATGCGGCGCGAGTCCAGGATGACACGCCGCTCCTTGAACCGCAATCCGCCGGTGCCTTGTTCGATGCGATCGACATAGCGTCCGAGCGCGAACAGTTCGGTCTGGCCGTCTTCCATGGTGCGGTAGACGGTGAAGTTCGAGCGCGCGCCGATGGTGCCGTCGGCCTCGTGCCAGGCCTGCGCGCGCCCCACGATGTGACAGTAGGCGTGATGCTCGAAGATGTTGGCAGTGCGCAATGCATCGACGCGATCCGCCATCATGCCCCGACCTTCGCAATAGAGGATCCCGATCGGACGATCGGCCTCGAAGTTCTCGCGCGTGGTCACCTGATAGATCGCATCGTCGGTGAACATCTCCGGCCATGCCTCGAAACGACCGTCGTCGAGCGCGTGCGCGTACGTCGCGAACAACGTATCGAGCTGCAGCAGCACGTCCGTGCCCACCGCCTCGGGAGCCGCCGTGCCACGCTTCACTGGCCGTTCCCCTTGCCGCCATCGAACCCCATGATGTGACGGTAGCCGTGCCAGAAGCCGCGCACCGCCGCCTCGGTCGCACGCGATGACTCGCTCGATTCCACCTGGCGGCCCCCCATCTCCAGAAACGCGGCACGATCGGGGCTGGAGCGCGTCCCGCGTTGCACGAATGCGTTGATGCACCCGTCTTCGAGGGACACGAGTCCGGCCGCGCCGGTGAGGTTGCTCTGCAGGATGCGCATCCGCGTCTGCTCCGCGTCGTCGCGCTCGTAGCCGAGATAGGTCCAGTACAGCTCGGTCTTGTCCACGCCGCGCGGCACGAAGAACCGCAGCGCCAGCGAGTTCAGCGTGAACTGCACCACCAGCGTCGGAAACACGGTCTGGATGCTATGCGTGATGCCGTCGTCGAACTCGTCCCAGGTCTTGAGCAGGTCGGCCCCGGCCAGTTTCGATTCGAACTGCGCGGCGTGCACGCGCGCCTCCTGATATTCCTTGGCCGCCGCGAGCGTCGAACGCTTGGCGTAGCTGATGTGATGCCACTTGCGGTCCGACAGGATGATGCCGCCGTCCATGTCGAGCCGGTTCACCTTGAAGGTCGTATAGAACGTGTGCAGAAGCGTCGCGTGATAGATGTCGCGCACGTTCTCCGCGTAGAGCTTCCAGTTGTTGTGGATGATCTGGCTGTGCGTACCCAGCACACGCAGCGGGCGACCGAGGTTGCGCGTTAGGAACTTCGACATCGTCGCGCCGAGATAGTCGGCCAGCGGTTCGGTGTCCGGGGAGAACGTGCCGAACACCAGCCCGCAGAACGTCTCCACGCGCAGCGGTTCGAGCCGATGTCGGGCCGGATCGAAATCGGCGGGCATGCCGCCCTTGCCGGCCACGCCGTTGCGAAACGCAACACTTTGCAGGCGGCCGTCCAAACCATAGGTCCAGGCGTGGTAAAGACAGGTCAGCGACTCCTTGTGGTCGCGCCCCTTGATGCACACCAGCGCCCCTTTGTGGGCACAACGATTGACCATGGCATGGATCCGACCATCGTGATCGCGGCTGATGATCACCGGCGTTTCGCCTACCCAGCTGGTGCGAATGTCGCCGGGTTGCGCAACCTCCAGCTCGGGACACAGAAAGTGCCATAGTGGTCCGCGAAAGATCCGCCGCTGCTCCAGCGCGTAGATGGCCGGGTCGGAGAACACGCGATACGGCACGCGCGTA
>CADECO010000010.1:20325-40604 GCA_902825905.1 uncultured beta proteobacterium
CACAACGGCCCGACTTGCAGCGTTCGATTCGCGATAGCGTTCGCGCTTGTGTCTGCACTTGTGTCCGCGCTTGCGGGCTCCTCGCAAGCGCTCGCGCAGCAGTACCCGACCAAACCTATCCGCATCATCGTGCCGGCAGTCCCGGGCAGCGCAGTCGACACCGGGATGCGCCGGGTGGCACCGAAACTCGCCGACGCGCTCGGCCAGCCGGTGCTCGTCGAGAATCGTCCGGGCGCGAACAGCATGATCGGCGCGCGTGAGGCGGCCCGCGCGCCGGCCGACGGCTACACGCTCCTGCACGTCAACATCAACAACGCATTCAACGATCTGCTGGCGCCCGATCCGTGCTGCCGTCTCACCCAGGAGTTCACGCCGATCACCATGCTTTTCGCCTCGCCCATGGTCATGGTGGTCCACCCATCGTTGCCGGCTAACACACTGCGCGAATACGTCGAACTCGCGAAGCGAAAGTCCAAGTCGGTGACGTTCGCTTCGGGCGGTACCGGCAGCCTGACGCATCTGGTCGGCGAGCGCCTCAAGGTCGCAGCCGGGATCGACATCGCCGAGATTCCGTACAAATCGATCGGCGCGGAGGTGCCCGACCTCATCGCAGGTCATGTGCAGTCCGGGTTTCTCGCACCGTCGGCCGTGGCACAGCACATCAAACTGGGAAAGCTGCGCGCACTGGCAGTGGCCGACACGCGGCGCCTGCCGATGCTGCCTGACATTCCGACCAGCGCGGAGGCGGGATTGCCCGGCTGGGAAGCAACCGGCTGGAACGGCCTCTATGCGCTCGCAGGCACCCCGCCGGCGATCATTCGACGCCTCCAGGAGGAGACAACGCGGGCCCTTGGCAGCACCGATATCCGCGCCGACGCAGTGACGTTCGGCTGGGTGATCGGCGGCAATTCGCCGGAGGCCTTCGGCGCATACGTACGCGAAGACATGGCGCGCTGGGACAAGATCATTCGCGCGGCGAACATCAAATTGCAGTAGCGCATCCTCGCCAGCATCCGGATGCACCAACACAATCAGACGCACCAAAACAAAGCGCGGATGGTCTTCACCATCCGCGCCACGTTCGATTCTGCTCTAGCGCTTGTTGGCTACACCGGACTTGCTCGGTCGTACTAGCGCTTGTCTGCTCTCTCAGCCGTTACTTGCTCGCGCTGATGGCGACTTTGCCGTCCTTGGTCTTGAACAGACGCTTGGCTTGCAGCGCAGCTTTCAGCGCGGACGTGGCCGCCCACGTGAACCGCTCCTGCGCCTTCTTATCGAGCTTGCCAGCATAACCCTTCAGCACACCGAGCTGGCGGATCACGTCGGCTTGCCGCATCGGTTGCTTGATCAGTCGCTGCATCAATTCGACCGCCTCACCCGGGTTGAACCAGCGCTGGGTGCGACCTTTCTTCGCTCCGGTACCCGCGCTCTTGGCGGCAACGGCAATCGTCTTCTTGCCCGCTGGACGGCCACGCTTTCGCTGCACAGTTCCGAGCGCACTGTGGATCGACTGCAGTTGACGGTTGACGCTCTCCAGTTCCGCCTCCAGCGACGCACGCCGCTCTTCCAAAGCCTGAACTGCGCTAGACAAGCTGCTCATTTGTTCAAATCTCCAAAAAATTTATGAAGCCCGGGTAATCGGAGGAATCTGCCGGAACGGCACATAGCCCGCGGTAGCCCCACCCGGTTGGACTCACCAAGCAGAACACTCATGATTCCGGAAGAGGTCCAGGACTCGGAGATTCCAGGTGCAGGCGCTCCGTGGGACAGGGTCTCTGGACGCACGTTCCTTCCCGCGCCTGGTTGGGCAGATCGAATTGTCCAACACGAAATCAGACGCGACAGGTTACGGGCGCGCGCATGATGCCACAGCAATGCAGCAACTACCGGTCGATTTGCTCATAGAGTGCAAGAAATCGCTCTGCGCTCATGCTGTAGCCGTCGGACCCGTCTTCATTGTTGAACACGAGGTAATCCCCCGCGCGATAGCGGGTAGTGCCCTCTTTGGTGCGGATCTCTCCGTCTCCCCGGGCGATCTCGGCCCATACCGGCGCGGATTTGACATAGCGTCCTGGACTCGTCTGCACGTAGGTGCGCGCGAACGACTCTGCGTCGACCGTGTACACCTCTCCGCCATTGTCCACGATCCAGTCACCCGCCTTGGAGGTCTGTACGCCTCCCCATTTGTGATACGTGAATCCGGACATTTCCAGGTTCAACTGCACCGCAGTGACCGGCTGAGTGGCGCGCTTGCGATAGCGCTTGCGCAGTGGCATTGGATCAACCCTCGACGAAAAAACCACTGTGCAAAGACTGGCCGGACTTAAACGGACAGACATCGACTCCAGTGGACTGGTGCCATCTTACGACGCTGCAAAATCGTTATGGTCAATTCATGTGACCTGCCGCGATCGTCCGCTTCAATCGTAATGGGCAGGCCTCGAGTAGTGACGGAGACCTCGCATCCCCGCCTGCGCAGATAGCGGGCTACACTCTTTGCGCTCCCGCACATCTCCATGCAATTCAACAAGAGAGTCAACAATTGAAACTCGGTTTCTTCACCATGCCACTCCACCCTCCAACGCGCGATTACACGCAGACGCTCAAGGAGGATCGAGAGGCCATCCTCCTGGCGGACCGACTGGGCTATCACGAGGCGTTCATCGGCGAGCATCTCTCCGACGTATGCGAAACGATTCCCTCGTGCCTGTCGTTCATTGCCAGCGTCGCTCACGACACCAAACAAATCCGCCTGGGAAGCGGCACCGTCAACCTTCCCAATACGCATCCGGCACAGGTCGCCTCGCACGTGGCGATGATCGACCACATGCTGGAGGGACGATTCATCTTCGGTATCGGTCCTGGTGGTCTGCGCTCCGACATGGAGGTGATGAACAACCTCGACGCCGATCGGAACGCGATGTTCGTGGAGTGCATCGATCAGGTGCTCGCGCTGTGGACGAAAGACCCTCCCTACGATCTCACCGGAAAGTACTGGAACGTCTCGACCCGTCGGACGTTGCTTCCTGACACGGGAATGGGCGTGTTCATCAAGCCCTATCAGAAGCCACACCCTCCCATCGTGGTCACCGTGGTCGTTCCACACTCCAAGGGACTCGCGGCGGCGGCGGCGCGCGGTTGGCAACCGATAACCGCGAATTTCATCTCGGTGGAAGAGGTGGCGACGCATTGGCTGATGTACGTTCAAGGATGCCGGCAAGGCAATCATCAAGAGGACCATAGTCACTGGCGCGTCGCTCGCAGCATTTTCGTCGGCGACGACGACACCGCAGCGCGCCGCTTCGCCACCGATCGCAATGGCCCGCACTGGTTCTACTACTGGAATCTGATCGAGAAGCGCCGCGCGATCGGCGGCGTGTCAGCGTTCAAACACGATCCTTCCCTGCCCGACTCGGCGGTCACCCCGGAGTATCTGATCGATCGGCTCGTCATCGCCGGCGGTGTCGATCGTGTCGCCGAACAGATCCTCGAATTGCGCAAACGCGTCGGACCGTTCGGCTCACTCCTGTACTGCGGGCACGACTGGGTGGATCCGCAGCAGGCGAAGCGTTCGATGGAACTGATGGCCAACGAAGTCATGCCACGCGTGAACAACGCGCTAGGTGAATAGCCGCTCCGCTCCAAAAGAAAACACCCCGGCGTTCGGCCGGGGTGTTTCGCTGGCTGTTGCGATGAGCGGGACTCGACCGGAGTCGGCAGTCCCGCGAGTCCATCAGTTACAGCGGGCTGTACTTCACCAGGAAGTCGAACGCTTGGCGTTGCTCGGATTGGGTGGTGGCGTCTTGGCTTTGCGCGAAGGCGACGTTCGACAGGGCAACGGCGGCGATCACTGCGGCGAGAATGCGTTTCATGGTTTTGCTCCTTGAGGTTGCGTGAGTTGAAAAGTGGGGTTGATGGAGTTGAAGCTGATGAAGTCGATGCGAATCGATCAGAGCGGGCTGGTGCGCGTCAGGTAGTCGAACGCCTGGCGTTGCTCTTCGACGTGCGCCGCTTGAGACGTACGATCGATCGGCTGCTTCCAGAACGGATCGTCGAAGGCCCAGCTGCCGACGGCGGCGGCGGTGCCCGCCTGCAGCGCGATGGCGGCGCCGGCAAGTGCGAATGCAAGTTTGCGAGTGATCATTTGAAGCTCCTGTTTGCGAGTGAGGTTTTCCGTTTCGCGCCGTCCGCTACGTTGCGATTCGCGGCGTTCACGTCCCTTAGTCGAAACAGGCCGACGATTCCTCGCGTCCGTCGGTATTGATCAGGAGTCGATTGCGGAGACTACGTACGCGTGCGGTGAATTCACGCAACAGATCCGTACCTGGCGTTCCGGACGGGAACCAATCGATCGAAATGCGGTCGAGCCGAATCTGTCAGAAGACAACCAAGCTGCAACCGCGCTCAACCCTCCAGCAGCCCGCTCGCGATCGCCATGCGCACCAGATCGGCGAGCGACTTCGCTCCCATTTTCTGCATGATGTTGGCGCGATGCGTCTCGACGGTGCGGGTCGACAGACCCAGGCGCGTGGCCACCACCTTGTTCGGCCGCCCCTCGGCAATCAGCACCATCACCTCGCGCTCCCGCGACGAGAGCGTGGCCAGTCTCTCGTCGATTGACGCGCGTTGCGCCGGTTCACCGACATCGGAGCGACCGCTTGCCAGCGCGCGGTTCACCGCATCGAGCAGCACCTGACCATTGAACGGCTTTTCGATGAAATCGGCAGCGCCGGCTTTCATTGCCCTGACTGCCATCGCGACGTCGCCGTGCCCGGTGATGATGATGATCGGCAGGCGCACCTGCTTGGCGCGCAGGCTTTCCTGCAACTCCAGGCCGCTGATGCCAGGCATGCGAACGTCTGCAATCACGCAACCGGCTGCATCGAGGTCCGCCGCGGCGAGAAACTCGGTTCCGCTAGCAAAGGTCTTGGAGCCGATCCCGACCGAGCGCAACAGCATCGCCACCGAGTCGCGAATCTCGGGCTCGTCGTCGACCACGTAGACCATCGCGTCACTCATCGTTCGACTCCACCTCAGTCATTGCCGGCAGCTCGATGTGGAACACCGCGCCGCGCGTTCTTTGATTCTCGACCCACAGGCGACCGCCGTGCGCGTCGACGATCGAGCGGCTGAGCGCCAGGCCGATGCCCATGCCGTCGGGCTTGGTCGTGAAGAACGGCTCGAAGATCCTGGCACCGACCTCCTCGCTCAGCCCCGGACCGGAATCGCTCACCACGATCTCGACGCGCGACTCGTCGACGCGACGGGTGGCGATCTCGACCCGACGTTCACCAGCGACCGCACCGTTGATCGCCTCGAAGGCGTTGCGAACGAGATTGAGCAGCACCTGCTGCAGCTGAATCGAATCAGCCATGACCTCGGGCAGCCGCTCACCGAGATCGAGCACGAGATCGATCCCGCTTTGCCGCGCTTCCGGAGCGGCCAGTCGGAATACTTCCCGCGCCAGGAAATTCAGCGCTACCGGGTTGGCCTGACTCTCATCACCGCGCACGAAGCTGCGCATCTTGCGCACCACCTCGCCCGCACGGGTCGCCTGCGCCGCCACGCGGCTCATCGCATCGAGCAACTCCGCCTGCGTGGCCTTGCCCGAACGCAGCATGTTGATGCACGCCTCGGAGTAGCTGGTGATCGCCGTCAGCGGCTGATTGATCTCGTGCGCGATCGCGCTCGCCATCTCGCCCATCGACGAGATACGGGCCACATGCGCCAGTTGCTGCAGGTGCTGGCGCGACTGCTCCTCGGCGCGCTTCTGCTCGGAGATGTCGCGCGCGGCTGCAACCACCGCCGATACTTCGCCCAGCATCGGATCTTCGGCAATGCCCCGCGCCGACCACGCGAACCAGCGCCAGCCCTGGGAAGTCATCACGCGATTCTCGAACGTGCCCACGTACGGCGGCTCCCAGATCGCCTTCCATGCGGCTTCGGTGGCAGCGCGATCCTCCTCATGGATCTCGATATCGAGCGGCTTGTTGAGGATCGCATCGATGCTCGCGCCGAGCACGCCTCGGCACGACGGGCTCGCGAACGTCACTTTGCCCCCACGCGCGACCTTGAACACCAGATCGGTCTGGTTCTCCACCAGCAACCGGTACTTGGCCTCGCTCTCGCGCAGGGCTTCGCGCGCGCGACGCCGCTCGGTGATGTCGGTGAGCACCGAAAAGCTGCCTTCGTGCCCGGTGGTCTCGGCGTCGCGCAACGCGCGCGAGGAGACCATCGCCACGATGCGCTCGCCGTTGCTCTTGATCAACGTCAGCTCCTGCGCATCGACACCGCCCGCCTGCAGGGCGAGTTCGCGTTCGTGCCAGGCGGCGCGCTCCTGAGCAGTGGCGATGTCCTCGATGCGCCGGCCGATCAACTGTTCACGCCGGTAGCCGGTCATCTCGCAGAAACGATCCGACAGGAACGTGAGCGCGCCGCTACGGTCCTGCATGACGAAGCCTTCGTTCATGCGGTCGATCAGCAACCGGAAGCGCTCGCCGCTCGCGCGCGCCAATCGATCGGCCTCGGCGCGCTGGCGCAAGCCGGCGGCGAACATCAGACCGGTTGTGCCGAGCACGAATACGAACAGATACAGCGACGCAATACCGTCCAGCTTGTCGCGCGCCACGAACGGGCCGCCGTCAGCGGCAGTGCAGGTCACGGCGATCGAGCCGGCGATGAGCAGGACCAGCGACACCTCGCGCGGCCCGAATCGAGCGCCCGCCCAGAAGATCAGCGGGAACAGCACGTAGGGAAGCTGTGCCGCGTACATGTCGGGCACCAGCGAGGTGAAGAAGATCAACAGCGTCAGTCCGAGCGTCGCGGCGAACAGCAGCCCCGCCTCGGCGCGACGTTCGCGCGGGATCGCCTCGCCGCGCAGCGCGTAACCGGTGAGGATTGCGGGCGTGATCACCAGCATGCCCACGCCGACCGCCAGCGACGACACCCACAGCGGGGTCAGACGATCGTCGGGAATGCTGCCCACCTGCCACCACGCACCGAGCGCGGCAAACAGAAACTTCAAGACGATCGCGATCCCGACGCCGACCCCGAGAAACGCAATCACGTCCGGTACGCGCCGCAGCCCCAGGTCGAACCGCGCCAGGCGTCGCAGCAGCAAGTAGGCGATCCCGCAATAGAGCGTCGTGGTGCTCGCGCCAAGCACAGCACTGAGCGGCGGTGCCTTGGCCAGCAGATACGTCATGAGGCAGCCGATGAACACGCCACCGAGCAAGCGCGGACCCAGGATGAGAAGCGCGGCCAACGCGAGCGCCGGTGATGGCCACAGAATGGCCACGCGCTCGTCGAACGAGAACATCGACAGTCCGATGCGCGACCCCAGCACGAAGGCAATCGCGACGATCACCGTCCAGACCAGCGTGTGTGCAGCGCTGGCCGATTCGTGCCCGGAAGCGGGAGGACTGCCGGCAAGCACGGGCGAGTATTCAGACATCGAAGGCGGGCATCGAAGGAACGGGCAGTTGGCGGGCGGGCTCGCGTGCCCGGGCCGGCGGACACGTACTGCGGTGTTTCGAGACCGCGGTGCTTCTAGCGAGCCTGTGCCCAGACCCGTGCCGAGGCGGTCGAGACCGCTACCGTACCAGTACATCTGCCCGCGTGCACCCGTAGAACTACGGAGCACGGCCCGTAGCGCCACGAATGGTTTCACGGGCGGATCTGCCCGATAGTTCAACCATCAACGAACCGATCCGTCGCGCAGTCCGCCACCGTGAACACGAACTCGCTTCCCGTCAGCCAGCACGCCTCCCGCGTCGCGATCAGCGTCGCGCTGGGTGAGCGTATCGCCGCGGCGGCGAAGGAAGCGGTGGCACGCGACGGTCGCTTCACCCTCGCCATCGCACCCGGCCTGCTCGATGCCCACGTGATCGATGCAGCTCGCAGGGCCACCGCAGACAGCAAGGTCTGGGAGCACACCCACGTGTTCTGGGCCGACACCGATTTCGCTGCGCACGACGAGTCGCCCGCGCAAGCCTTGGCTTTGCTGCGCACGCTGCCCACCCCGCGCCGCGCACTGCACCTCGACGTGGCCGATGAGCCCAATGCGATCCGTGCTGCGTGCAACTACGAACAGATGCTGCGCGGATTCTTCGGCACCGACATGCGCGGGGTGCCCAGGTTCGACCTGATCGTCACGACGCTCGCGTCGGTGCTGACCTTTGCGCAGATGCAACGCGCCACCGACTGCGACCGCCTGGCCGTGTCCGCATTCGATGCGCCGCGAACGCGCAACACCGTGATGCTGACCCCGCCGGTCATCGGTAGCGCGCGTGCGCTGCTGCTGGTCGCCCCGGCGGCCGAGGCTCGAATCGACACGATCCTGCTCGCCGCCTGCCCCAAGGCCGTACGCGAGTGCCTGACCTGGACCGATCCGCACGACCACGACGTCGTAGCGCCCCTTTCCGCTCTCGTGGTGAATGCCGGAGTGATGCCATGCAATCGATGAGCCTTGCCTTGCCACAGCAACGTCCACGTCCACGCCCCAGCGCCGACCGACGCGCAGGCCCCACGCCTACCCCGGCCGCGCGGTTGAACGCCGACGAACTCGCCTCGCATCGCGCCTATCTGCACGGCTTCGCGATGGGCCAGGTGAAGGACCAGGATCTGGCCGACGATCTGGTGCAGGAAACCCTGATCGCCGCGATGACCAGCGCGGAGCGCTTCTCCGGACACAGCAGTGTCCGCACCTGGCTGGTGAGCATCCTGCGCCACAAGATCCTCGACACGTTCCGCCAGCAGACGCGCGATCCGGTCAGCCTCGATGCGCTGCAGCACAGCGACGAGGAGGACGGCGGCGGACAGGCCGATGAGTTCATGGCTTCCGAAGTCAGTCCGATGACCGACAGCTATGCGCGCGGCCCGGAGGCGGTGATCGCCGAGAAGGCCTTGTGGGCAATGTTCGAGCATCAACTGGAGCAATTGCCCTCGCGCACCGCGCGTGCCTTCGTGCTGAGCGAGATCCTCGGCCACGAGACGAGCGAAGTCTCCGCGATGTTGGACACGACGCCCGAAAACGTATGGGGCATGGTGCACCGGGCCCGCAAGAGCCTGCAATCGTCCATGGCCACCGAGCGCAATCCGGTCCAGCGATAGCGCGGTCACCACAACATTCAATAAAGCTGCAACGGGCGTCATCAAGAGGAGGCTGCGCATGCAAGCGGAAGTCCTGTTCGACGCGGAGCCATTCGTCGGCGCGCCGGTCCGTGCGGAGCCCGCGCCACCGATCGAAGTGCCGCACACCCGGCTCGCGCCTCACGGACGTCGGCGCAAAGCCACGGGAAACGTCGCACGTCCTGATCTGGTGCCGGTGCTGCTGGCGACCGGGCGACGTGACACCCGCGCCTTCGAGCAGCTCTACGCGCTCACCGCACCGAGCCTGTTCGGCGTGGCGATGCGGATCGTGCGCCGCCAGGCCACCGCGGAGGAAGTCCTGCAGGATGCCTTCACCAGCGTCTGGATCAACGCCGCGCGATACGACCCGAACATGGCGGCGCCTTTCACCTGGCTGGTGGCGATCGTGCGCAATCGGGCGCTCGACGTGCTGCGTCACACACGGTTCGAGGCCGAGCCCGATGCCGACGAGGATCATCTCGAGCGGCTCGAACATGTGGCGAGCGATGAGCCCGCGCCGGAGGACAACGTCAACACCCGCCGCGCGGCGCTGCGACTGGATCGATGCCTCGACCGGCTGACCCTCAACCAGCAGCGCGCGCTGACCCTCGCCTTCCTTGAGGACAAGTCGCACGTCGAGGTCGCGCTTGCGATGGCCGTCCCGGTCGGCACCGCGAAAACGTGGATCCGTCGTGGCCTGATCGAGCTACGCGAATCGATGGGCGTAGCGCCGGTTGCAACAGCGTGATGGTCGCGGGCAGCGATCAGTGCAATCCGTACTTACCCGACGACGCGATTTGCCCTGAGGCACGCACTCTCCATGCGCGGGGACGTTTCACAAAAGGCCGCGGACTCTTACACTGACGCAAATTCGTTCCAACAGCCGGAGTGCGCGCTGTGTCCCGCCTGTTTTCCAATCGCGATCGCCCGTTCGACATGGGCGTACTGCCGACCGAGTTGCTGCCTCGAATGGCCGAGGCATCGCCGCAGCCCGCCGCGATGCCCATCGATCGCAATCCGGCAGCTGAGCACGCAATCACCGCCGCGATTCCCGAATACCGGAAACTCTTTGCGCGCTTCATCGAAGGGCAGCCCGCATCGGCGCTCGCGCCGATTCCCGACGACCTGCAGCTGCGCACCGCCAACCTGAAGGCCTCGGCGTACTTTCTCGGCGCGACGCTGGCCGGCGCATGCGCGATCCACGATGCCGATTGGACTGCGAGCGAGCACGCGGCTCATCGGTTTGCGTTCGTCTATCTGATCGAGTTCGGCCGCGAGCCTCGACCGGGCGAGCCGGGCGCCGAGTGGATACGGGGCACCAACGCCGCGCGCACCGATCTGTTCTGCGCGGAGCTCGCCGTGGTGCTGTCGGGTTACGTGCGCGCGCTCGGCTGGAGTGCGCGCGGGCACGTCGCCGACGATACGCACATCGACATCGAACGCATCGCGCAACGGGCGGGCGTCGCCAAGGCCGTCAATGGCCACCTCGCGATGCCGTTCTCACGTCGCGGTTTTCGCCTCGGAGTCGTGACCACCGATCTGGAACTGGGCGTCGATCTGCCGATCGCTCCGGATGCTTCGCTCGAGTGGCCCTCGGGCGACGCATACATGGGCAAGCCCGGGACGCGCCCCGGTTGGACCGAAGCGGAGGAAGCGCGCCGGCCGATGCATCTGGGCCGCTATCCGATGGAGCGCATCAAGCGCGTGGCTGAACCGACGACACTGATCGTGCGCGACGAGATCCAACGGATACCCAAGCGCGCCGACCTGTTCACCCGCGCGCTCGCGGGCGATCTGGGTGACAAGCCCAAGGCCGAACGCACGCGCTTCGCCGTCAAGCATCCGCTGGCGCTCGCGATGACGCCGTTGATTCGCAACATGGTGCCGATCCAGGGCACGCGTGAACCGCTCGCACCGACCGCGGCCGGTCAGGCGTTCGGCGATGCGCAGCGCAACAGCGAAGCGATCAAGGCGCTGGGCTACTACATGGGCGCGGACCTGGTAGGCATCTGTCGCGCCGAACCGTGGATGTACTACTCGCACGACGAGCAACAGGGCAAGCCGATCGAGGCCTACCACCCGTATGCCGTGGTGATGCTGATCGACCAGGGCTTCGAGACGATGGAGGGCGCGTCGGGCGACGACTGGATCTCCGGCTCGCAATCGATGCGTGCGTACATGCGCGGCGCGACGATCGCCGGCGTCATGGCCGCACATCTGCGCCGGCTGGGGTTCTCTTCCCGCGTGCACTCCAACGCGCACTCCGAGGTGCTGCACATCCCGACCGTGTTGATGGCCGGGTTGGGCGAGATGTCGCGTATCGGCGAGCTGGTGCTCAACCCGTTCATCGGCCCGCGCTCGAAGTCGGTGGTGTTCACCACCGATCTGCCGCTCGTTCCCGACAAGCCGATCGATTTCGGTTTGCAGGCCGTGTGCGAGATGTGCTTCAAGTGCGCACGCGAGTGTCCGTGCAATGCCATTCCGTACGGGCCGAAGGTGATGTTCAACGGCTACGAGATCTGGAAGCCCGATGTGGAGAAATGCGGCAAGTACCGGCTGACCAACATGAAGGGCTCGGCCTGCGGACGCTGCATGAAGACCTGCCCGTACAACCGCGAGGATCTGGTCGAATCCGACCGGCTGCTGTGGCTGTCGATCGACGTTCCGGCTGCGCGCAAGGCGTTGATCGACTACGACGATCAGATGAGCGGCGGCGTGCGCAATACGGTCAAGCGCTGGTGGTTCGATCTGGAGATCGTGGACGGCGTTGCCGTCAAACCGCGCGCCGGTACCAACGAGCGCGACCTCGATCTTGCACGCGGCACCAAACTGGCGGCCGGCCAGAAGCTCGCAATGTTTCCCCCGGCGTTGCAGCCGCCCGGCGGCACGACGATGACGACCGTGGTACCGGTCGACCGCGCGGCTGGTCAGCAGGCGTATGCGAGCGCAGAGGCGCCGCGCGCGGCACGGACTCGCGTTGCCGATCGATCAAAAAAGTAGATGGTGAGGCGCTACGCCGTAGCGAAGTTCTACTCAGGCTTGATGCCCGCACTCTTGCCGATCTGCGCCCAACGCTTCACTTCACTTGGAATGAGCGCGGTGAACGCATCGACGGTGGAACCTACCGGCTCATAGCCCGCGGTGCGCAGGCGATCGGCGATCTCCGGCGCGGCCAGCGCTTTGACGACATCGGCATTGATCAGACGCACCAGTTCGGCGTTCATACCGGGCGGGCCGAACACGCCTTGCCAGGTCTGTACGTTGAAACCCGGCGCCACGGTTTCCGACAGCGTCGGCACGTCGGGGATCAGCCGGGAGCGCACGTTGCCGGTCATCGCCAGCAGCACGATCTTGCCTGCCTTTGCATGCGGGATCAGCGAAGCGTGATCGCCCATCACCATCTGTATCTGCCCGCCCACCAGATCGGTGACGGCCTGGCTCGTGCCCTTGTACGGAACGTGGATCGCGCGGATGCCGATCTCGGCCTTGAGCATCTCGAAGGCCAGATGCGACAGCCCGCCGACGCCCGATGAACCGTAGGAATAGCGATCGGGCTCGGCCTTGAGCTTGGCCACCAGTTCCTGCACCGTCTTGACGTTCATCGAGGCGTTGGCGGCGACGATCCAGTTGGAACGCGTCGTCTCGGCGATCGGCGTGAAATCGCGCACCGGGTCGTACAGCATCTTCTTCACCGTGGCCACGTTCATCGCGTGCGTCTGGATACCCGCGAGCAGCAACGTGTAGCCGTCGGGCACTGCCTTGGCGACGAAATCGCTGCCGATCATCGCGGAGCCGCCGGGCTTGTTGTCGACGATCATCTGCTGGCCCCACAGCTCCTGCAGCTTGGTCTGCAGCGCGCGCCCGACGATGTCCACCGGTCCGCCGGCGGTGTACGGGATCACCAGCCGCACCGGCTTGGTGGGGAAATCGCGCGCTGCCGCCGGATACGCAACGAGCGCACCCATGGCTACCACCGCGCCAAACCGCAACACCGCCCGTCTATGAACGGACCCGATCGCTCGCCAAAGCTTCATCACAATCCTCCCGAAGGTTGCATGAAGCATAGCAAGAAGCTGCGAGCGTGCAGCGACTCGATTGCCGCTTGCATCACGCTGCGAACCCTATCGATGGGGCGAAAAAACAAACGCGGCCGAACCCGCAGGCCGGCCGCCAAGATCACAAGGGGAGGAGAAAGACAGGGGAGGAGAAAGACAGGAAAAACCCGAAAGCAGAACAAAAAGCTGACAGCGTTGAGAATCCGCTTCGGTCGGTCGCCTGCCAGACGCAACGCGCTGCGTGGCGACCTTCCGATTCCTGCGATGCTGCAACTCGATTACAGCGGGCTGTACTTGGTCAGCACTTCGAACGCGTCGCGTTGCTGGTTCGATTGCGTGTCGGCGTTCTGGGCGAAAGCGACGTTCGACAGGGCCATGGCGGACAGGACGAGGGCGATGATGCGTTTCATTTGAAGCTCCTAAGCGTAGGTTGAGGGTTGGTTCGTGTTGCGCCAGCTTCGGGGTTTTGTTCCGTTTGCTGCGCTCACGTGCCTTAGTCGCGCCAACCCGCCAATCCTTCGCTTTCTCGGTAATCGCCCGGAGCAGGCTGCGGCAACTACCGAGCCCTCCCCCGTCTCAGGTTGCGCGGGCGTGCTTGCCCACGCCCCAACCATGCCCGCTCAGGAACTTTTCGCCGACTTCGACCGGCTCGGCTTCCAGCGGCGTGGCCATCGTGTCGTTCCAGCGGTTCATGAAACCGAACATCGAGATCGTGCCGACCAGTTCAACGATCTCGCCCTCGCTCCAGTGCGCGCGCAGCTTCGCGAACAGCTCATCGGTGACGTCGTTGGGCACCGACGCTGCCGCCATCGCCACGTCGAGCGCGACCCTTTCCTTCTCCGAGAACAACGGGCTCGACCGATACTCCCAGATGGCTGCGAGCCGCTGCTCGTCCACTCCCATGTGCAATGCACCGCCGGCGGTGTGCGCCATGCAGTACTGGCAACCGGCCGCGCGACTGGCAACATGCGCCACCAGCCGCTTGAAGCCGCGATCGACTTCGCCTTGCGGGTCCCAGATTGCCGCGGCCAGGCTTGCCAGTGCCTTCACCATCTTCGGCTTGCGCTGCATGATGAGCACGCTGTTCGGAATGAAGCCGAGCGCGCGCACGTACACATCGAACGACTCCTTGAGCTCCGCGGTGTGATCGCTCGGCAACGGATCAAGGCGCGGCGCGGGCATTCTGGCGTTCATCGGTATTCCTTCGTCATCGGTATGCTTTCGAAAATGGCCGCTCGCCGTCAGACGGCAACACCGTTCAGTTCGATCTGCAGCACCGTCTCGTACGGGTTGTGCAGCAGCGCGTGCAGGTAGCAGGTGTTCTGTGCCATGACCAGCAGGCGCTCCATGCGCTCGTCGGTGTCGTCACCATGCACGAACACATGCGTATCGAGCGGATGTGCGAGCGCCTTGAGGTTGCCCGCGGCGGCCGATCCTGTCAGCTCGATCGGGGAGTACTGCACCATGCGGATCGCGCGCACGTTCATCTTGTGCACTTCGGTATAGCGCAGCAGCTGCGTCGTCAGGCAGAAGGCGATGCCGGCCATGGCGACGCCGACGCCGCTGGCAGCCAGATCGTGGTCGGTGCGCTCATCGCTTTTCAGCCCGAAGCGCGAACCGACCGGACGCCCTGCCCAGGTTTCCGACTCGGTCACGCCACCCGCCCACTTCGACACACCGAGGATCTCGATCGCGCGCTTGATCGTGGCGCTCGGATCCTGCGAGAACCCGAACTGCGGCGCGTTCTTGTCGGGCGGCGGCGCATCGTTGATTTTCACGATGCCATCGGCCAATGCAGTCGAGCCGGCCAGCGGGCGCGGCACGCCGGTCCAGGTCTTGAGCGGATCGGGCGCGTCGGTTGCCTTGGAAGCGGGTGGTGCCGCGATCGCACGGCGCTTGCCGTTCACGTACAGCGCGAAGGTGTTGTGCGGCTGCGCACGCACCAACGCCGCTAACGGTGATGCGTCGAGCGCCGCCCGCGCCAGCGTCTGGATGTCGGCCGCGCTCGCGGCGCTCTTCACCTTCAGCTTGATGCGCGGCGCCTCGGCCGAGCCCTTGCCGTCGCCCCGGAAAAACGAGCCATTGAACTCGTAGATGTTCACCAATTCCGTCTCGAGCGCGGATACAGCCACGCCCTTTGCCGCGGCCAGCGCCATGAACCGATTCTCGATATCGGCCTGATAGCCAGCACTGAAAAAACCCAACGGGAACGGTGCCAGATCGGTGCCTTTCAGCGCCGCCCCTTCATCGCTCACCATGCGAAACGCGGTGCCGCCCTCGCCTTCGGTGACGACACACTCCTTCTGATGCCCGCCCATCGCGCGCAGTTCGACCTTGAATACGTCGCGTGCGGCGGCAGCACCGACGACCGGCGTGCGTTTCGTGCCCTGCTTGACTTTGAATGCGAGCGGGAAGCCGGCGCTGTCGATGGCGTCGGTGCGTTGAATCGAGTCGGCCATGGGATCCTCCAGTGGGTTGGTCTGCGGACGGTCAGAACAAGGGGAGTTCGCCCCCCCTTGGTAACTATCAATCAATTGCGTCAGTTGCGCTCGATGCCGCGCGCGTCGATCACTGCGTTCCAGCGTGCGAGTTCCGTTTCGACGCGCGCGCGCATCTCGTCCGGCGTCGAGGCCATCGGCACACCGCCGAGCTCCGTGTAGCGCTGCTGCACGTCGGGCATCTGCAGGATCGTGCGGATCTCGCTGTTCAGTCGCTTGACTACCGCCGCAGGCGTGCCCGGTGAGGTGGCGATTCCGGCCCACGAAGCGAAGTCGACCTTGGGCAGCACCGTGGAGATCGACGGCGTATCGGGCAGGAACGACGAGCGCTCACGTGTCGTTACCGTCAACGCCCTCACCTTGCCCGCGCGGATGTGCGGCTAGGCGCTGGTCAGCGTGTCGATCAATAAGTCGATGCGGCCGGTAAGCATCTCGGTGAGCGCGGCAGCGTTGCCTTTGAACGGCACATGCAGCAATTCGACGCCCGCCTCCGCACCGATCCACTCGCCGATCAGATGCTGACCACTGCCGACCCCGGCCGAGCCGAAGCTGATGGCGTGCTTGCGAGACTTTGCGCGGGCAAGCAGGTCGTCCAGCGTTGCGATCGACGAGTTGGCCGCGACCGACAGCACCACCGGATAGGCCACCACCGTGGACACCATCGCGAAATCGGTGACGGGATGATGCATCGGCTTGCGCCACATCGCGCCGACAACCGGATGCGCGCCGGTGATCATGATCAGCGTGTGCCCGTCGGGCGGCGCCTTGGCGACGACATCGGCGGCGATCGATCCGGTCGCGCCGGTGCGCAGGTCGGGCACGACCGGCTGACCGAGCCGCTCGCTCAACTTCTGCGCGAATAGCCGCGATGTCGCATCGGTGCTGCCGCCAGGACCGAATCCGATCATGAACCGCAGCGGCTTCGCCGGGAACTCCTGAGCGATAGCGCTCGCGCTCGCTATTGCCACCGCTGCCGCGCACACCAATCGCTGCATCAACCTGTTCACGTTATGGGCCATCCCGGTAGTACGAGCCGGCGATCCTCATCGCCCGTTGCGAACGAATGTAGCACGCGACCATGCCCCGATTGACCGCGGGTGCGCGGATCGCACGCCTTGTCTCGCTATCGGATACGGTCGATGCACTTCGCCGCCGCGTGAGGAATGGACTCGACCGCCGCAGCCCAGTGAACGCAACGCTGTGGCAGACTGCGGCGCAGTAGAAAAATATCCCGCAGCGCACCAGAGGAGGATTGCATGGCCATGTCCACGGGTTCGCGCGACGATTCGTCCCGCGATTTCGTCACCCGCGCCACTGAGTGGCTCAGCACCGTCTCCGCATTCTGGGCGCTGGCGCTCGCCGCGATCTACCTCTACGACATCCTCGGCCGCGAGCTGTTCAACAAGCCCTTCCCCGGCACCCACGAGATCGTCGGCAACTCGATCGTGGGCATCCTGTTCCTGGAACTGCCCGCATCGATCAAGCGCGGCGCGATGCTGCGCACGACGCTGATCTACGACGCGGTTAGCGACGCCAACCGCCGGATCATCGACTGCGCTTCGTACGCCCTCGGCATTTTGCTGTTCCTGGCGATCATCTTCGGCGGTTGGGGCGCGATGATCGTGAGCTGGAAGACGCGCGAGTTCGAAGGCGCCGGCGCGTTCGAGGTACCGGTGTATCCGGTGCGCACCCTGATCATCGTGTTCAGCGCGATCTGCGCATTGATCTATGCGCAGTTGCTCTACCACACGCTCACCCGGCGCAGCGCCCCCGCCCGCGCTTAGCGGCAACGACGACAACGAGAGGGGCGCACATGGATCTGGTCGTCGTGATGATCGTGGTGCTGGTCGCGCTGATCGCGCTGCTCATGATCGGCATCCACATCGGCATCGTGCTGGGCATGGTTGCCCTGGGTGGTGCCTACCTGCTGTTCGGCGATCTCAAGATCGTGCTGGAGTTGGCCAACCAGGCCGCCTACGCGGTGCTGCGCAATTCGGTGTTCTCGGCCATTCCGTTGTTCGTGCTGATGGGCGAGTTCATGAGCCGCTCCGGCATGGCGGGCGATCTGTACCGGCTGTGCAATACGGCGCTGCGCGCACTGCCCGGGCGGCTCGCGGTCGCGACCGTGTTCGGCAATGCGCTGTTCGCCACGGTGACCGGCGTGTCGATCGCCTCGGCGATGGCATTCTCGCGCATCGCCTATCCGGAGATGCGATCGCTCGGCTACGACAAGATGTTCGCGGTCGGATCGATCGCCGGCAGCGCGAGCCTGGGCATGCTCATCCCGCCGTCGGTGCTGATGATCGTGTGGGGCATCGTCACCGAGCTTTCGATCGGCAAGATCTTCCTCGCTGGATTCATCCCCGGCATCATCCTCGCCGCGCTGATGGCCGGATACTGTGCGGTCCGCGCCGCGACCAACAAAGCGCTCGCCCCGACCCCACAGAAATCGCAGGAACGTCCGATCACGCGGCCCGAACTGATCAGCGGCCTGGGCGTCATCGCACTCATCCTGCTGGTGCTGGGCGGGTTGTTCGCGGGCTTCTTCACCCCCTCCGAATCGGCCGCGGTGGGCTGCGCCGGCTCGATGCTGTTCGCCTGGTTGAAGGGCGCGCGCTGGCAGACGTTTCGCCTGGCGATCATCACTTCGGGCAAGACGATCGCGCCGATCCTGTTCCTGCTGATGATGGCGGCGATGTATTCGAAGTTCCTGGCGCTCGCCGGCATCATCGAACTCATCAAGAGCATCATCGACGGACTGGGGCTGGGCAATTTCGGCGTGACGATCCTGATGGTCGTCGTGTGGCTGATCCTGGGCTGCCTGATCGATTCGATCTCGATCATCCTGCTCACCGTGCCGATCTTCTGGCCGCTCGCGCAGACCGCCGGGTGGGATCCGAATGCATTCGCGATTTTCGGCATTCTCGCGATCGAGGCCGGCCTGCTCACGCCGCCGTTCGGCCTGCTCGTGTTCACCGTGAAGGCCGCGATTCCCGACCCCAGCGTGACGATCGGGCAGATCTTTCGTGCATCCAACCCCTACTGGATGCTGATGCTGGTGGTGATGGTCATCATCTGGGTGTGGCCGATCACGGCCACGTATCTCACGAAATAGCGCGCCCGGAACGGCGCTGCCACGCATACACCAGCGCGCCGGCCGCAAGGCCCACCACGTCGGTGACCGTGCCCGGATGCAGCAGGAACAGCGCGGCGACGAACAACACCACACGCAACGGCATCGGCACCGGCCGTACCAGCCACCCTTCCGTGGCCGAGGCGAGCAGCCACACCCCGATCGAACCGGAGACTACGGCCTGCACGATCGCCAGCGACTCGCCCTTCATCAGCAACACCGGGCTGTAGAAGAACATGAACGGCACCAGGAACGTGGCCAGCCCCATCTTCAACGCGATCCACGATGTCTTCCAAGGGTCGGACTGCGCCATGCCTGCTGCCGCGAACGAGGCGAGCGCCACCGGCGGCGTGATCGCCGAGATCACCGCGAAATAGAAGATGAACAGGTGCGCCACCAGTGGCGGCACGCCCATCCGGGTCAGGCCAGGCGCCACGACGGCCGCGCCGATCGCGTAGGCGGCGGTGGTGGGCATGCCCATGCCGAGGATCAACGAAATGAGTGCGGCGAAGATCATCGCGAGCAGCTCGCTCTGCCCGGCCAACCCGAGGATCAGCTGTGAGAAGCGGCCGCCGATGCCCGTCAGCGCGACCACGCCGACGATGATGCCGGCGCACGCACACACGGCCACCAGTTGCACCGTATCGCGCGCGGCCAGATTCAGCGCTTCGATCGCGCGCCGCGGGCCGACCCGGCCTTCCTTGTACAGCCAACTCACCACGATGGCCGCGATGATCCCGAGCGCACCGGCGCGAAACGGCGAATATCCCGAGAGCAGCGCCCACACCAACACCACGATCGGCGCGAACAGATACAGCCGGCGCAGCATCAACCCGAGCTTCGGCAGCTCGCTGCGCGACAGACCGGTGAGCCCGAGACGGATCGCGTGCAGATCGACGTGGATCCAGCACGCGATGTAGAACAGCAGCGCCGGCAGCACGGCGGCCAGCGCGATCTCGCCGTAGGGAATGCCGGTGATCTCGGCCATCAGGAACGCGCCCGCTCCGAGCACCGGCGGCGTGATCTGTCCCCCGGTCGATGAGGTGGCCTCGATCGCCGCAGCGGTCGACCGGTCATAGCCGACCTTGCGCATCATCGGAATCGTCACCATGCCTGAGGCCACCACGTTGGCCACCGCCGAACCGGAGATCGAACCGAACAGCACACCGGAAGCGACCGCCGCCTTCGCCGGTCCGCCCCGCGCCCAGCCGAATAGCGCGTTGCACAAGTCGTTGATGTACTCACCGACCCGCGAAACCGAGAGGAACGCGGCGAAGCACACGAACAGGATGATGTACGACGACGACACCTGCGTCGTGACGCCGAAGATGCCGTACTCGCTGTACATGTAGGTGAAGAAACGCTCGAACGGGAAGCCCTTGTGATGCAGCACACCGGGCATCCATGGCCCAACGAACGAGTAGAGAATGAATACGCCCGCGATGATCGGCAGCGCCAACCCCG
>CADECO010000011.1:0-1772 GCA_902825905.1 uncultured beta proteobacterium
CGCCACTGCTCGATCAGCTTCTCGTGCAGCGAGTTGAACTGATCGCAGCCTTCCTTCACTTCCTTCATCCAGTCCCATTGCACCACGCTCGCTTCGAGCAGTGCGGTGGGCGTATCGGCGTTGTACTCGAGCAGTTTGGGCGCGCCCGTACCGTTCCAGGCCAGATCGAAACGGCCATAGAGCGTCGGATCCTGACGCTGCCACGACGCGACGACCAGATCATGAAACGCAGCGGGAATCGCGAACTCGCTAAACCGGCGCTTGCGCACGACGACGTCGCACGCCTCCAGACACAGCTTGTGCAGGCTCTCGGTGGCGCTTTCCAGGGTGTCGATCTGGTCGGCGGTGAACTCGTAGCACACCGACTCGTCCCAGTACACGCCGTCGATGGTGTGGTAGTGGAAGCCGACGTCTTCGCACCGTTGGCGCCAGTCGCGCCGCGGCGTGGAGGCTTTGCGCAGCATCGGCTAGCTCGAGGCGCCGTGGCTGGACGCCGACGAGCCGAAGCCGCCGCGCGAAACCGATGAGGTGCTGTGCGACGACGAACCCGAACTGCTGCGCGAAGACGATGAGGAGGAAGACGCCACGCCACTGCGCGCCAGCGTTTCCACTCGCTGCGCACGCGAACCAGGACGCGGTCGCGAGTCGTCGAAGTCGCCGCTCGACCAGTAGTAGCGCGGGCCGTAGTAACCGCTGCGCGTGTTGGTGCTGGTGCTCGAACCCGACCCCGCAAGATTGCTGGTCAACTCGCAATCTTCGGCCCGTCCCCAGTCGGCGCGGCAGTCCTCCAGTGAGGCGTACACGTCGCGCCGCAGCGCGCGGTCGGGCTCGCGACCGCATCCGCCAAGCGCGGCGGCGCCAATCAACACAAGCGTGATCGACAGACTGGATTTGCGCGGACGCATGGCGTGCTCGGCAGGCGAAGGTCGATGGGGAATGATCGACGGGCTGGGAGAAGAGCGCGCCGACTCTATCAGAGCGCGTTGGCGGCGGAGCCGCGGTGGCCGACGCAACGCGATTTTTTTGGCAACGAGGCGGCAGACCGGGCCGTGGAATCCGGGCCAGCGCGGCGGGCCTGTCGAGTACAGCCCGAGGTTGGACCGGTAGCGAGCAACTGGTTGGTCGAGCATCGACCTGTTAGGCTGCACGCAGACTGCGGCGATTGGAACCATCGCGAGCATGCGAATCATCGTGTTGGGCGCAGGAGTGGTGGGCACGACCTGCGCCTGGTATCTGGCCCGCGACGGTCACGAGACGCTCGTCGTCGATCGGCAAGCGGCCGCGGCGCTGGAGACCAGCTTCGCCAACGGCGGCCAGGTCGCGGTGAGCCATGCCGAGCCGTGGGCCAATCCCGGCGCGATCGGCAAGCTCGTGCGCTGGCTCGGTCGCGAAGATGCGCCGCTGCGGTTTCGTGCGCGCTGGGACAGCGCGCAGTGGCGCTGGGCGCTCGCGTTCCTGCGCGAATGTCTGCCCGCACGCACCGCCCGCAACACCGAGCAGATCCTCGCGCTGGCGTTGTTCAGCCTCGCGGCGCTGCGAGCTTTGCGCGACGAGACACGCATCGAGTACGACCAGGCCGCCACCGGCATCCTGAGTTTCTTCGTCGATGAAGCGGCGTTTGAACGAGCCACGCACGAACTGGCGGTATCCAGAGTGTTGGGCATCCACACGAAAATCAAGACGGCCGCGCAATGTCTGGCGCTCGAGCCGGCGTTCGAACACGCCGCGCCGCGCGTCGTCGGCGGTCTCTTCACGCCGATCGACGAGTCGGG
>CADECO010000011.1:1872-6161 GCA_902825905.1 uncultured beta proteobacterium
TGTGCGCGACGACGGCGGCAACGACGAGGTATTGCGCGCCGATGCCTACGTGCTCGCGTTGGGCAGCTACTCGCCACTGCTCCTGCGCGCGATCGGCATGCACATCCCGGTGTATCCGGCCAAGGGCTACTCGATCACCTTGCCGCTCGAAGCGGGCGCGATCGCACCCCGGGTGGCGCTCAACGACGAGTCGTACAAGCTGGTGTATTCGCGGCTGGGTGATCGGTTGCGTGTGGCCGGTACCGCCGAGCTAAACGGCTACAACACCGAACCGGACGAGCGGCGCTGCGCGGCTATCGTGCAGCGCACGTTTGCATTGTTCCCGCGCGCGGGCGATCCGGCTCGTGCACAGTTCTGGACCGGACTACGTCCAGCGACGCCGTCGAACGTGCCCTTGATCGGGCAGAGCCGGCTGACTAATCTCTATCTCAACACCGGACACGGCACGCTCGGTTGGACCCTGGCCTGCGGCTCAGGCGCGGCCCTGGCGCGGCTGGTGGTCGGTGAGCGACCCGAAGTGGAGTTTCCTTTCCTTGGCACGTAACGACTCGCGCGCAACACCCGAACCCTCCAACCGCCGCCGCTGGCCGCTGCGCGTATTCATCGGCGCGACGGCGCTCGTCAGCATCGCCGCGGTGGGGGTGACCTACACGGTCATCCTCATTTCCACCGGTTTCTACGCCAAGCAGTTGTGCTCCGAGGTGTTCGTCGGCGGGCGGGCGCACGAGGCGGTGGTCGCGCAGGATCTGCGCAATCTCTACCCGGCGCTCACGATGCGCTGGATGCAGTCGCGCATCGACCGTACCTCGCAAAGCGCCGTGGCATCGTATTTCGGCATCTCGCCGACGCGGGCGGTGCATCGCAGCGGCCAAGGCTGCGCGCTCACGTTCGAGCCGGTGCCGCCTGCAACCGACGGCGCCATGCGCAACGCCGCGATGCTGCGCACCGCGGCTGCCGAGCCGGCGCGCGCCTTGTCGAAACCATTGCCGTGGCTGCCGCAAAGCGAGCCCAATCCGCGCTTGCAGGCGGTGATCGACCGCGCGTTCGCCGAGGTCACCGACGACGGCGAACTGCAGCAGCGCACCCGTGGCGTGATGATCTTGCGCGACGGTCGCGTGCTGGCCGAGCGTTATGCCAAGGGCTTCGATGCCGACTCGCGCTTCCCCGGCTGGTCGATCGGCAAGAGCGTGGCCCACGCGCTGGTGGGCATGCTGGTGCGCGACGGGCGCATCCGCCTCGATGATCCGTTGCCGATTCCGGAGTGGGTGGCCGACGAACGCCGCCACATCACCTGGGAGCACATGCTGCGCATGACCAGCGGGCTGGCGATCGACGAGACCTATCTGAACCCGCGCTCCGACGTCAATCTGATGCTATGGCGCACCAGCGACGTGAGCGGATTCGCAGCGCAGGCGAAAGCCGGCGCCACGCCGGGCATCGACTGGAAGTACACCAGCGGCACCACCAACGTGCTGATGCGTGCGGTGCGACTGAAACTCGGTCCGGGTGAGTCGCATATCGAGTTTCCGCGGCGTGCGCTGTTCGATCGCATCGGCATGACGGACACCACGCTCGAGACCGATGCCACCGGCAACTTCGTCGCCTCGTCGTTCATCTACGGCACGGTGCGCGACTACGCGCGGTTCGGCTGGCTGTATGCGAACGATGGCGTGTGGCAGGGCGAGCGCATCCTGCCGGAGGGCTGGGTTGCACACGCTGCGAAGCCGACGGCGCGTGCGTCGAACGGCGAGGTGTTTGGGGCGCACTTCTGGGTGAGCGTGCCCGAGAGCGAGCGCCACCTCTACAAGCGCGTACCTGAGTCGTTGCTGCAGGCCGCCGGCTTCGGTGGCCAGCGCATCACCATCCTGCCCGCCGAGCGTGTCGTGATCGTGCGCGTGGGTCTGGCGATTCGCGCCGAGGCGTGGAACCAGTGGAAGTTTCTGGCCGACGTGCTCGATGCGTTGGACTCGCGCTCCGACTAGCGCGTGGCGCGGGCGCCGCTCATTTGCCGCTCATTTGCCGCTCAATTGCCGATCGCCAGCCGCGGCACCCAGGTCGTGAGCGCCGGGATGAAAGTGATGAGCGCCAACGTCACCAGCAGCGGCACGTAGTACGGCCACATCTCGCGCAACACGGCGCGCATCGGTACCTTCGCGATGTCGGCGACCAGGAACAGCGCCAGGCCCATCGGCGGGGTCACCAGGCCGATCATCAAGTTGAACACCACCACCATGCCCAGATGCACCGGATCGACACCCGCGGCCATCAGCGGCTTTGCGATGATCGGCGCGATGATCAGGATCGCGGTGGTCGCGTCGAGAAACATTCCCACCACCAGTAGCAGCGCGTTGACCAGCAACAGCAGCACGGTCGGATCGGTCGAGATCGACAGGAACGCCTTGGTCATCGCCTGTGGCACCTGCTCGACCGCGAGGATCCAGCCGAACAGCGCCGCGACCGCGATGATCAGCAGGATGGCGGCCGACGAGCGTAGCGTCTCCAGGCCGGCATCGATCAGGCCGCGCCAGGTGAGCTCGCGATAGAACACGAGACTGATCAGCAGCACGTACGCTACTGTGACCGCGGCGATTTCGGTCGGCGTGAACCAACCTGAGAACATGCCGCCGATGAGGATCACCGGGGCCGCCACGGCAGGCGCCGCGGGGAGCAGGTCGTGCAGCAGTTCGCGCGGCGTCGGCCAGCGGGTTGCGCGCGGGTAGCCACGCCGCGCCGCGAGATAAGCCGTCATCAACATGAGCATCGCGACGCAGAGCAACCCCGGCACGATGCCGCCGAGCAGCAGCTGCAGCACCGACACGCCGGTGATCGTGCCGTACAGGATCAGCGGAATGCTAGGCGGGAAGATCGGGCCAACGATCGCCGAGGCGCACGTCACTGCCGAGGCGAATTCCGGCTTGAAGCCCTTGTCGGTCATCGACTTGATCTCGATGCGTCCGATGCCGCCGACATCCGCCAGCGCCGAGCCCGACATGCCTGCGAATACCAGACTGCCGAAGATGTTCACCTGTGCCAGCCCGCCGGGCAGTCGGCTGACCGCGGTATCGGCGAAACGGTAGATGAACTTCGAGATGCCGGCATGGTTCATCACGCTGCCCACGAACAGGAACACCGGCACCGCGACCAGCGGAAACGAGTCGAGCGCGTAGAGCGTGCGCTGCGCGATCACGTCGATCGGCAGGTCGTTGGCGAGCAGATACACCACCGACGGAATGCCGATCGCCAGCACCACCGGAAAGCCGAGCATGAACAGCAACACGAACGCGGCGATGACGATGAAGCCGGTCATGCGTGCGCCTCGGCGTTGCGCTCAGGCGAGCGTGGTCTGCTTGGCATCGGGTCGATGTTCGCGCCAGCGTCGCGCCAATTCCACTGCCGCCTCGACCGCCAGCAGCGCCGAGCCGATCACGATCGGCGCGAACAGCACCGGAAACGGCAGCTCCAGCGTGGCGGTCTTGTTGTCGAGGTTGCGCGCCACGGTAATTGCGGAGGCCGCGAACAGCACCAGATAGAACGCAACGCCCGACGCATCGATCACCAGTTGCAGCAGCCAGCGCGGCCGCGGCGCCAGCGCACCCTGGAATTCCTCCATGCGGATCTGCGCGTTCTGCTCCGACACGTACACCGCCGCGATGAAGGTGAGCGCGATCAGGAAATAGCGCGCCAGCTCCTCGGCGCCGGCGAACGGCAGGTTGAACGCCCCGCGCATCACGATCTGAGCCAGCGGTGTAATGACGAGCGCCGCGAGCAGCGCGAGGCTGAGCCAGCGCACGATCGTGCGCGCGGCGCGAAGCGTGCCGGTCACGCGAAGTCCATACGTGAACAGCCGGGCACGGGGCGCGCGCGCCGAGCTACTTCACCGCACGCAGCTGCTCGATGTAAGGCGCCCAGTCGGGGAAGTCCTTGTTCACCTGCGCGAGTACCGCCTTGCGGAACGCCTCGATATCCAGCCCATCCTTCTGATCGATGAACTGCATGCCCTTGGCTTCCAGGTCCTTGCGGTATTTGTCGTTGGTCTCCTGATCCCACTGCAGCGTTTTCTGGCCGACTTCGTAGGCGGTGTCCTCGATGATCTTGCGGTCGGCCGCGGGGATGCCTTGCCATACACGCTCGTTGATGAACAACGCCAGCGCCGATTGCATGTGCCCGGTGAGCATCACGTACTTCTGCACTTCGTGCAGCTTGAGGTTGAAGATGTTCGCCAGCGGATTTTCCTGACCGACCACCAACCCGGTCGCCAGGGCAGTGGCCAGCTCGGCCACTTCGACCGG
>CADECO010000011.1:6261-13236 GCA_902825905.1 uncultured beta proteobacterium
CTATGCGCCGCGTCGCGATAGACGAACGGCGTGTTGAACACCGATACGGTCGAGACGAACTTGCCCAGCGAGGCGAAGTCGTGGTGTCCCATCTGGATCGAGCCGGCGCGCACGCCGTCGACCATCTCGCCCACGCCGCCCAATTGAGAATTGGGGAACACCGTGATCTCGACGCGACCCTGCGTGCGTTCCTTCACCAGCTTGGCGACCTCGTCGGCATAGAGCGTCTGCGGCGCGTTCGCCACACCGACATGCGCCCAGCGCAGCTTGACTTGCGCATGCACATTGAACGCGAGGGTGAGTGCGACGCTCGCGGCGAGCGCCAGAACGGGGATTCGAAGCATCAGGATCTCCTTTGGTGCGAGGTTGGCTTGGTGCGAGGTTGGCGCGATCGCGTCGCGGTCACGCCCTTGCATGAGGCGAGACACGCACCCGTGCGACTCACCCGCGGCTCATTGGGCCCGCAATGTACGGGGGCCTGTGGCGCGGCGCAAGCAATCGCGGCAGCCGCTTTTCCGCCTGCAACCGTCAGCCACTGTCCGTAGCGATTCGCCTCCGTCCGCCGCTCAGCGCTCGTACAACTTGAGTACCGCTGCGGTGTCGAGCTCGGCGTGACCCAGATGCACCAGCATGCGATAGAGCGTGAGCGCTTCGCCCATCATCGGTGTCGGTGCTTTGAGTTGGCCGGCCAGCTCGTTGACCATCTCGAGATCCTTCAGGAGCTGGCGCGCGTAACCCTGCGGTGCGAAATCGCGGCGGACCATGCGCGGATAAAGCTTCTGCAACAGCGAGCCATCGGCGTGCCCGCCGGCCAGACACTCCGGCAGCTTGGCAGCGTCGATTCCCGCCGCTTCGGCCAGCACGACCGCTTCGGCCATCACCGCGTGGCCGCAGCCGACGATGAGTTGGTTGAGCATCTTGGCGACCATGCCCGCGCCGGTGGGGCCGACGTGCGTGAAGCGCGCGGCTACGTCGTCGAAGAGTGGCCCCAGGCGTGCGATGTCGTCGTGCGCGCCGCCGGCCATCACGGTGAGCGAGCCGGTGCCGGCAGCCGGCGGCCCGCCTGAGACCGGCGCATCGATCCATGCGCAGCCGGTGTCCGTCTTGAGTCGTGCCGCGAAGCGCTTGCACTGGTCCACCTTGATGGTGGAGAAGTCGAGCAGGAGTTGCGGCGGGCGGATCGCGTTAGCGACGCCGCGTTCACCGAACATCGCCTCCTCGACCGCTTCGGGCGTGGGCAGATTGAGCACGATGACGTCGGCGCCTGACACTGCCTCGGAAGCCGAGCCGGCTGTGGTCGCACCGGCCGCGCGTGCCTGCTCCAAGCGATCGCCAACGATGTCGAACGCGCGTACCGCGTAGCCGCGCGACAGCAGATGCTTCACCATCGGCAGGCCCATCAGTCCGACACCGACGTAGCCGAGTTTGAATCTGGCGGTCATACAGGTTCCTCGAATCAGGTGGATCGCATCGCGCGGCCGACGATTACAACGCAAGCATCGCATCGATCCGCACTGGACGCGATCCGGCGCCCTATGGCAACCTGCCGCGCCCTCAAAGCAACAACGGAGTCGCTCCATGCATTCATCGGGACGTCTGATTGCAGCGGCAGCGCTTGCCTTGTCGGCGAGCGTGGCGCTGGCGCAGTCCTGGCCTGGCAAATCGGTGCGCGTGATGGTCGGCGCCTCGCCTGGTGGCGGCACCGACATCATCGCGCGCATGCTCGCCGACAAGTATCAGGCCGCGTTCGGGCAGTCGTTCATCGTCGAGAATCGTCCGGGCGCATCCAACACCATCGCCGCCGATATCACCGCCAAGGCATCCGCCGACGGCACGACGATCCTGGTGGCCACCAACACCGCGCAATCGATTGCCCCACATCTGCTCAAGCTCGGCTACGACCCGCTCAAGGATCTGGCGCCGGTGGCCCTGCTGGTCACGGTGCCGAACGTGCTGGTGGTCAACACCAACGTGCCGGCGCGCAACGTGCAGGAGCTGATTTCGCTCGCCAAGGCGCAGCCGGAGAAATATTCGTACGGTTCGTCGGGCACCGGCAGCACGCAGCATCTGGCCGGCGAAGCGTTTGCCCACGCACTCGGGCTGAAAATGGTGCACGTACCGTACAAGGGATCGAGTCAGGCGCTGGCCGACCTGATCGGCGGGCAGATCCAGCTCTCGTTCGATACCACCTCCTCGGCGATGGGCCACATCAAGAGCGGCAAGGTACGGCCACTGGCGGTGATGTCGGCGGCGCGTTCGCGCGAGCTGCCCGAGGTACCGACAATGACCGAGGCGGGCGTCAATGGGGTCGATATGAGCACCTGGTACGGCCTGTTCACCACCGGCGGCACACCGAAGTCGGCCATCGACCGCCTCCACGCCGAGACGGCGAAGATCCTCAAACTCCCCGATGTGCACAAACGCCTCGAAGGCCTTGGCGGTGAGCCTGGCGGCATGGACGGTGCGCAGCTCGGTGCGATGAACAAGGCCGAGTTCGACCGCTTCGGCGCGCTGATTCGCGCTGCCAACATCAAGATTCAGCAATGAGTGAGCGCGTTCCACAATGAGCGACGATCGAACGACCAATATCCCGGCGCCACGCATCGCGCTGTTCATCGGCGATCCGGCCGGAGTGGGGCCTGAGATCACCGCCCGGCTGCTTGCCGATCCGGCGTCTGTCGGGGCGGCGCAGGTGCGGCTCATAGCCAGCCGGGCAAGTGCTGAGGCGGGCATGCAGGCCGCGGGCGTTCGCTACGACATCGGTGGTGCGGCGCGAGTCGATTGGGTGGACTGGTCGGGGCGCGAGGCGCCCGCTTTCGCGCTGGCCAAGGCCGGGCCTGACAACGGCCGGTTCATGATCGAGGGTCTGCGCGTGGGCGTCGAAATGGTCCGGCGTGGCGCGGCCGATGCGTTTTGCTTCGCACCGCTCAACAAGAGCGCGCTGCGTGCCGGCGGCATGAATCACCCCGACGAGTTGAACTGGTTCGCCGAAGTGCTCGGCTGGACCGGCCCGTGCATCGAGTTCAACGTGCTCGAGGATCTGTGGACCTCGCGCATCACCTCGCACGTGCCGCTCAAGGACGTGGCCGGCATGCTGAACGTCGAGGCGATCGAGGAAGGCGTCGGCCTGCTCTACCGTGGTCTGCAACTAGCAGGCAAGGCGGCGCCGAAGCTGGCGGTCTGCGCGCTGAATCCGCACGGCGGCGACAACGGCAACTTCGGTCGCGAGGAGATCGACATCATCGCGCCGGGCGTGCAGCGCGCGGCCAAACGCGGCTGGCCGGCCGACGGCCCGTTCCCGGCGGACACGATTTTCGTGCGCGCGCGCGGCGGCGCCTACGACGGCATCGTCACCATGTATCACGACCAGGGTCAGATCGCGATGAAGCTGATGGGATTCGAGCGCGGCGTCACCGTGCACGGCGGGTTGCCGATTGCGATCACCACACCCGCGCACGGCACCGCGTACGACATCGCGGGTCAGGGCAAGGCGAACGTCGGCGCCATGCGCAACGCATTTGCGCTCGCCTGCCGGATGGCGCAGGCGAGGCAAAAGGCGGCGTGACGAGGAGACTCTCTAGCCGACCGCGCGGCGTCTGCGCGGCAGCGGCGTCACGCTTTCGCTGCGGCCCACGGTGAGATCGCGCACGTAGTTGGGCAGCGCGAACACGGCCTGGTGCGTCGAGCCGTTGTAGTACTGCAGATCGCGCAGATTCCGTTTGGCGATGCGCTTCTCGATCTCGGCCACAGACACCGCAGCCGCATCCACCGAGTCTGAACACGTCGCCATGCTCCACAGCGTGCCGTAGAGCGGAATGAACATCACGAACGGCCGCACCACCGCGAACTGCTCGGCCAGCCGCGCGTAGATGGCGCGCACGCGATCGGGCCGCGCCACCGGCGAGCCCATGTGCAGCGTGAGCACGCCACCGTCGGCGAGCGCGCGCTTGCAATCGCTGAAGAACGCCGCCTCGTAGAGCAACTCGGCCGGTCCGATCGGGTCGGGCAGATCGAGCGCGATGAGATCGAATTTCTCCCTGGTTTCGGCCAGGTACTTCAGGCCGTCGCCGACAATGAGCTCGAGCTTCGGGTGATCGAACACGCCGTTGTGGATCCCGGCGAAATGCTCGCGGGCGATCTCGATCACCTTGTCGTCGAGTTCCACCAGCGTGAGCTTCTCGATCGAGGGGTGCTTCAACAGCTCCTCGCTCGAGCCGCCGTCACCGCCGCCGATGATGAGCGCCCGCTTCGGGGCCGGATGCGCCGTGGCCGCGGGATGGATGAGGTTCTCGTGGTAGTAGAACTCTTCCTTCTCCGAGGTCATGTTGCAGCCGTCGAGGCGGAACAGCTTGCCGAACTGCGGCGTCTCGTGGATTTCCAGGTCCTGGAACTTCGTGCGCATCTGCGCGATGCGCCTGGACGAGTGCAGGGTGAAGCCGTAGTCCGGATTCATCCATTCCTGGAGCAGCTGCTTGTCGCGCGGTACTTCGTGGCGCACGAACTCCTCGGGCTTGAACAGTCCGAGAAAATCGTCGACCACGCCGCGCGCCTTGGCGTCGTTGTTCTGCGTGAAATTGCAGACGTAGACATCCAGCGTGACACTGCCCAGCTCGGGCCAGGTGTGCATGGCCAAATGCGATTCGGCGAGAACCACGCAGCCCGTGACGCCGCCGCCCGTTGGGGCGCCTTTGCCGTCGGGAAACTCGTGGAAGAGGTCTCCGAGAACTGTGAGACCGGCCCGATTGATGGAATCGAGCGCGAACTGACGCAGCGCCTGCCCGTCAGTGAAGAAACGCGCGTCCCCCTTGCAACCGTATAGGTTGGCAACGATGTGCAGTCCGTCCAATTTGCATAAATCCCCGTAATGCAGTCACAAAAATTGGAGACGTTCGCACTGCAACCGTCTCCCCCCTTTGTGCCCCGCATGGGGCACACACGCTTCAATCAGCGGAATGCCATCAGGCGCCGGTTGATTCGATCCGTGCCTTTCTGTTAGCGGCAATCGAACCGGACGCTTCTGCTACCTACGCGTTCCTAAGCCTTCCGCGCCTGTGCCATCTCGGCGATCGCCGCATCGATCAACCTTCTTGCGATGCTGATCGGCATGGGCAATTTCGGAAGGTCGCGGATTTTAAACCATTGAGCCGCTTCTATTTCAAGTGGATCGGGCGAAATTTCACCAGAGTCGTAGTCGGCGATGAACGCGATCATCAGCGAATGCGGGAACGGCCAGGGTTGACTGGCGAAGTAACGAAGGTTCTTCACGCGGATGCCGACCTCTTCGAGCACCTCGCGATGCAGACACTGCTCCAGCGTCTCGCCCGGCTCGGCGAATCCGGCGAGCGCCGAGTACATGCCCGGGGCGAATCGCGGCGAGCGCGCAAGAAGAATCTCGTCGGGCATCCTGCGAATCAGTGCCATCAGCGCCGGGGCGAGCCGCGGATAGGCCACCAGCTTGCATGCCGGACACTCGCGCGAGCGTTCGTCCTGGCGCAGTACCGTTGGTGTGCCACAGCGGCCGCAGAACAGGTGCGTGCGATCCCAGTCGATGATCTGCAGCGCGCGGCCGGCGAGGGCGAAATGCGCTTCGTCGAGTGCGCCGAACAGTGCGCGCAAACCGCGAAATTCCCAGCCGGTGTGTGATGAGGTGTCTTTGGGCACCTCACCGGCGAAGCAGGGCGCATTGCCCAGCTTGCCCAGATACTGCGCGCGCAACAGCGGCAGCCCAAGCGATTCGAACTCATGCAACGACGGCACGCGCGGCGCAGCGCGATCGCCCGCCACCAGCAGTTCGGTGTCGCGAAACGCGAACCAGATCGCGGCCGGATGGCTCCCTTCCGGCGCGGCCACGCCCGGCATGAACGCGAGCGGTGCGGAAAACGGCATATCGATCATGGCGGCGGCGGGAAGGATGAAGGGTGGCGCGAGGGGATTCAGGGCGAGGTGCCGCTAAGTTTGGGCTGACGATGGCGTTTCAAGGGCGCAGACCGAGCAAACGTGACGTGCGGATCGATTTCTCGCTCTTCACCCTTCACTCGTCATCCTTCACGCATTCACTTGGTACAGCTGCTCACGTCTTGCGCAGCCGCTTGATGAGGCTGGAAGTGTCCCAGCGGCCGCCACCCATCGCCGACACTTCGTCGTAGAAGCCCTTCACGGTTCGGATCACGTCCAGCCTGGCGCCGTTGCCTTGAGCCTCCTCCAGGCAGATGCGCAGGTCCTTGCGCATCCAGTCGACCGCGAAGCCGAAGTCGAATTTGTCGTCGACCATGGTTTTGCCGCGATTCTCCATCTGCCAGGAGCCCGCGGCGCCTTTGGCGATCACATCCAGCGTCGCCTTCATGTCGAGGCCGGAGCGCAGGCCGAAGTCGATGCCCTCTGACAGGCCCTGCACCAGACCAGCGATGCAGATCTGGTTGACCATTTTCGCCAGTTGCCCCGATCCGGCCGGCCCCAGCAATTGGATCATGCGCGCGTACACCGAAATCACCGGTTTGGCGCGCTCGAAGGCATCGGCCTTGCCACCGCACATGATGGTGAGTACGCCGTTTTGCGCGCCCGCTTCGCCGCCCGACACCGGCGCGTCGACGAATCCGAGACCACGCGCATTCGCTTCCTTTTCCAGCTCGCGGGCGATGTTGGCCGACGCGGTGGTGTGATCGACGTACACCGCACCTTTGCTCATTGCCGCAAACGCGCCGTTGCTACCCAGTGTCACTTCACGTACGTCAGGGTCGTCGCCCACGCAGGCGCAGACGATCTCGGCGCCGGCCACCGCATCTTTCGGTGTTGCGCCGAATTTGCCGCCGTGTTTGGCGACCCAGGCTTCGGATTTGGCGCGGGTGCGATTGAACACGGTGAGCTCATGGCCCGCCTTGGCCAAGTGTCCTGCCATCGGAAAGCCCATCACCCCCAAGCCTAGAAACGCCACCTTAGCCATATCGAAGTCTCCAGAACGCGGAATCAGCAGAGGAA
>CADECO010000011.1:13336-20604 GCA_902825905.1 uncultured beta proteobacterium
GGCGAATCGGCGATAATTTTATCGGTGCTTAAGCACGAGTGCTTGTCGGTGGCTACGAGTGCCTGTCAGTGGTTAAGCGCTAGTGCTTATCCGCGGTTGAGCGTCAGTGCTTGTCATCGGTTACGCGCTGACGCTCGCGCCGTACCCGCATTATCGATCCAAATTCGATTCCAATCCGATTCTCAAGTCCGATCGGCATCGTTCCCTGGTGCTCGCCGCGGCCATCCTGGTGATCGTTCGGTTCGCGTCCCGCTCGGTTCGTGTTCCGACGCGCTGCTACTCCCGCAACTCCTCCTTCCGCAAAGGCCTGGCGCGTGACAGCTTCCTCCACTCAGCAGACGAACGCCGGCGCCGTGCGCGACATGGCCAACGCCATCCGGGCCCTGGCAATGGACGCCGTGCAGGCAGCCAACTCCGGGCATCCGGGCATGCCGATGGGCATGGCCGAGATCGCGGTGGCGCTGTGGTCGCGCCATCTGCGTCACGATCCGGCCGATCCGCGCTGGCCCGATCGCGACCGCTTCGTGCTCTCCAACGGGCACGGATCCATGCTGCTCTACGCGCTGCTGCATCTGAGCGGCTACGACCTGCCGATCGAGGAGCTCAAACGCTTCCGCCAGTTCGGCTCGAAAACGCCCGGGCATCCCGAGTACGGCTGCGCGCCAGGCGTAGAGACCACCACCGGCCCGCTTGGCCAGGGCTTGGCCAACGCCGTCGGCATGGCGATCGCCGAGCGCGCGCTGGCCGCTCAGTTCAATCGCGCCGGGCACGCGATCGTCGATCACCGCACCTACGCGTTCGCGGGCGACGGCTGTCTGATGGAAGGGGTGTCGCACGAAGCGTGCTCGCTTGCCGGCACGCTCGGCCTGGGCAAGCTGATCGTGCTCTACGACGACAATCGCATCTCGATCGACTCGGAGAAGGCGTCGATGGACCTGTGGTTCACCGACGACACCGCGCGACGCTTCGAGGCCTATGGCTGGCGCGTGATCGCGAACGTCGATGGGCACGACGTCGAGGCGGTCGATCGCGCGATTCGCACCGCGCATGAATCGGCCGATCGGCCGGTACTGATCGCGTGCAAGACGGTCATCGCCAAAGGGTCACCGAAGAAGGCCAACACCGGCGCCGCGCACGGCAGCCCGCTCGGTGCCGAGGAGATCGACGCCACGCGCAAGGCGATCGGCTGGCCGCATGGGCCCTTCGTTGTACCCGCGGAGGTGGCCGCGCACTGGAATGCGCGTGAGCGCGGCGCAGGGCTGAGCAGCACCTGGCGCGCGCGGCTGGCCGCCTATGCCAAGGCCCATCCCGAGCTGGCCGGCGAATTCGAGCGGCGCATGAGGGGTGAGTTGCCGGCTGACTATGCTGCCCACTACGCTGCCGCGCTGGCCGATGTCTGTGCGAAGAAGGAAAAGATCGCCACGCGCAAGGCTTCACAAAACGCGATCGAGGCGCTCGCACCGAAACTGCCCGAGCTCATCGGCGGCTCGGCCGACCTGGCGGGATCGAATCTCACGCTTTGGAAAGGTGCCAAGGGCATCGCGCGAATCAGCGCAGGCAACGGCGGCGATGGCAACGGCGGAGGCAACTACCTCTACTACGGCGTGCGCGAGTTCGGCATGTGCGCCGTCATGAACGGCCTGTCGCTGCACGGCGGATTCATCCCTTATGGCGGCACGTTCCTGGTGTTCTCCGACTACGCACGCAATGCGCTGCGCGTGGCGGCGCTGATGAAGGCGCGCGCGATCTACGTGTTCACGCACGATTCGATCGGGCTTGGGGAAGACGGGCCGACGCATCAACCGGTCGAGCACGCGGCCTCGCTACGCATCATGCCGAACATGGACGTGTGGCGACCATGCGATCCGGTGGAGACGCTGGCGTCCTGGAACGCCGCGATCCGGCGCAACGACGGTCCCACCAGCCTGTTGTTGACCCGGCAAAACGTCACATTTCACGAGCGCGACGCACAAGCGATTGAGAACATCGCCCGCGGCGGCTATGTTCTGGCCGACTCAGCAGGGGCGCCGCAGGTGGTGTTGATCGCCACCGGATCAGAGGTCGATCTTGCCGTGGGGGCGCGCGGGTTGCTCGAACAACAGGGCGTTCGCGTACGCGTCGTGTCGATGCCGTGCACCGAGGCGTTCGATCGCCAGCCGGCTGCATACCGCGACGCGGTGCTGCCACGCGGCGTGCCGCGCGTGGCGATCGAGGCCGGCGTCACCGATTGCTGGCGCAAATATGTGGGGCTGGAGGGCGCAGTCGTAGGCATCGACCGGTTCGGTGAATCGGCGCCAGCCCCCGAGCTGTTCAAGCATTTCGGTTTCACCCCGGACAACGTCGCCAACGTCGCCCGGAAACTTCTCGGAGCTTAGTCATGACCATCAAAGTCGCAATCAACGGATTCGGACGCATCGGCCGCAACATCCTGCGCGCCCACTACGAAGACGGCAAAAAGCACGACATCCAGTTCGTCGCCATCAACGATCTGGGCAATGCGCAGACCAATGCGCATCTGCTCAAGTACGACACCGCGCACGGCAAGTTTCCCGGGACGGTCGTGGTCGAAGGCGAGAACATGCTCGTCAACGGCGACAAGATCCGCGTGTGCGCGGTGCGCAATCCGGCCGAGCTGCCGTGGAAGGACCTGGGCGTGGACGTGGTGCTCGAGTGCACCGGCCTGTTCACCACCAAGGAGAAGGCCGGCGGCCACATCAAGGCCGGCGCCAAGAAGGTGATCATCTCCGCCCCAGGCGGCAAGGACGTCGACGGCACCATCGTCTATGGCGTCAACCACAAGACGCTCAAGGCGAGCGATACCGTCATCTCGAACGCCTCGTGTACCACCAACTGCCTGGCGCCGATGGTCAAGGCGCTGCACGACCGCATCGGCGTGGTGTCGGGCCTGATGACCACGGTGCACGCCTACACCAACGACCAGGTGCTCACCGATGTCTATCACGAAGATCTGCGCCGGGCGCGTTCGGCCACGCAGTCGATGATCCCGACCAAGACCGGTGCCGCCGCCGCAGTGGGGCTGGTGCTGCCGGAGCTGAACGGCAAGCTCGACGGCTACGCGATCCGGGTGCCGACCATCAACGTATCGATCGTCGATCTGGCGTTCGTGGCCAAGCGCGCCACCACGGTGGAGGAGGTCAACAACGCGGTGAAGCAGGCCGCCGAGACCGATCTCAAGGGCATCCTCGAATACAACAAGGATCCGCTGGTGTCGGTCGACTTCAACCACAACCCGGCCTCGTCGATCTTCGATTCGACGCTCACCAAGGTCGCCGAGGGCACGCTGGTCAAGGTCTCGTCCTGGTATGACAACGAATGGGGCTTCAGCAACCGCATGCTCGATGCCACGATCGCGCTGATGGGCGCGAAGTAAGTGGCCCGCGCAGGCTGACTTCGCGGGCGAGCCCGCGGGCAACTGCGCAGCGCAACCGCAGGCGGCGATGAAACGATCCGAAGCCCACGTCCGCGTGGGCTTCGTTCTTTGCAAGGAATAGAGCCCACCATGAACGTCTTGAAGATGACCGATCTGCCGCTGGCCGGCAAACGCGTTTTCATTCGCGCCGATCTCAATGTTCCGCAGGACGACGCGGGCAAGATCACCGACGACACGCGCATCCGCGCCTCGATCCCGGCGATCGAGCATGCGCTCGAGGCCGGCGCTGCGGTGATGGTCACCTCGCACCTCGGGCGCCCCACCGAAGGCGCGTTCAAACCTGAAGACTCGCTCGAGCCGATCGCGCAACGCATGGCCGAGCTGCTGAAACGGCCAGTGCCGGTCAAGCGCAACTGGGTTGATGGCGTCGAGGTCAAGCCCGGCGAGGTGGTGCTGCTGGAGAACTGCCGCGTCAACAAGGGCGAGAAGAAGAACGACGATGCGCTCGCGAAGAAGATGGCGGCGCTGTGCGACGTCTACGTCAACGACGCATTCGGCACCGCGCACCGCGCCGAGGCGACCACGCACGGCATCGCCAAGTACGCCAAGGTGGCGTGTGCCGGCCCGTTGATGGGCGCGGAGATCGACGCGCTGTCGCGCGCGCTCGGCAATCCGGCGCGACCGCTGGTGGCGATCGTCGCCGGCTCGAAGGTATCGACCAAACTCACCATCCTCGCCTCGCTGGCGGACAAGGTCGATCAGCTCATCGTCGGCGGCGGTATCGCCAACACCTTTCTGCTCGCCGCCGGCGGCAAGATCGGCAAATCGCTCGCGGAGCCCGATCTGGTCGGCGAGGCGAAGAAGATCATCGAGATCATCAAGGCCAAAGGCGGAATCGTGCCGGTGCCGATCGACGTGGTCACCGCGAAGGAATTCAGCGCGAGTGCGACGGCCACGCCGAAATCCACCGAGATGGTCGCCGACGACGACATGATTCTCGACATCGGCCAGCAGTCGGCGCTCGCCATCGCGCATCTGCTCAAGCAGGCCGGTACGATCGTGTGGAACGGTCCGGTGGGCGTGTTCGAGTTCGACCAGTTCGCGCAGGGCACGCGCATCATCGCCAAGGCAATCGCCGAGTCGAAAGCCTTCTCGCTCGCCGGCGGCGGCGACACGATCGCGGCCATCACCAAGTTCGGCATCACCGACAAGGTCTCGTACATTTCCACCGGCGGCGGAGCGTTCCTCGAATTCCTCGAGGGCAAGGCGCTGCCGGCGATCGAGATCCTCGAACAACGCGCGCGCGGCTGACCGTTGCCGTGCGTGCGCGACGCCGGATCGTAAAGATCCGCGTGCTAGACTGAAATCGCTCCCTTCCCCTCAGTTTCTCCTCGCGCAAATCCATGCTTCGCAGCACGAAAATCGTCGCGACCCTCGGTCCGGCTTCGAGCGATCCGGCGGTGCTGGAGCGCATGGTCTTGGCCGGTGTTGACGTCGTGCGGCTCAACTTCTCGCACGGCACCGCGGACGATCACATCCGTCGCGCCGAGCTGGTGCGGGAGGTGTCGCGCAAGACCGGGCGCACCGTGGGCATCATGGCCGATCTGCAGGGTCCGAAGATCCGCATCGGCAAGTTCAAGGACGGCAAGGTCACGCTTGACCCGGGCGCGACGTTCATTCTCGATGCGGCCTGCGAGTTGGGCGACGACTCGCGCGTCGGCCTGGACTACAAAGAGCTGCCGCAGGACGTCAAGACCGGCGATGTGCTGCTGCTCGATGACGGGCGCATCGTGTTCGACGTCACGCGCGTGGTGGGCACCGAAGTGCACAGCACCGTGCGCCACGGCGGGGTGCTATCGAACAACAAGGGCATCAACCGGTTGGGCGGCGGGCTTACCGCTTCGCCGCTCACGCCGAAGGATATGGAGGATATCCGCACCGCCGCCAAGATCCGCGTCGATTTCCTCGCCGTGTCGTTTCCCAAGAGCGGGCGCGACATGTACCTGGCGAGCGAGCTGATGCGTGCGGCCGGCGGCAAGGCGATGCTGATCGCCAAGATCGAGCGTGCTGAGGCGGTGCAGAACCAGGCGCTCGAAGACATCCTCAACGCCTGCGACGGCATCATGGTCGCGCGCGGCGACCTCGCGGTGGAAGTCGGCGATGCCGCCGTGCCGTCGCTGCAGAAGCGCATGATTCGCATGGCGCGCGAGCGCAACAAACTCACCATCACTGCGACGCAGATGATGGAATCGATGATCGCGAGCCCGGTGCCGACGCGTGCCGAAGTGTCGGACGTAGCCAACGCAGTGCTCGACGGCACCGATGCGGTAATGCTCTCGGCTGAAACCGCCTCGGGCAAATATCCGGTGGAGACGATCGACTCGATGAGCCGCATCTGCGCGTCGGCCGAGCAGTCGGCGTCGGTGTCGCTCGATCGCGAATTCCTCGATCGGGTGTTCACGCGCATCGACCAGTCGATCGCGATGGCGGCGCTGTTCACGGCGTATCACCTCAAGGTCAAGGCGATCGCGGCGCTCACCGAATCAGGCTCGACCGCGCTGTGGATGTCGCGACTCAACTGCGGCGTGCCGATCTACGCGCTGACGGCACAGACCTCCACGCGCTATCGCTGCTCGCTGTTCCGCGACACGTATCCGATCTCGGTCCGCTACATCGGCCACGATCGCGAGGAACTCCTCGAAGAGGCCGAGAAGGTGTTGCTGGAGAACAAGGTGGTGAGCGTGGGCGATCTCATCGTGCTCACCATCGGCGAGCCGATCGGCAAGGCGGGCGGCACCAACACCATGAAGATCATCAAGGTCGGCGAGCATCGCCAGCCCTGAGGCGCCCATGTCGCTGCCTGCGCGCTTCGACAGCGTCGCGCACCTCGAAGCGGTGATGACGACGCCGTCGCAGGCGCTCATCGACGATCTCGCACGGCTCGAAGGCGACATCATCGTGCTCGGCGTGGGCGGAAAAATGGGGCCCACTCTGGCGCGAATGGCCAGCCGCGCAGCGCCTTCAAAACGCGTCATCGGCGTGGCGCGCTTCACTGAGCCAGGGCTGCGCGACCAGTTGGAGCGTGAAGGGATCGAGTGCATTGCCGCCGATCTGCTCGATCGCCACGCGGTGGATCGTTTGCCCAATGCCGCCAACGTGATCTTCATGGCCGGGCGCAAGTTCGGCTCCGCCGACAACCAGCCGCTCACCTGGGCGATGAATGCACTGGTACCGGCATACGTGGCCGAACGTTTTTCTGTTTCACGCATCGTCGCGTTCTCCACCGCGTGCGTGTACCGGTTCGTGCCGGTCGCCGGCCCGGGCGCGAGCGAGGACACGGTACTCACCCCGCCGGGCGAGTACGCCAATTCGTGCGTGGCACGCGAGCGCGTGTTTCGGCATTTCTCGCAAACGCTGGGCACGGCGGGGCGCCTGCTCCGACTGTCCTACGCGATCGATATGCGCTACGGCGTACTGCACGACATCGCACGCCGGATTCTCGCGGGCGAACCGGTCGATCTGGCGATGGGCGCGGTCAACGTGATCTGGCAGGGCGATGCGAACGAGCAGGCGTTGCGATCGCTCGCGCACTGCACCCGGCCAAGCTCGGGACTGAACGTATCGGGGCCGATCCACCGTGTGCGCGTGCTTGCGGCCGGCCTGGCGCAGCGGCTGGGCAAACCGCTGCGAGTACAAGGCGTCGAGGGCAATGACGCCTGGCTGGTCGATTGCACCGAGGCGGCGCGGCTGTTCGGACCGCCGCGCGTGGACATCGAGCGGTTGCTCGACTGGACGGCCGATTGGGTGGCGCGCGGCCAGTCGAGCCTCGACAAGCCCACCCATTTCGAAGTGCGCGACGGCGGCTACTGAGGCGCGA
>CADECO010000011.1:20704-23867 GCA_902825905.1 uncultured beta proteobacterium
GTAATCGCCACCGCCGCCACGCTGCCGCACGGTCCGCGACTGGGCTGGATCAGCATGGTGCTGGTCGATGCCAGCTACCGGCGTCGCGGCATCGCCACCGAATTGCTGCGTCGATGCATCGAACAATTGCAGCGCGACGGCCGCGTGCCCGTGCTCGATGCCACGCCGGCGGGTCGGACGGTGTATTCGCATTTGGGATTTCGCGACAGCTGGACCATCACGCGCTGGCAAGCGCAGTTGCCGACGCGACGCGTCGATCAACACTTACCCAGCGCGGTGCAGGTGCAGCCGATCGCCCCAGAGCATTGGCCGGCGATCGCGGCGCTTGATCGACGCGCGTTCGGTACCGATCGCATCGCGCTGCTTCAACGGTTGCACGCACGATCCCGAACGTTTGCGTGCGCGGCAAGCGATGGCGGCGCGTTGCGCGGTTTCGCGCTGGGACGCGACGGCAACCGCGCGACCTACATCGGACCGGTCGTCGCCGACGCCGATTCGGCCGCGCATGCATTGCTGAATGCCGTGTTGGGCACGCTCGATGGCAGCGTGTTTCTCGACGCGGTCGATGCACACGAAAGCCTGCGTGCCGTGCTGCAGGCCAATGGCTTCAGGGTGCAACGGCCGTACACCCGCATGGTGCTCGGCGATCCTGGTGAGATCGCCCAGCCGGCGAGCATGTGGACCATCGCCGGTCCGGAGCTTGGCTGAACGGAATCGATTGCTCGCGGCTGCGAACGCACGCAACGCGAGGTTCGATGACGGGGCGGGTGCCGGAGCTTCAGCCGCGGAAGCGCATGACCAGCAAGACGATCAGCGCGACGACAAGTGAGAGCAGGTAGAGATCGAGCCAGGACATGCGGAATGGTTTTCGGTATGCGCAGCCGTCAAGTCAGACTGCGCGCACGCATGGTTCGTCGGAGATGGAATTCTCGGTGAAAGTACGCGGCAAACAAGTGCGCGGTGAATGCATGCGATGAAGGAAGGCGTTGAAGCGCGCCGCGAAGAGGAAAACCCGGACTGCGAACGACAGCGCCAACGTGCGTAAGCTTATCGCAAGTGCGCGCCCGAAGTTACCGGCGTAATGCCCGACAAATCACATCGCTGCAGCGCCAATTGCAAATGACCCTGGGATGGGTTACAAGCTCACCGCGAGTTTTGGGGGTAGCAATTCCGCATCGTCGATCGCGCGCCGGCGGGTTTGGGCGCAGCAGGGTGCGGCGGGCACATCGCATATGCGACCTCGCTGCTTGATCTCTCACCGCTTGACCACGCTGATCTGGCACGCGGCTTGAGCAGGCTGACCGGACACTGCGTCCGGTGAGTTCCCGATCACCGCCCCCGCAGTCCCACTCTGGAGATTCCGATGCTGGTGCTGACATGGCGCAGAATCGCGCTCCTGATCGCCCTTGGTGCGCTCGGCGCGTTCGTATCGTTCAATGCGTCGGCGCAGTGGAAACCGACCAAACCGATCACCATCATCGTGCCCTGGGCCGCGGGCGGGTCGACTGATCAGGTGACGCGCCTGACCGCCGGCGAACTTGAGAAGTCGCTCGGTCAGAAAATCGTCATCGTGAATCAACCTGGTGCATCGGGCTCGATCGGCACCAAGAACGCACTCGAAGCCGCCAAAGACGGCTACACCTGGACCGCAGGGGCCGCGCAGGATCTCGGCGTCTATCGCGCGCTCGGCATGCTCGAGACCAATCTGTCCGACTGGCATCTGTTCCTGAACGTTGCGAACGTGCCGGTGGTCGGCGTCAATCCGAACACGCCGTACCAGAACATCCAGCAGCTGATCGATGCGATGAAGGCGAAGCCAGGACAGGTAACGGTCGCCACGGCCGGCGTCACTTCGGGCGGCCACAACGCGATGGAGGCGATCGCGCGCGCGACCGGCGTGAAGTACCGTCACGTGACCTACGACGGCGGCAACCCGGCTGTCGTGGCGACGGTGGGTGGCGAAACAGAAGTCACCACGCAGCTCGCGGTGGAGCAGGCCGACATGATTCGCGCCAAGCGTTTGCGTCCGCTGGCCAGCGTCGGTGACAAGCCGATCGTCATCGAAGGTTTCGGCACCATCCAGCCGGTGACCCAGGCCATTCCCAACTTCAGCGCACCGACCAACTACTTCGGCATCTTCATTCCGAAGGGGGTGCCCGCCGAGGTGATCGGCACGCTCGAGAAACTCTGGTCGGGCGAGATCGCCAACAACGCGGCCCTCAAGAAGTACGCACAGAGCCGCGGCGCTTTCTTCGGACCGCTCGCCGGCGAGGCCGCACAGAAGGCCGCATTTCCCGCGGTGCAAGCCAATGCCTGGCTGATGCACGCCGGCGGCAAGACCAAGGTCGCGCCCGACTCGGTCGGTATTCCGAAGCCCTAAAGCAAAATTCGATGCGCTGAGCGCGAATCAGCCGCACGCATAGCGGCAATCGCGCAACTCCCCGGACGTTGAGGAGGAGAGGGGACGAGGAGCCGCGGCGGGATGGAAGGGATCCCGCCGCGGTGCCCTTCCGCCACAGACGTTGCGCAGCGACTCCAGACCCACGTCGAGTCATCGCATCGACGTGCCGCGATACGATTCGGCTCCCGACCCATCGCTCCCGCCGCCTTGAACCCATCCGTTTCCGCCTCGCGATCCGATCTGTACTGGTCGCTCGCCTGGATCACCATCGGCACGGCGATCTTCCATGGCGGCTGGTCGATGGACCGGCTCGAGAAGCTCAACATCAATCCCTACACCGCTCCCGGATTGGTGCCGGCCGCGCTCGGCATCGGCATCGCGTTGCTTGGCCTGGTGCTGCTGCTTCGCTCGCTACGCGTCGCGCCAGGGGCGAGCTACTTCACGGCCGGTGACCTGGGCACGCCGACACTTTCAGCGAGTGACGCGTTCAGCCTGCGTCGCTTCTTCATCGCGCTTGCGTTGTGCCTGGCTTACGGGGCCGGGCTGGTCGGTCGCGGTGTGCCGTTCTGGCTTGCCACGTTCCTGTTCGTATCGATCGCGATCGCGGTGTTGCAGTGGCCCGAGCGACGCGTGCGCGATGAGCGCGGGCGCGGCCTGCTGATCGCGGCTGCGTGCGGGGCGGGGACCGCGCTGGCCGTGACCCTGGTGTTCCAGGAAGTGTTTCTGGTCCGCCTTCCGTGAGTTGGACGCTCTCCCTCCCCC
>CADECO010000011.1:23967-27510 GCA_902825905.1 uncultured beta proteobacterium
GTTCCAGGAAGTGTTTCTGGTCCGCCTTCCGTGAGTTGGACGCTCTCCCTCCCCCTACCCTCCCTCTACTCGCGCCGCTACGCGGCTAGAGAAGGAGGGGGCCTGGTTTGTGGCACGCGGTGCGCGCCATATTGCCGGCGATGCTTGACGGTCTGACGCTCTTCGGCACGTCGCTCGCGAGCTTCGCCGCGCCGACCACGCTCGCGATCATCGCGGCGGCGACGCTGCTCGGCATCATCATCGGCGCGCTGCCGGGCCTCACCGCGACGATGGGCGTGGCGTTGCTCACCACGCTCACGCTGAAGATGCAGGCCAACATCGCGCTGCTGGTGCTGGTGTGCGCGTACGTCGGCGCGATCTACGGTGGCTCGCGCTCGGCGATCCTGCTCAACATTCCCGGGACGCCGGCCAATGCAGCCGCGTGTCTGGATGGCTTCGCGCTCGCGCAACGCGGCGAAGCGGGCCGCGCGATCGGCATCTCGACCACCGGCTCGGTGCTCGGCACGCTGATCGGCATGTTCTTTCTCGCGCTGTTCACGCCGCTGCTTGGCGAGATGGCGCTCAAGTTCGGCGCGTTCGAGTTCTTCTGGCTGGCGCTGTTCGGCGTGATCATCTCGGGCAACCTCACCGGCGGCGATCCGCTCAAAGGCTGGCTCGTCGGTTTCCTGGGTCTTTTCATCGCATCGATCGGTCAGGACCCGGTGCACGCCTTCGAGCGATTCTCGTTCGGCAATCGCGATCTCGCCGGCGGCTTTCAGCTGATACCCGCGCTGGTGGGCGCATTCGGCTTTGCCGAAGTGCTCACCGTGCTGGCCGAACGTAGCGCGCGCCCGAAGCTGCGCACGTTTGGATCGCACTGGCCGCGGCTCGGGGATGTGTGGCGCTACCGGCGCACCATCCTGCGCTCCGGCGTGATCGGCACCTTCATCGGCATCGTCCCAGGCGTGGGTGAGGACGTCGCGTCGTGGTCGTCGTACGCTGCCGCGCGCCGCGCGAGCAAGGAAAAGGACCAGTTCGGCAAAGGCTCGGTGGAAGGGTTGATGGCGGCCGAAACCGGTGACAACGCATGCGTGCCGGGCGCCATCATTCCAGTGCTCGCACTCGCCGTGCCCGGCTCCGCCCCCGCAGCCGTGTTGATGGCGGCGATGATCATCCACGGCGTTCAGCCCGGACCGCTCATCATGGTGAACAGCCCACAGTTCGTGTACGACGTGGTGGCGATGATGCTGTTCGCGACGATCGGCATCCTCGTGTTCGGACTGCTGCTGGTGCGGCCGCTGTTGATGATCCTGCAGATCCCGCGCAGTGTGATCATGCCGATCGTGTTCGTGCTGTGCGTGATTGGTTCCTACGCGATCTCGCAGCGGCTGTTCGATGTGTGGACCATGCTCGGCTTCGGCGTGGCCGGATTCATCCTGCGCCGCTATGGCTATCCGATGGCGCCGTTCGTGCTGGGTATCGTGCTGGGCGATCTGCTCGACAAGAATCTGCGCCGCGGTCTGGTGCTCTCCGACGGCGACCTCACACCGTTTTTCACCCGGCCGATCAGTCTGGTGCTCGCGCTGATCTGCGTGGTGACGATCCTGCTCAACTTCCGCAGCGTGCAGGCGTTGGTCGCGCGAGCCTGGCGGGTTCTGCCGCTGCCACGGCGGGGCTAGCGCTCGGCGCCGTATGACCGAGCCCACGCTGGGCCGCATCTGGAGATCGCGATGAAGCTCGCGCTGTGCAATGAAGTGCTGCAACCGATGCCGTTCGCCGAGCAATGCGTCTATGCCCGCGCGCTCGGCTACGAAGGGCTGGAGCTTGCGCCGTTCACGATCAGTGATGCCCCCGATCAGCTCACGACGGCGCAGGTGGCGCAGACGCGTCGCGTCGCGAGTGACGCCGGCATCGCCATCGTCGGCTTGCATTGGTTGTTGGTGAAGCCGGCGGGCCTGTCGATCACCACGGCCGACGGCGCGCTGCGATCGAGATCCGTCGATGTGATGCGCCGGTTGATCGATCTGTGCGCCGAACTCGGTGGCGCGTATCTCGTGCACGGATCCCCCGCGCAGCGGCGCACGCCGCAAGGCGAGGAGCATGCCGTGGCGCTCACCCGCGCGTCGCAATGCTGGGCGCAGGCCGGTGAGCACGCGAGCGCGACGGGCGTCGTCTATTGCATCGAGCCGCTGTCGGCCGATCAGACCGACGTGATCAACACCGTCGCGCAGGCGGCGGCCGTGATCGATCAGATCCGCAATCCGGCGTTACGCACCATGCTCGACACCTCGTCGGCCGCGCTGAGCGATACCGAGTCGCCGGCTGCGCTGATCGATCGCTGGCTGCCGAGCGGACACATCGCGCACGTGCAGTTGAACGATCGCAATCGTCGCGGACCAGGCGAAGGCACCGACCGCTTCGCGCCGGTGATTGCGGCGCTCATGCGACACCGCTACCGCGGCACGATCGCGATGGAACCATTCGTGTACGAGCCCGACGGACGCGCGTGCGCCGCGCGGTCGATCGGCTACGTGCAGGGGATCATTGAAGCGCTGACTATCGAAGCAGTTGGTCGCAAGTAACGCCGCGTCATCAAGCCGCCTTAGCCGCGCCGCGTCCCTCGAACAGATCGCGCCCCTGCACCAGCGCACGCATCTTGCCGTCGGCCATGTTGCGCTTGAGCATCCAGAAGCCGCAGTCCGGATGCACGTAGCGGATGCGTCCGGCGCCGATCGCGCCTTCTGCGCGTTCGATCGCGCGCGCGATCTGTTCAGGCGTCTCGACCTCGGTGCGCTTGATGTCGATCACGCCCAGCCCCATGCCGATCTCCGGTCGCAGGCCCTTGAACACGGCCAATTCCTCCGCGGGCCGATGCGCGTTCTCCATGACGATGTGATCGACGTGCAGCGCGTTGAGATAGTCGATCAGCTTGTCCCACCCGCCTCGCTGGATCGACTGGCCGCCGTAGTTGCCGAAGCAAAGGTGCATCGCGGCCTTGCCCTTCGCCGCGTCGAGCACGCGATTGGCCGCGTCGGCGGCCCACTTCCACTCGTCCGGTGCGCCGGGCAGATTGGCTTCGTCGAGTTGGATGATGTCGGCCTCACAGTGGCGCACCTGTTCGGCCAGCGCGTCGGCAATCGCGAAACACACCGCCTGCACGTTCTTGTAGTGCTTGTCCACCAACGTCTTGGCCAGCATGTGCGGGCCGGTGAGCGTGAACTTGAACGGACGGTTGGCCAGTTGCCGCGCGCGCCGGCACGCGCCGGGTAGATCGAGCGCGCCGCTGGTGATCGGGCCTTCGACCACACCGGGCGGACGCGTGCGAAACCGCGTGCTGGCCTGATTGCGATACGTGATCAGCTCATCGAAGCGCACGCGGGTGCGAATGCCATCGAGCGGCCGGATGAAGTACTCGATCATCCCGTTGGTCTCGGGGTGATTGATGTCGAAGCGATACAGCTCACCGTCGCACACCACGTCGATGCCTGCTTGTTCCTGGGTGTGCAGCACCACGCGCGTGGCATCGGCGAGCGCCTGCTCGGAGGGCGCCGCCACCAGCCATTC
>CADECO010000011.1:27610-29577 GCA_902825905.1 uncultured beta proteobacterium
CTGATGAGTTGCAAACCACCGATCGCTGGGTTAGAAGCAGACGAACGCATTCATCCCTGCAGGCATGAGCACGATCGTCCGCGCCGAGTTGGGCCGCTTCGACTACCCGCTGGTGGGCGAATTCAAGTTCTTTCGCGGCGGCATGCGCCCGTCGGTGATCGTGCGCCTCACCGACAGCGACGGCGTGCAGGGCTGGGGGCAATCGGTGCCGGTCGAGACGTGGACGTACGAGACCTGCGAGTCGGTCGAGTCCACGCTGGTGCGGTATCTGCTGCCCGCCGTGCTGGGCGCCGATCCCACCGATCTCGCCGACGTGCACGCGCGCATGGAGCGCACCATCCGGCCGTCGTTCTCGGTCGGCCAGCCGCTGGCCAAGGCCGCGATCGACCTGGCATGTCACGACCTGTGGGGCAAGCGCACGCGCAAGTGCGTGGCGGAACTGCTCGGTGGTGTGCGTCAGTCGTCGATCCAGTTGAGTTGGACGGTGCAATCGCCCACGCTGGAAGGCGCGCGTGCATTGATGGAGCAGGGCAGGGCGCTCGGCTATTCGAGCTTCAACGTCAAGGTCGGCTATCCGCAGACGCCCGACTACGATCTGGCGTTGGTGCGTGCGGTGCGCGAGTTCGCGCCGAGCGGTTTCCATTGGTGCGATGCCAATACCAGCTACGAATTGGACGACGCGCTGCGCATGGCACCGCAGTTCGCCGATGCGGGCTTCCAGGCGTGGGAATCGCCGCTGCCCCCGCACCGCATTCGCGGCTATCAGGCGCTCACCCGGCAAGGTGCGCTGCCGATCCTGATGGACGAGGGCATCGTGTCGCCGGCCGAGACCGAGGAGTTCATGGCGCTGGGCATGATGAACGGCATCGCGATGAAAATCGCGCGTTGCGGCGGACTGTGGCACGCGGCGCGGATCACGCGCCTGCTCGAGGAGCGTCGGCTCGCGTTCTTCGCATCCGGACTCACCGATCCGGACTGGTCGCTGGCCGCATCGATCCATCTGTTCGCAGCCGGCGGTCTGACTCGACCGGCCGCGCTCAACGGTCCGCAGTACATCGTCGACAAGGGCACGATCGAGCCCGCGCTTCGAGCCAGCGGCGACGTGATCCACGTGCCGTCGACACCCGGGTTGGGCGTTACGCCCAACGCACGCGCGATCGAAGCGTTGCGGCCGGTCGCTGCGGGTTAGATCACGCCATGTCGAGCGAAGCAGTCACCGCCCAGACCAAGCCCGAGCGCAGCATCGGCGCCGCGTTGCTCGCCAGACTCACCCCGTTCGCAGGCGTACTGGTGTTTCTGGTGCTGTGGGAGATCGGCGTGATCGTATCGAAGGCGCCGGCGTATCTGCTCCCGCCGCCCACGACGATCATCGCGACGATGATCGACGAGTTCCCGAAGCTGCTGCGCCACTCCTGGGTGACGACCTACGAGATGCTCGTCGGCTACGGACTCGCGGTCGCCGTTGCGGTGCCGCTGGCAGTTGCGATCACCGCGTCGCAGCGCTTCGACAAATTCATCATGCCGACGCTGCTGTTCTTTCAGGTGGTGCCCAAGGTGGCGATCGCGCCGTTGTTCCTGGTGTGGTTCGGCGTGGGCACGTTGCCGAAGGTGCTGGTGGCGTTTTTGATCTCGTTCTTTCCGATCGTGATCGACGCGGCGGTCGGCCTGCGCTCGATGTCCTCGGAGATGAACGATCTGGCGCGCTCGATGGGCGCGAGCCGGTTGCAGGTGTTCGCGCAGTTTCGCCTGCCCACCAGCCTGCCGTACCTGTTCAGCGGCTTGAAGGTCGCCGCGACGCTGGCGGTGGCCGGCGCGGTGGTCGGCGAGTTCGTCGGTGCCGACAAGGGGCTGGGTTATCTGCTGCTGGTCACCAATTCGAATCTAGAAACGGCGCTGATGTTCGCGACGCTGTTCGCGCTGACGTTCATCGGCCTGATCTTCTTCTATATCGTTGAGGTGCTCGAAAC
>CADECO010000011.1:29677-30905 GCA_902825905.1 uncultured beta proteobacterium
ACTCACCACGAGGAGGCAGACATGAAAGGAGTTCGATCGTTCCTGGCGCTGACCACGGCGGCGCTCGCGCTGCTTGGCAATCCGGCCGCGGCCCAAGACAAGTTCCCGTTCCGGCTGAACTGGACGCTGTACGGCGAGCACGCCGCATTCTTCGTGGCGCGCGACAAGGGCTTCTACAAGGAGGAAGGGCTCGACGTGGAGATCCAGGAAGGCAGCGGATCGACCACCGTGGCGCAGCTGGTTGCCAACAGCACCAGCCCGGTCGCCTACGTCGATGCGGCGACGATGATGCGCGGCGTGGCCGCGGGCATGCCGATCAAGGCGGTGGGCGTGACGCTGCAGCAAAGTCCGATGGCGTTCATCTACCGCGCCGACTCGGCTCGGCCGACGAAGGTGGCGGAGATCAAGGGCACGCGCATCGCGATCACCGCGGGCGACGCGAGCCTGGCGATCTTCACCGCGTTCATGGGCAAGCTGGGCATGAAGCTCGACGACGTGCAGATGATCACGGTGGCCAACCCGGCGGCCAAGGAGCAGGCGGTGCTCAACAAGCAGGCCGATGCGTTGCTGGGCTATTTCATGGACCAGGGGCCGCGCATGCAACTGCAGACCGGCGTCAAGATGGGTTGGACCCGGCTGTACGACATGGCGGGCGTGACGACGCTATCGAGTGCCATCATCGCGAACAACGACTGGGCCAAGGATCCAAAGAATCAGGATCGGCTGCGCCGGTTCCTGCGCGCCTCGCAGCGCGGCTGGCAGTACACGCGCGACAACCGAGATGAGGCGGCGGCGATCTTTATGAAGGCCGCGCCGGTGTTCACCAAGGAGATCGCGCTGCTCGAGATCGACGGCACCTTGAGCATCGTGCATACCGAGCGCACCAAGGGCAAGCCGATCGGCTGGTCGGATGTCGCGGACTGGAAAGACAGCCAGGAGCTGCTGGAGAAATTCGCCAAGCTCAAGCCGCAACCCGACATGAATCTCTACTACACCAACAGCTTCCTGTCGGAGCCGCCTTACCTGCCCAAGAAGTGATGCGACCCTCCGTGCAATCCTCCCAGCCCTATATTCGCCTGCAGAACGTCGCCAAGGTCTACGAGACCAAGGGCGGTGCGGTGGAGGCCTGCGCGGAGGTCAACCTCGACATCGCGCAATCGGAGTTCGTCGCGATCGTCGGCCCCAGCGGTTGCGGCAAGACCACCATCCTCAAGATGGTGGCCGGGCT
>CADECO010000011.1:31005-32617 GCA_902825905.1 uncultured beta proteobacterium
GGCATGCGCCAGCGGGTGTCGATCTGCCGTGCGCTGGTGCACGATCCGCCGCTCCTATTGATGGACGAGCCGTTCGGCGCGCTCGATGCGCTCACCCGCGAGCAGATCTCGATGGACATCCAGCGCATCTGGATGGAAAAGCGCAAGACCGCGCTGTTGATCACGCACAGCATTCCCGAGGCGGTGTTGCTGGCCGATCGGGTGGTGGTGATGAGCCCGCGTCCCGGACGGATCGTCGAGATTCTCGATATCGATCTGCCCCGCCCGCGGCGCCTCGACAAGCTGCCGCCCGCGTTCAACGATTACGCCGGACGCATTCGCGACATCTTCAAAGCGCGCGGCGTGCTGGCGATGGACTGACCCGCCGATACGAAAGAGCCATGACTGCGTCCACGCCAACGCCTACGCCGACGCTTAAAGTCCTCAACGTCGAGCTGCACGAGCGCGACGTGCAACTGCGGCTGCCGTTCCGCTTCGGCGTCGTCACGCTCACCGCTGCGCCGCAGGCGTTCGTGCGGGTGCGCGTGCGCCTGGACGACGGACGCGAAGGCTGGGGCATGGCCGCCGAGCTGCTCGCGCCTAAGTGGTTCGACAAGAACCTCGCGTTGTCCAACGAAGACAACTTCCAGCAACTTCGCGATGCCACGACGATCGCCGCCGCGGCCTACACCGGCGACCGCAATGCGCGTACCGCATTCGGCCACTACGCCGCGCACTATCGCTCGCACATCGAATCGTGCGCCGCGCGCGGACTCAATCCGCTGGTGGCGTGCTTCGGGCCGGCGCTCGTCGATCGCGCGGTGCTCGATGCCACGTGCCGGTTGCTGGGCGTGTCGTTCTTCGATGCGATTCGCCGCAATCTGGCCGGCATCGAAGCTAGCGACCTCACGCCGGATCTGCAGGGCTTCGATCTCACGAGTTGGCTCGGCGCACTGCACGCGCCCACCATTCTCGATGCGCGCCATACCGTCGGCATGGTCGATCCGATCACCGCGGGCGACGTGAAGACCCCGCGCAACGACGGTCTGCCCGAGACGCTCGAACAGGTGATCGAGCGCTATGGTCATCGTCACTTCAAGCTGAAAGTCGGCGGCAAGCTCGATGAGGATCTCGATCGGCTCACGCGCATCGCGGCGGTGCTCGATCGAGCGGGTGCGCCGTACCAGGCCACGCTCGATGGCAACGAGCAGTACGACGATGTCGAGGGCATTGCCACGCTGTGGCGGCGCATGAACGAGACCGCGGCCCTCAAGCGGCTGGCCACGAGCACGATCTTCATCGAGCAGCCGATCGGTCGCGCCAACGCGCTGGCACGCTCGGTGGCGTCGCTTGCCGCGAAGGTGCCGCTGCTGATCGACGAGTCCGACAGCGAGCTGAGCGTGTTCCCGCGCGGACGCGAGCTTGGCTACGCCGGCGTGTCGTCGAAAGCGTGCAAGGGGCTCTACAAATCGATCCTGAACGCGGCGCGCTGCGCGCATTGGAATGCCGCCGCGGGCGACGATGGCAAGGGGCGCTTCTTCATGTCAGCCGAGGATCTCACCTGTCAGGCGGGCGTGGCGGTGCAGCAGGATCTGGCGCTGGTGGCGTTGCTCGGGCTCGGACACGTGGAGCG
>CADECO010000011.1:32717-34757 GCA_902825905.1 uncultured beta proteobacterium
ATCGAACTGAAACAACCCAGGTGGGCGAATCAATGAGTGGAGCGGGTACGAAGAAGATCGCGGTGATCGGCGTGGGGTTGGTCGGCACGGCGATCGCCGAACGTTTGCTGGAAACAGGCTGGGCGGTCGCCGGGTGTGACGTAAACGCTGAGCGCATCGCGCACCTGCGCGCACAGGGCGGCGTGGCGCTCGCGCAGCCGCGCGCGGCGGTCGAGTTCGCCGATCGCGTGGTGCTGGCGGTGTTCGACGACAACGACATCGAGCGTGCGTTGTGGGGTGATCACGGCGTGCTGAGCGGCAACGGGCAGACCCCGCGCGCCGTGATCAGCGTCACCACCAGCGATCCGGATCGAATCCCTGCTTTTGCAGAGCGGTGCGCGAAGCAGGGCGTGGCGTATCTCGATGCAACCGTCTCCGGATCGAGCGGGCAGGTGCGCCGCGGCGACTCGGTGATGATGGTGGGCGGCGAGGTGGCGGCTGCCGATCGCAACAAGGACTTCTTCGACGCGATCGCCAAACAGTGGTTTCACGTCGGTGCATCGGGCGCAGGGGCGCGCGCCAAGCTGGTGGTCAATCTCGTGCTTGGATTGAATCGCGCCGCGCTGGGTGAAGGCATAGCGTTCGCCGAGAAGCTCGGGCTCGATGCGCGCGCGATGATGGGTGTGCTCAAATCGTCGGCGGCGTTCTCGCAGGTGATGAACATCAAGGGCGAGCGCATGCTCGCGCGCGACTACGCGCCCGAGGGCCGGCTGCGCCAGCATGCGAAGGACGTGACCTTGATGCTCGCGCAGGCCGGGCGGCTGGGGATGCGCCTGCCGCTATCGACCGTGCACGATCGGCTATTGCAGAGTGCGATTGCCGACGGCGACGGGGACATCGACAATGCCGCGGTCATCGAAGTGATTCGGCGGCAGAAGTTTTGAGTGCGCCGGTTCCGACGCGAAACGGATTCGATCAGGAGAAACATGTGAGCGAGAAACGCCTCGGCATCATCATGTACGGTGTCACGGGGAGGATGGGCACCAATCAGCATCTGGCGCGCTCGATCGCCGCGATCCGCGAGCAGGGCGGCGTGCGACTGGCCGACGGCACGCGCGTGATGCCCGATCCGATCCTGGTCGGACGCAGCGCCGACAAATTGAAGGCGCTGGCCAAGGCGCACAACGTCGAGCGCTGGAGCACCGACCTCGATCAGGCGCTGGCCAACAAGGACGACACGCTGTTCTTCGATGCCGCGACCACGCTGATGCGCCCGGCGCTGCTCAAGCGCGCGATCGCCCTGGGCAAGAACGTCTACTGCGAAAAGCCGGTGGCTACGAATCTTGCCGAGGCGCTCGATCTGTATCGCGCGGCGCAGAAGGCGGGCATCAAGCACGGCGTGGTGCAGGACAAGCTGTGGCTGCCCGGTCTGCTCAAGCTGAAGATGCTGATCGACGCGGGCTTCTTCGGACGCATCCTGTCGGTGCGCGGCGAGTTCGGCTACTGGGTGTTCGAGGGCGACCTGCAACCGATCAACCGGCCGTCGTGGAACTACAAGACGGAAGAAGGCGGCGGCATCATCCTCGACATGCTGTGCCACTGGCGCTACGTGCTCGACAACCTGTTCGGCAGCGTGCGCAGCGTCTCCTGTCTGGGCGCGACCCATATCCCCGAGCGTATCGACGAGGACGGCAAGCGGTACCAGGCCACCGCCGACGATGCTGCGTACGCGACGTTCCAGCTCGAAAGCGGCACGGTCGCGCATATCAACTCGTCGTGGTGCGTGCGGGTCCGGCGCGACGACCTGGTGACGTTTCAGGTCGACGGCACGCATGGTTCGGCAGTGGTGGGCTTGCAGCGTTGTTTCTCGCAGGCGAGGGTCAACACACCCAAGCCGGTGTGGAATCCCGACATCCCGCAGACCATCGACTTCTTCGGCACCTGGCAGGAGGTGCCCAACTCGATCAACTTCGACAACGCGTTCAAGGCCGAGTGGGAGCTGTTCATCCGCCACCTGTACGACAACACGCCGTTCAAGTGGAATCTGCTCGAAGGCGCGAA
>CADECO010000011.1:34857-40157 GCA_902825905.1 uncultured beta proteobacterium
CCGTGGGTCGAGCCCGCGATCGACTGGGATACGACCATCGCCTTCCGTCGCCACCTGTGGTCGCTCGGACTGGGCGTCGCCGAAGCGATGGACACCGCGCAGCGCGGCATGGGCCTGGACTGGACCAACTCGCTCGAGCTGATCCGCCGTTCGGTTGCCGCGGCGAAGGAGTTTCCCGGCGCTGTGATCGCCAGCGGCGCGGGCACCGATCATCTCGCGCCTTCGCCGTCACTCACGGTCGATCAGGTGATTGCGGCGTACGAAGAGCAGTGCGCGGCGGTCGAGCAGGCGGGTAGTCGCATCATTCTCATGGCCAGTCGCGCGCTCGCGGCGTGCGCGAAATCGCCGGACGACTACGTGAAGGTGTACGGCCGCATCCTGCGCCAGGTGAAGCAGCCGGTGATCATCCACTGGTTGGGCGAGATGTTCGATCCCGCGCTCGCCGGCTATTTTGGCAACGCCGATCACATGAAGGCGATGGACACCGCGGTGGCGGTGCTCAACGACAACGCCGCCAAGGTCGACGGCGTGAAGATCTCGCTGCTCGACAAGGACAAGGAAATCGCCATGCGCCGGCGTCTGGCCCCGGGCGTGCGCATGTACACCGGCGACGACTTCAACTACGCCGAGCTGATCGAAGGCGACGCGCAGGGTTACTCCGATGCGCTGCTGGGCATCTTCGACGTGATCGCACCGGCTGCCTCCGCGGCGCTCGCGGCACTGGCCGCCGGCGATCGCGCGCGGTACCACGAAATCTTCGCGCCCACGGTGCCGCTCTCGCGCCACATCTTTCGCGCCCCGACACGCTTCTACAAGACCGGCGTGGTGTTCCTCGCCTGGCTCAACGGCCATCAGGACCACTTCGTCATGGTGGGCGGCCAGCAAAGCGCGCGGCACATCCTGCATTTCGCCGAGGCGTTCCGGCTGGCCGACCGTGCCGGGCTGCTGCGCGATCCCGACCTTGCTTGTGCGCGCATGCGCGCGCTGCTGGCCACGCATGGGCTGAGCGGTTGATGCGGTAGCCGCCTGAGCGCGGCGGCGCCCCGCTCCGGGCGGTGGGTGCGCGAACCTTGAGTTGAGGCCCCGCCTGCCCGACAATGCCGGGCGCCTCGCACGCGCCCGCCGTTCATACCCCGAGGAGGAATCATGTCGAAGCTCGTCACCCTGAGCGCCCGCGCGCTCGTGTTGCTTACCTGCGCCCTGCCGCTGTCGGTGGCCGCGCAGACCATCACGCTCAACGGCGCGTCGCAGTTCAACGACGACCACGCGTTCACCAAAGCCATGGTGCGCTTCGAGGAGCTGGTGAAGAAGTACTACGGCAAGCCGATCAACTTCACGCTGCACAAGAACAGCGCGCTCGGCCTGGAGAAGCAGTATTTCGAGTACATGGCGCAGGGCAAGGCGGTCGATTACGCGATCGTGTCGCCGGCGCACATGTCGACGTTCTCGCGCGCCGCCCCGTTCATCGATGCACCGTTCCTGTTCCGCGATCTGGCGCACTGGAACAAGGTGCTCGATGCCGATCTGCTCAAGCCGATCGCCGACGAGGTTGCGCAGAAGGCCGAGGTGATGCTGATCGGCTACGCGGGTGGCGGCGTGCGCAACATCTTCGCCAACAAGCCGGTGCGCAACATGGCCGAGTTGAAGGGTCTGAAGGTGCGGGTGCAGGGCGCCCCGATCTGGAGTCGCATGTTCGCCGCCGCCGGCATGGCGCCCACCGTCATCGCCTACAACGAGGTCTACAACGCGATCCAGAACGGCGTGATCCAGGCTGGAGAGAACGAGGCGGCCGGCGTGGAGCAGATGAAGTTCTTCGAGGTCGGGCCCAACCTCAACATGACCGAGCACGCGATCACCATCCGGCCGCTGTGCTTCTCGGTGAAAACGTTCAAGAGCCTGCCGAAGGATCTGCAGGAAGCGATCGTCAAGGCCGGGCGCGAAGCGGGAGCCTACGGGCGCCAGGTTGAATCGAGCGAAGATGCGGCCAAGCTCACTGCGTTGGAGAAAGCGGGCAAGTTGAAGAAGGTGCCGTTCGCCGATCGCGCGCAACTGCAGAAGGCGGTCGAGCCGGTGCTGGTCACCTACGCCAAGGAAATCGGCGCTGATCAGATCCTCGCCAAGATCAATGCGGTGAAGTAACGCCGGTTGCCCCCACCCTGGCCCTCCCCCGCAAGCAGGGGAGGGAATCGAGTGTACCGAGCCGGGACGGGGTGGCGTAGGCGTCAGCGCTCTGCGTTTCGTCTCGAATGTCCACTGAACCAACCCCTCGCAGCGTCTGGCGCAAAGTGAGCGCCGCGTATCACCGGTTCCTGATCTGGATGCTGGTATTCGCGGTTGCGGTGCTGATCGTGCCGGTGTCGATGCAGATCTTCTCGCGCACGATCCCGCTCATCCCCACCTACATCTGGACCGAGGAGATGGCGCGGTTCCTGTTCGTGTGGTTGATCATGATCGGCGCGATCGTCGGGGTGCGTGAAGGCGCGCATTTCGACGTCGACGTGTGGCCGGTACTCGGCCCGCGCGCCAACGCGATGCTGCGCATCGTGACGACGCTGTTCGTGCTCGGTTTCGCGCTGGTGTTCGTGTGGGCCGGTATCGAATTCACCCGCTTCGCCTGGAACCGCATCTCGGAGCTGGCCGAGCTGCCGCTGTGGCTCATCCACATCGCCTGGCCGGTTACCGGCGTGTCGTGGCTATTGTTCGCCGGTGAACGCATCGCCGATGACTGGCGCATCGTTCGCGGCGGCGCGGCCTGATGATACCCACCGCCACCGCGCTCAGTCCCGGCGTCGCTGCGGCGATCCTGTTCGGCGTGTTCTTCACGCTCATGGCGCTGCGCGTGCCGATCGCGTTCGCCCTCGGTCTGGCGTGTCTGCCGATCTTCCTGATCGAGCCCCGCCTCACCTCGATGAACCTGGTGCAGGAAACCTTCAACGCATACAACTCGTTCATCCTGCTGGCAGTGCCGTTCTTTCTGCTCACCGCCAATCTGATGAACGTCGGCGGCATCACCGACCGGTTGCTGCGGTTGTCGCGCGCGATGGTCGGACACTTTCCCGGCGGGCTGGCGCAGATCAACGTGGTGCTGTCGATCTTCTTCGCGGGCATCTCCGGCTCATCGACGGCCGATGCCGCGAGCCAGGCGAAGATCTTCATCGAAGCGCAGCGCAAGGAAGGCTACGACGACAGCTTCTCGGTGGCGATCACCGCGGTGTCGGCGGTGCTGGCGGTGATCATTCCGCCATCGATCCTGATGATCGTGTGGGGCGGCGTGCTCACCGTGTCGATCGGCGCGCTGTTTCTGGCCGGCATCCTGCCCGGACTGCTGATCGGGCTGGTGCAGATGGCCACCGTGCACGCGTACGCCAAGTCACGCGGCTATCCCACCTATCCGCGCGCGAGCTGGGGTGAGTTCGGCCTTTCCGCGATCGTGTCGATTCCGGCGTTGATGACGCCGGTGATCATCATCGGCGGCAAGATCTTCGGCTGGTTCACCGCCACCGAATCGGCATGCATCGCGGTGTTGTATGCCGGCGCGCTGTCGCTGTTCTTCTATCGCGAGATGGGCCTGAGCGGACTGAAAGAAGCGCTGTCCGACACCGGCAAGCTCGCCGGCGTGGCGCTGTTCTGCGTCGGCACGGCAAGCGCGTTCGGCTGGCTGCTCGCGTACTACCAGATCCCCAAGGCATTGCTCGAGGGCGTGCAGGCGTGGGGCATGGGGCCGATCGCCACCGGTTTTTTCATTGCCGGGGTGTTTCTGGTGGTCGGGTGTTTTCTCGATGCGATTCCGGCGATCATCATCGTCGGCACGATCCTGCAGCCGCTGGCCAGGTCGGTGGGCATGGACCCGGTGCACTTCGCCATGGTCGGCATCGTCTCGCTCGCCTTCGGACTGGTGACACCGCCCTATGGCCTGTGCCTGATGATCTCGTGCTCGGTGGCAGGCATCCGCATCGTCGACGCGCTCAAGGACACCTGCATCATGATCCTGCCGATGCTGGGCGTGCTCGCGCTCATCATCGTATGGCCCGACGTGGTGCTGTTCATCCCGAAGCTGATTTCGCCCGAGTTTCTGAAGTAGCAAAACACCGCCATGCCGACCATTTCCGGGACCACCAGGGTCTACGCGATCATCGGACACCCGATCGCGCAAGTGCAGTCACCCGAATACTTCAACGCGTTTTTCGCCGAGAAGGGAATCGATGCGGTCTTGATCCCGCTGCACGTCAAGCCGCAGGAGGCGGCGGCCGCGATCGCCGCGCTCATGCGCATGCCCAACCTGCACGGGTTGATCGCCACCGTGCCGCACAAGGCGGCGCTGCTGGCAGCGGTCGAGCAGCGCACCGATCGCGCCAAGCTGTGCAATGGTGCCAACGTCGCGCGCCCCGACGCTCAGGGGGTGTGGCACGGCGACATGCTCGATGGTCTGGGGTTCGTCAACGGCCTGCGCGCGCATGGTCACGAGCCGAAGGACGCGGTGGTGCACATGGCCGGCGCAGGCGGCGTGGGCAACGCCATCGCGGTGGCGCTCGCCGAGGCGGGCATCGCCTCGCTCACCATGTGGGACCTCGACTGGTATCGCGCGCAGTCGCTTGGCACGGTGCTCGGCAACCGCTTTCCGAAACTGCATCTGCGGCCCGAGCGTGGCAACGTCGCGCAGGCTTCCATCGTCATCAACGCCACGCCGCTCGGCATGAAGCCCGACGATGCGATGTCGATCGACGTGGCGACGCTGCGCCCCGGGACGATCGTCTGCGATGTGATCAGCAAACCGGTCATGAGCCGGTTCTTGCAGGCCGCGCAGGCCAGGGGTTGCCCGATCATGACCGGTAAGGATCTGTTCGACGGCCAGGCTGCGGCGATGAAATCGTTTTTCGGCTGGAGCTGATCCCGGCTTCGGCCCTGACCCTTCACGGAGCGCGCATGGCAAGCAGCAATCCCGCGAATCCCGACCTGCTCTCGATCAACATGATCACCTTGAAAGAGAGCGGCCTGCGCGACATCGTCGATGCGTTGCGCAGGCATCGCATTGCCGGCATCTCCCCGTGGCGCGACAAGGTGGCGGCGGCGGGGCTGAAAGAAGCGGCGAAGATGATTCGCGACGCCGGACTCACCGTCACCGGCTATTGCCGTGCGGGCATGTTCCCGGCCAACGATCGCAAGGGCCGGCAGGCCGCGATCGACGAGAATTTCCGCGCCATCGAGGAAGCAGCCACGATCGGCGCGCAATGCCTGGTGGTGGTCGGCGGCGGGCTGCCGCCGGGCTCGAAGGATCTGCTCGGCGCGCGCGAGATGGTGCG
>CADECO010000012.1:0-2989 GCA_902825905.1 uncultured beta proteobacterium
CGCCCTGCCAACCGCTCGGGATGCGGCCGTGATCACGCCATTCGAAGTCCCGATCGAGCGCGAACAACTCGCGCGCCACGCGGCTGGTCAGCGCCGGGAGCACCGGCCGCAGGAAGATCGACAGGTGATAGAACGCCCATACGCAGCGCGAGCACACCTCGTGCAGCCTGGCCGACTGTGCCGGGTCTTTGGCGAGTACCCACGGCTGGTTCTCGTCGAAGTATTTGTTGACGCGATCGGCGTACGCCATGATCTCGCGCAGCGCGCGGCCGAAATCGCGCCCTTCGTAGCCTTCGGCGATCGAGGCGGCGATCGGACCCTCGATCCCGGCCACGTGCGCCAACTGCGCCGCGTCGACCTTGCCGCCGAACTGCCGCGCAATGAACGGCGCGGCGCGGCTGGCGATGTTCACGTACTTGCCGATCAGATCGGCGTTCACGCGCGCGAGGAAATCGTCCGGATTGAAATCGATGTCTTCGACGTACGGGTTGAGCTTGGCGGCGATGTAATAGCGCAGCCACTCCGGATTCATGCCGACATCCAGGTATCGCAACGGCGAGATGCCGGTGCCGCGCGACTTCGACATCTTCTCGCCGCTCACGGTGATGAAGCCGTGAACGTAGACGTGGTTCGGTACCTTGTAGCCGGAGAAATGCAGCATCGCCGGCCAGAACAACACATGGAAGTTGATGATGTCCTTGCCGATGAAGTGGATCTGCTCGACGGCCGGATCAGCCATGAACTGCTCGAAAGACTGCGCGGTGCGCGACGCCTCGTGCCAGTGATTGCGCGACTGGCCTTTGTCGAAATGATTCCTCAGGCTGGCGAGGTACCCGATCGGCGCATCGAGCCACACGTAGAAGTACTTGTCCGGCGTGTCGGGGATGCGGATACCGAAGTACGGCGCATCGCGTGAGATGTCCCAGTCGGCCAGGCCGCCGTCGCCCTCGATCCACTCCTTGGCCTTGTTGGCGACGCTTTGCTGCAGCTTGCCGTCCTGTGTCCAGTGCTTCAGGTACTCGACGCAGCGCGGATCCGACAGTCGAAAGAAGTAATGCTGCGAGAGCCGCAGTTCGGGCTTGGCACCCGACAGCGCCGAGTAGGGATTCTTCAGGTCAGTGGGCGAATAGGCCGCGCCGCAGTTCTCGCAGTTGTCGCCGTTCTGGTCGGGTGTGCCGCACTTGGGGCACTCACCCTTCACGTACCGGTCGGGCAGGAACATGCCCTTGGCCGGATCGTAGAGCTGCTCGATGGTGCGTGCGTCGATCAGCTTCGCGTTGTCGCGCAGACGCCGGTAGATGTCCTGCGAGAACCATTCGTTCTCGGGCGAATCGGTCGAATGCCAGTTGTCGAAGCGGATGTGAAAGCCTTCGAGATACTTCGGTCGGTCTGCCGCGATCTGCGCGATCAACGCCTGCGGCGTGATGCCCTCGGCTTCCGCCTTGAGCATGATCGGCGTGCCGTGCGCATCATCGGCGCCGACGAAGTGCACCTCGTTACCCTGCATGCGCTGGAATCGCACCCAGATGTCGGCCTGGATGTACTCCATGATGTGGCCGATGTGAAACGGGCCGTTGGCGTACGGCAGGGCGGTGGTGACGAAGAGCCGGCGGGGCATATCGAGGGTGGCGTTGGGGTCGAACGCCCGATGATGCGCGCGCTCGGCCATTGCACTAAAGCCCGCAATTCTAACGTGGAGTGCTGCGCTGCTACACTCGCGCCGCTTCGCGCGGACCCGGTCGTGCCATCCAACGCCGCCGCGAGCGCCGATTCGAAGAACCCGCAGATAACGAACTCACCGACTCGATTCGCGATACACCATGCCGATCACCGAAGCGCAGATCCACGCAGCGTTGCAGGCCATCCACGATCCGAACACCGGCAAGGATCTGATGGCGACCAAGTCCGCGCGCAACATCAAACTCGACGGCAACAACGTATCGCTCGACATCGAGTTGCCGTACCCGGCCAAGAGTCAGATCGAGCCGATGCGCAAGACCGTGAGTGCCCGGCTGCGCGAGATCGCCGGCATCGGCAACGTCAGCGTGCAGGTGGCATCGAAGATCGTCGCGCATGCGGTGCAGCGTGGCGTGAAGCTCGTGCCCGGCGTGAAGAACATCATCGCCGTGGCCTCCGGCAAGGGCGGCGTGGGCAAGTCCACCACCGCGGTGAACCTTGCGCTGGCACTGGCGTCCGAGGGCGCGAGCGTGGGCATGCTCGATGCCGATATCTACGGACCTTCGCAGCCGATGATGCTGGGGATTACCGGCCGGCCCGAGTCCAAGGACGGCAAATCGATCGAGCCGATGCTCGGGCACGGCATTCAGGCGAGTTCGATCGGATTCCTCATCGACACCGACACGCCGATGGTGTGGCGCGGGCCGATGGTCACGCAGGCGCTCGAGCAGCTGCTGAAGGACACCAAGTGGCGCGAGCTCGATTACCTGGTCGTCGATCTGCCGCCGGGCACCGGCGACATCCAGCTCACGCTCGCGCAGAAAGTGCCGGTGACCGGCGCGGTGATCGTGACCACCCCGCAGGACATCGCGCTGATCGATGCGCGCAAGGGCTTCAAGATGTTCGAGAAGGTGGGCATCCCGATCCTGGGCATCGTGGAGAACATGTCGCTGCACATCTGCTCCAAGTGCGGCCACACCGAGCACATCTTCGGCGAAGGCGGTGCCGAGCGCATGGCCAAGGACTTCGGTGTCGAGGTGCTCGGTCACCTGCCGCTCGATATCGCCATCCGCGAGCAGGCCGACTCGGGAAAGCCGACGGTGGTGGCCGACCCTGACGGCAAGGTGGCTGAAATGTATCGGGCGATCGCGCGGCGGGTGGCGGTGAAGGTCGGGGAGTTGCAGCGGGATATGACGGGCAAATTTCCGAACATCGTCATCCAGAATACTTGACCCATCTTGCGCCTGGATCGTAAGCGCCCTTGTTCGAGCGTCATCGCAAGCGACGACGCTCAACAGTGGGCGGTTATGGA
>CADECO010000012.1:3089-7121 GCA_902825905.1 uncultured beta proteobacterium
ATGACCATCAAATCCGACAAGTGGATCCGCCGCATGGCGCAGGGCCACGGCATGATCGAGCCGTTCGAGCCGGGCCAGGTCAAGACCGTCGACGGCAAACGCGTGGTGTCGTTCGGCACCTCCAGCTACGGTTACGACATCCGCTGCTCGCGCGAATTCAAGATCTTCACCAACATCAACTCGACCATCGTCGACCCGAAGGAGTTCGATGCGCGCTCGTTCGTCGATTTCACCGGCGACGTGTGCATCATCCCGCCCAACTCGTTCGCGCTCGCCCGCACCATCGAGTACTTCCGCATCCCGCGCAGCGTGCTGACCATCTGCCTGGGCAAGTCCACGTACGCGCGCTGCGGCATCATCGTCAACGTCACGCCGCTCGAGCCGGAGTGGGAGGGGCACGTGACCCTGGAGTTCTCCAACACCACGCCGCTGCCGGCGAAGATCTACGCCAATGAAGGCGTGGCGCAGGTGCTGTTCCTGGAATCGGACGAGGTGTGCGAGACCTCGTACCGCGATCGTGGCGGCAAGTACCAGGGGCAGACCGGAGTGACGCTGCCCAAGATCTGAACCGCGCATGCCAAATTGCTCGCCCGGCGCGCGGCTTTCGTCAGATCCGGCGAGATTTCGGCGCTAACCGGTACCAATTGGCTGCATCCCGGTGCCTGCACGGGCACAGTCGGAGACTCGATTTCCGACTCGGGTAGAGCGCGTTGGCCACGATTCTTGTGGTGGAAGATGACCTGTCGGTCGCCGAGCTGATCCGCATGCAGCTCGAGGCGGCCGGCCACTACGTCGAGACCGCCACCGATGGCGCCTCGGGGCTTGCGCATGCGCTCAGTAGTCCGCCCGAGCTGATCCTGGCCGACGTGCGCATGCCCAACCTCGACGGCTTCGGCATGCTCGAAGCGTTGCGCGCGCGCGAACGCACCGCCGCGATCCCGCTGGTGTTCCTGTCATCGCTCGATGATCGCGAATCGCTGCGCCGGGGCATGTTGCTCGGTGCCGATGACTTCCTGTTCAAGCCGGTCTCGACCGGCGATCTGCTCGACACGGTGGCGCAGCGACTGCGTCGCGCGGCGGCCATCCGCGCCGGTGTGGTCAGCCAGCCATTGGACGCGCTGCCCGCGCCTGAAGGCAGTCTCACCCCCTTGCGCGCAGGCGACTCTTCGGTCGACAGGAACGCGCGCAGCGAGCGCATCGGCGAGTACCGCATCGAGCGGCTGCTCGCGCGCGGCCCGATGTCGATGGTGTACCTGGCGCGACATCAAACGACCGGCGAGGAGCACGTCCTCAAGGTGCTGCCCGTCAGCAGCAGTCGGCCCGACGCCCTGGCGCGCTTCGAACAGGAGTACGCGCTTGCGGCGAAGATCCGCCACCGGCACGTGGCGCGCATCCATGCGCAGGGTCGCACTGAGATGCTCGCCTACATCGCGATGGAGTACCTGGCCGGAGGCAGCTTGCGCGATCGCATCGACACCGGCCCGCTTGTGCCGCGCGAGTGTCTGAGTTTCCTGTGGCAGGCCACGCTGGGGCTGGCGGCGATCCACGAGCACGGTATCGTGCATCGCGACCTGAAGCCCGAGAACCTGATGCTGCGTCAGGACGGAGCGCTCGTCGTTACTGACTTCGGCATTGCGAAGCAGCTCGGCGCCACGCCGACCCACACCGTGCACGGCGAGGTGTTCGGCACGCCGCATTACATGAGCCCGGAACAGGCACGCGACGAGACCATCGACGCACGCTCCGACCTGTACAGCCTGGGTGTGGTGCTCTACGAGATGCTCACCGGTGAGCGGCCGTTCAATGGCGCGCACGGCGCAGCGGTGATCTATCAGCACCTGCACATCGCCCCGCCGCCGCTTCCTGTCGCGATGTCGCGGTTCCAGCCGCTGCTCGATCGATTGCTCGCCAAGAACGCTGCCGACCGCTATCCCTCGACGATCCCGCTGCTGCGTGCCATCCGCGCGATCGAGTTCCATCCCGGCCTGGCGCGCGTCGATACCGCGGCCTGACCGGTCGGACTCGCCGGTCCGCGCCCCGATCGTGAATCCCACACGCAACAGGCTCGCTGCCGCGGGCGTGCTGATCGCCAGCGCCACGCTGGCGTGGTGGCTTCACCCGCAGATCACGATTGCCGCGGCGATCTGGGTCGGTGCCTTGCTCGTACTTATCGTGTTTCTGTTGCTGCGTCCGGTGAGCGAGCACGATGAGGCGGCGCTGCAGGCGCTGCGCCTGGCCAACGAGCGCGCGCTCGAATCGGCCCGGATCAAGGCCGAGTTCCTGGCCACCATGAGCCACGAGATCCGCACGCCGCTCAACGGCGTGGTCGCCTCGGCGCAGTTGCTCGCCGGCACCAATCTCTCGCAGGAACAGCAGGAGCACGTCGATACCATCCAGACCTCGGGCGGGGCGCTGCTCGCGATTGTCGACGACATCCTCGATCTGTCGAAGATCGAAGCCGGGCGCCTCGAACTGGAACGTGCGTCGTTCGATCTGGTGCGCGTGCTGGACGATGCACTGGACATCCTAGCCGAGCGCATCCGCGGCAAAGGCCTTGAACTCGCCTATGACGTCGACCCTGGGCTGCCGCGCCGGCTCATCGGCGATGCGACCCGGCTGCGACAGGTGTTGCTCAACCTGGTCGCGAACGCGGTGAAGTTCACCGAGCGCGGCGAGATCACGATCCGCGCGCAGTGCGTCGAGCGCGAATCGGGCAGCGTGCTGCTGGAAATCGTCGTGAGCGATACCGGCATCGGCATTGCCCCCGAGCGACTGCCTCACCTGTTCGCACCATTCGTGCAGGCCGATTCCTCGACCACGCGCCGTTACGGTGGCACCGGGTTGGGACTGGCCATCTCGCAGCGCCTCGTCGCTCACATGGGCGGCACGATCGGCGTGCAGAGCGAGCCTGGCCGTGGCTCGCAGTTCACGTTCAGTGCGCGTTGCGGCGTCGATTCGCACTACCTGCCTCAGGTGCCGCCTCCGGATCTCACCGGACGGAGGGTGCTGCTCGTCTATCCGAACGATGCGGTGCGTGCGGTGATCGCCAGCTGGTGCAGGCGCTGGGGCATGCAGGTCGAATCGTGCACGACGACCGGCGCGGCAATCAGGCAGCTGGCGGCGGGCATCCGCTTCGATGCGATCGTGTTCGGCACCGGCGTGCACGACACCGCGAGCGACACGTTCGTGCTGCAACGGGCCGGCTCGATGCCGGTCGTGCTCATCGGCGAGCGGCATCGGCGCGTGCTCGGTGCCGGCCGCGAAACGATCGCCGCGGAGCTGATCAAACCGGTCAAGCCGGCAGTGCTCGAACGCACGTTGGGTGTCGCGCTCGGCCTGTTGCAGCCTCGCGCAGACTTAGGTGACCGATTCGCGGCCAGGGATGCCGGCTTCGCGGCGAGTGGCGTTGGCACCGGTCCGATCACCGCCACCGATGATCCTGTGCCGCACGTCCTGGTGGTCGAGGATCTCGAAGTCAACCAGCATCTCGCGCGCAAGCTGCTGGAGCGGCTCGGCTGCATCGTCGATGTGGCGATCGATGGTCGTGCTGCGCTGGAGATGACCTCGCGCACGCGCTACGACCTGATTTTCATGGACGTGCAGATGCCCGACATGGATGGCCTGGCGGTGACACGGGCGATCCGCGCGCGTGCCGGACCTTGCCATCGCGTGCCGATCGTCGCGATGACCGCCAACGCGCTGCCGCAGCATCGGCTCGAGTGCCTTGCGGCGGGCATGAACGACTACATGACCAAGCCGCTGGTGAGCGATCTGCTGCACGCGATGATCGAGCGCCACGCGACGAACGATGCGCAACGTACGGGCGATGAGACGCTTGCACCGTCCGATACGTTCGCCAGCGAGGACGCAGCCGGGAGCGAGGTCGGCGCACTCACGGCACGGCCCGACGCGGACACGTGCGCCGAGTCAGTACCGATTCTCGACCCGCAACGAATCGAGGTGCTGGTCGATCTGGCGAAGCTGCGCGTCGATGCGTTCGACCCGGTGATCACGCTCTACGCGCGCAACGTG
>CADECO010000012.1:7221-8846 GCA_902825905.1 uncultured beta proteobacterium
TTTCCCTCAATCAAGGTCGCTTCATGCTGCTCACCAACATCGAGCTGGTGCCCGGCCGGCGCGTGGTCAAACACCTCGGGCTGGTGCAGGGCAGTACCGTGCGCGCCAAGCACGTCGGCAAAGACATCATGGCTGGTTTCAAGAACATCATCGGTGGCGAGCTCAAGGGCTACACCGAATTGCTGGCCGAATCACGCCAGGAGGCGACCGAGCGCATGGTCGCGCAGGCCGAGGCTGTCGGGGCCAACGCGGTGCTCAACGTGCGCTACAGCACCTCGTCGATCACCGCCGGTGCCGCCGAGATCCTCGCCTACGGCACGGCGGTGGTTCTCGAGTAGCCGGTTCGCGAGCCCACCATGGAAGTACTGCTGCAGTTCTTCGACGTCGTCGTCTTCATCGTCCTGATGGCGATCGGGTTCGTCGCCGGCCGCATTGCCGAGGCCCGTCACTACGGTTCGATCCGCCGCCGTGAACGCAGGCTCGCCAACGTCACCGTGTTCTCCAACCGGTTTCCACCCGAGGGCATGAGCGTGGCGAACGGCAAGAGCTCGCTGGTCGCGGGCAGCGTGGTCGTGTCGGAGGACTACTTCAAGCGCATCCTGAGCAGCCTGTACAGCGTGATCGGCGGGCGGGTGAAGAGTTACGAGTCGCTGCTCGATCGGGCGCGACGCGAAGCGGTGCTGCGCATGAAGGCCGAGGCGCTCGCAAAAGGGGCGCGCATGATCATCAACGTGAAGTTCCAGACATTCGCGGTGCCGGGGCGCTCCGGGCGCATAGGCGCGGTGGAGCTGTTGGCCTACGGCACGGCGATCGTCGCCGCGCCTCCCGATCCGCGCTGAACGATCGCGGACAGACTGCGCACGGAGCCCGAGGTGCAGTTCGAGAACCCGAAGATTCCCGACGGCATCAACGTCGGGGCGAGCCATCCGCTCAAGGACTTCCTCGCGATCGCGGTCAGCCTGATCGTGCTCGCGGCGCTCGCGGCGCTGGTGTTGTACTTCGCGGCCGGCGCGATCGCCAAACGCGTGTCGTTCGAAACCGAGGCGCGCATCGCCAGCCGGTTCATCCAGCCCAAGGCCGAGCGCGGTGCGACCGAACTGGCCCTGCAAGCGCTCGCCGATCGCCTGGTCGCACAGATGAACGTGCCGGCCGGTGCGCGTGTTCACGTCCACTATCAGGACTCCGCGACCATCAACGCCATGGCGACGCTGGGCGGCAACGTGTTCATGTATCGCGGGCTGCTGGAGAAGCTCCCGCACGAGAATGCACTCGCGATGGTGATGGCGCACGAGATCGCGCACGTGCTGCATCGCGATCCGGTGGTTGGCGCGGGGCGCGGCGTGGCGATGGCGGTTGCGCTCAGCGCATTGACGATGGGAATGGGCGAGGGCGCCGCCGGCCGGATGATCTCCAGCAGCGCGCTGCTCACCGGCCTCACCTTCAGCCGCGAACAGGAACTGGCGGCCGACGAGGCCGCGCTCGCCGCGGTGGCGCGCCAGTACGGGCACGTCGGAGGCGCAGCTGAGCTGTTCCGCATTTTTCTGCAGCTGCGCGAGGGCAGGGGCGAGCCACCGAAGTTCCTGGCCACGCATCCGCTCACCGCGGATCGCATCGCGCGCATCGAG
>CADECO010000012.1:8946-36981 GCA_902825905.1 uncultured beta proteobacterium
CGATCCGACCTGATGCGAATCGCGCGTGTCATCGCCACCGCATCGATTCGCGTTACGGCATCACCCCGACCGTGCCCTTTGCGGTTAGGATTCGGCCCGTTTCAAATCCCCCGGAGGAAGACATGCACAGACTATCGCTTGCGTCGGCGCGGTTCTCGTCGGCCCGGCTTGTCGGCGCGGTGCTCGCTGCAAGCGCGATTGCGCTCGGATCGGCGCACGCCCAGACCGTGAAGATCGGCGTGATCAACACCTACTCTGGACCGAACGCGACCCTTGGCGACATGATCGACAAGGGCATGCAGCTCTACATCAAGCAGAACGAGAAGAGCCTGCCTGCCGGCGTGAAGATCGAACTGGTCAAGCGCGACGACGGCGGCCCCAACCCCGACAACGCCAAGCGTCTGGCGCAGGAACTCATCGTGCGCGACCGGGTGAATCTGCTTACCGGCGTGGCGTGGACACCGAATGCGGCCGCGATCGCGCCGCTTACTGCCGAGGCCAAGGTGCCGTTCTTCATCATGAACGCGGGGGCTTCGGCGATCACGACCATGTCGCCCTATGTCGCGCGCTTCTCGTTCACGCTGTGGCAGTCGGCTTACCCGATGGGTCAATGGGCAGCCAAGAAGTTCAAGCGTGCCTATATCGCGGTGAGCGATTTCGCGCCGGGACATGATTCGCAGGCCGGGTTCGAGCGGGCCTTCAAGGAAGGCGGAGGCGAGATCGTCGGTGCGGTGCGCATGCCGCTGGCCAACCCCGACTTCGTGCCGTTCATGCAGCGTGCCAAGGACGCCAAGCCGGAGGCCTTGTTCGTGTTCATTCCGGCCGGCCGCCAAGCCACTGCGATCATGAAGGCGTACGGCGATCTCGGGCTGGACAAGGCCGGCATCAAACTGATCGGTCCGGGCGACATCACCACCGACGAAGAACTGCCCAACATGGGCGAGGTGCCGCTGGGCGTGATCACGATGCATCACTATTCTGCGGCGGCCGACCGTCCGGCGAACAAGGCGTTCATCGAAGCCTGGAAGAAGGAGTACGGTGCCAGTTCCTGGCCGAGCTTCATGTCGGTGGGCGCCTGGGATGCCATGGATGCCATCTTCCAGTCGATCCGCGAGCAGAAAGGCAAGCTCGACCCCGACAAGACGATGGCTCTGGTCAAGACCTACAAGAACCCCAATAGTCCGCGCGGTCCTATCGCCATCGACCCGGCTACGCGCGACATCATCCAGAATGAGTACCTGCGCGAAGTCCGCAAGGTCGGCGGGGCGCTCGCCAACGTGGAGATCGAGACGATCGCCAACGTCAAGGACCCCTGGAAAGAGCTCAACAAGAAGTAGCGCTGGCGGGCAGCACGAGGCGCCTCCGTGCTCATGGCGCGGAGGCGTTATCGTTTCGATCCGTGCCGATGCAAGCGATCCAGTTGATCCACATCCGGCAACCGCAGTAACCCAGGCAATCCAAGCAACGGCAGCTCCTGCGTGAATGCCCTGTTCTCGCAACTCGTAAGCGTCGCGTTCCACGGCATGGCCTACGGGATGATCCTCTACATCATCTCGGTCGGGCTGTCGGTCACCATGGGCCTGATGGGTTTCGCCAATCTCGCACACGGCGTGTTCGCGATGGCGGGCGGCTACGTGATGCTCACCATGATGAACACGTATGGCGTGCCGTTTCCGCTCGCGCTGGCCATCGCTTTCGTTGCGGTGGCGTTGGGAAGCATGGTGCTGGAGCGGCTGTTGTACGCGCGGCTCTACTCGGCCGGTGAACTGGCGCAGGTGCTGTTCACGATCGGCTTGATCCTGATGGCGATCGCGGTGGCGCGCCTCATCTACGGCACGCTGCAGCAGCCGGTGACCTTGCCCAGCTACATGCAGGGTCAGATCAACCTGCTGGGCCGCGATTTCCCCGCGTACCGGGTGGTCGTCATCATCTTCAGCGTGCTGATCGCCGTGTTGCTGTGGTTCGGGGTGGAGCGCACGCGCTGGGGAGCGATGTTGCGCGCGGCCGTCGACAACCGTTCGATGGCGCAATCGATCGGCATCGACACGAAGAAGCTGTTCACCCTTACATTCGCGCTCGGCTCGGGGCTTGCCGCGATCGGTGGCGGCATGGGGGCCGAACTGCTATCGATCCAGCCGACCTATCCGTTCGAGCACCTGGTGTTCTTCCTGATCGTGGTGTCGATCGGTGGCATGGGCACGTTGAAAGGACCGTTCGTGGCGGCACTGCTGATAGGCGTGACCGACACCGCATGCAAGTACTGGCTGCCGCAGTTCGGCGCCTTCTTCATCTATGCCGCGGCGATCGCCCTGCTGCTGTGGCGGCCGGCCGGCCTGTTCGGACGGACCACGTAATCCATGGCCACGCCTTCGATCGTTGCAATCACCGCGCACGCTGGCGGCTATGGCGCCGATGCGCGCATCAAGTGGACCGAGTGGCTGCCCTGGATCGCCGCAATCGCGGTGTATTTCTTCGCGCCATCGTATCTGCCGTTGGGCAGCTACATCCTGATCCTCATCCTGTTCGCGCTCTCGCTCGATCTCATCCTGGGCTACGCCGGGATCATCACCCTGGGTCACACCGCGTATTTCGGATTGGGGGCGTACGTCGCGGGCATTCTGGCCAAGTTCGGCACGGCCGATCCGCTCATTGGCCTGGTGGTGGCTGCCGTGGCGGCCGGGGTGTTCGGGCTGATCACCGGGGCGATCATCCTGCGCACGCACGGGCTGACGCTGCTGATGCTCACCCTGGCGATCACGTCGATCTGCTACGAGATCGCCAACAAGGCCACCGACTGGACCGGCGGTGCCGACGGCCTCTCGGGCATCTCGATGAACGCGCTGTTCGGTCAGTTCAAGTTCGACATGTTCGGCAACACCGCTTACCTCTACAGTCTGGTGCTGCTGTTCGTCGGCTGGTGGCTGATACGGCGGATCATCTATTCGCCGTTCGGTGCGTCGCTCGCCGGCGTGCGCGAGAACGCGGTACGCATGCACGCGGTCGGCGCGCCGGTCTATCGACGGCTCGTCACCGTCTATGGGATCTCGGCGGCGATCGCCGGTGTTGCCGGCGCCGCGCTTACGCACACCACGCAGTTCGTCGGCCTCAAGGTGCTGGGCTTCGAACTGTCCGGCGATCTGCTCGTGATGCTGATCCTGGGCGGCGTGGGGCGCCTCTATGGCGCGTTCATCGGTCCGCTCATCTACCTCCTGGCGCAGGATGCGCTCGCCAAGCAGTATCCGGAGTACTGGTACTTCTGGATCGGCGCGCTGCTGGTGGTCATCGTCATGTTCGCCCCCGGCGGGGTGCTCGGCCTGATCGATTCGATCCGCGCCAGGTTCCGTAAGTCATGAGCACCATCGCGCTGCAGACGAGCCGGCTGTGCAAGAGCTTCGGTGCGCTCACCGTGGCCGACAACATCGAGTTCCGGCTCGAAGCCGGCGCGCGGCACGCGCTGATCGGCCCGAACGGGGCCGGCAAGACCACGTTCGTCAACATGCTCACAGGACGAATCCAGCCGTCGTCGGGCTCGATCACGCTCGGCGGCGTCGACATCACGCGCGCGGCGCAAGGCGAACGTGTCAAGCGCGGCCTGGGGCGCACCTTCCAGATCAACACGCTGTTTCGCAATCTCACGGTGCTCGACAACGTCGCGCTGGGCATCGCCGAACGCGTCGGCGTGAGTGCGGGCATGTTCCGACCGGCCGCGGCGCAGCGTGTGGTGGTCGACGAATCGCGCGCGCTGCTGTCGTCGTTGGGCCTGGCGGACGACGCCGACCAGCAACTCGCCGGCCTGCCCTACGGCAAGCAGCGTCTGGTCGAGATCGCGATCGCGCTGGGCCTCAAACCGAAAGTGCTGTTGCTCGATGAGCCGGCTGCGGGCGTGCCCTCGCTCGAATCGCATCGCATCTTCGAGGTGCTCGACGGGCTGCCCAAGGAGATCGCGATCCTGATCATCGAGCACGACATGGATCTGGTGTTCCGGTTCGCGCAGCGCATCACCGTGCTCGCGCAGGGCGCGGTGCTCGCCGAGGGCACACCGCAGCAGATTCGCACCGACGAGCGCGTGCGTCAGGTGTACCTGGGAGAAGAACATGGCTGAGTCGAACGCGCATCTGGTGCTGCGCGGACTGCGCTCGGGCTATGGCGCGACGGTCGTGCTCGAGGACATCGAGCTGAATCTGGCCGAGCGCGGCACCCTCGCGGTGCTGGGGCGCAATGGCGTGGGCAAGACCACGCTGCTGGCAAGCATCATGGGGCACACCACCCATCACGCCGGTAGCGTCCAGTACCGCGGTCGCTCGATCGAGCGGCTGCCGGCCTATGCGCGCTCTCGTCTGGGGATCGGCTACGTGCCGCAGGCGCGCGAGATCTTTCCGTCGCTCACGGTGGAGGAGAACCTCACCGTCGCCGAACGCCCGGGGCGCTGGACGCTGCAGCGGGTGTACGACATGTTTCCGCGACTGGCCGAACGCCGTTCGCACATGGGCAATCAGATCTCCGGCGGCGAGCAGCAGATGCTTGCGATCGGTCGCGCGCTGATGGGCAGCCCGTCGCTGCTGCTCATGGACGAGCCGCTCGAAGGGCTCGCGCCGATCATCGTCGAGACGCTGCTGCAGGCGATGCAGCGGCTGATCCGCGAGGACGCACTAACGGTCGTGCTGGTCGAGCAGTCGGCGCGACGCGCGCTGCAGGTGACCGAGCAGGCGATCGTGCTCAATCGCGGCCGTATCGCCTACGCGGGCGCAAGCACCGAGCTGTTGAACGATCCTGATCGTCTGGCCAGTCTGTTCGTCGCCCAATAGCTTCGCGCGCGTCGTTGCCGACGACAGGGCGTTCCCACGCTGGCTGCGTGCGCGAGAGGCGCAGCACGCAAAGGCGATCGATCCAATCTGCTCAATCGGACGCGATCCGCTCGTAATCCACGAACGCGTAGTCGAACCGCGGGGGTCCGGCATGGATGTGCTCGGCGCGCGCGAGCTCACGCCATCGTTTCGGATCGAACGCCGGAAAGAAGGTATCGCCCGGAAATTCGGCGTCGATGTGGGTGAGATACATGCGATCGGCGCGCGGCAGCGCCTGCGCATAAATCTCGCCACCGCCGATCACGAATGCCATCGTGTCGCCCGCGCAGGCTGCCAGTGCAGCGTCGATCGAGGCGAACAACTCGCAGCCCGCCGACGCTGCGGTCGAGGCGCGCGAGACGATGAGATTGCGCCGTCCCGGCAGCGGCCGGCCGATCGATTCGAACGTCTTGCGCCCCATGACGATCGCGTGGCCCATGGTCAGCCGCTTGAAGCGCTGCAGATCCTCGGGGAGGTGCCACGGCATGCGGCCCGCCAGTCCGATCGCACGATTGCGAGCCAGCGCAGCGATGAGGGCGATTTCGGGCATGCTGTGTCGGATGGAACCGGCGCGTCGGGCGCGGGTCGAACCAGGGGTCGGCTGTCGCAGTCGAGGTCGCAGCCGATCGAACAATCGAGATCACGGGGTTACGACAACGATACCTGATGATGACTATGCACAGACAGCGGAACGCCAAGGTTCATCGCTCGATCGCGATCGGACTGATAGTGGTGTTGAGCGCATGCACGTCGCTTACTTCGCGCGACCCTGCCCCGGTAGGCGCACAGCGCGCACAGCGGGTGACCGATTCGATCAATCTGCAGGGCTTTCCGCCGGAGTATCAGCGCGGCCATACCGACGGCTGTGCGGCGGTCGGCGTGACGTCGCCGCCCAAACCGAGTGGCGAGGCGATGTACGTGCAGGGCTGGCAGGACGGGTACAAGCGCTGTTCGGCGCGGCGACCCAACTAGCTGCTGAGTCCTGCCGGTGCAGGCTGCTTGGTCCTGGCTCGTATTGGCGCCGCGCGGTGCAATTCACGAGGCGGTTCCGGAATAAAGCCCAGGAGCTCAGAATTTCAAGGGGCCAAAAGCAACACGGCCGCGCGTCTCAGTGACGCGCGGCCGTTTGCATGTTCCCCGTTACCGCTGGTTTTTGTAGGTTCGGGTGAGAGTCTCCCCATCCAGCGCTGTATTGGCGCCTTGCCCGTTCCCCCGTAGCCGGAGGTTATGCGCAAGGAGTATGCCAGCGCTCGGGCCGTCGTGGTACATCGATCGCAGGCGGCACTACTGCTCACGCCCGGCCGCGCCTCAGCTTGTTTGTGATGGCGGACGCCGCTGACGTGAGAAAAGGCACGTGATGCGGCGACGCAAAGCGGCGCAAAGGGTGACGTTACGCGTCAGCGGAGGGTCGCCCGCCCCGGCGAATCACATCGGTAGAATGATTCCGATCCGTCCCAGACACCGAGAGGCCCCGGGTTGAGCAGCCAACTTGAATCGCCGCGCGTCGCCATTGCCCTGGGCGATCCGGCCGGCATCGGACCGGAGATCGCGCTCAAGGCGGCGATGGATCCGCAGGCGCGTGAACTTTGCACGCCGGTGCTGTACGGCGATCCACACGTGGTCAAGGCGCATGGGCTGGCGTGTGGACTGCGCGCGCAGGTGCGCATCATCGACAACGCACGCAATGCCACCGCCGATACCGACGCGGTATGGCTCGTCGCGCGCGTGCAGTTTGCAGCCGACGAACTCGTCATCGGACAAGTCCGTGCGGCACACGGGCGCTCGGCGATCGACTCGGCCCGCGCGGCGATTGCAGCCGCGATGGCAGGTGAGGTCGATGCGGTGATCGCCGCGCCGCAGACCGAAACGGCGATCAAGGCGGCGGGCATCGAATTCGACGGCTATCCCAGCTTCGTCGCACGTTGCACCGGCGTACCGGTCGACGATGCGTTCCTGATGATCTGCTTCGACGACAAGCGCATCGTGCACACCACCTTGCACGTGAGCCTGCGACGCGCGCTCGAGCTGCTCACGCGCGAGCGTGTCGAGCGCGTCATCGGTGCCACGCACAGTGCGCTGCGGCGCCTGGGCATCGCCGCGCCGCGCATCGCCGTGTCGGGCGTGAATCCGCACGCTGGTGAAGATGGTATGTTCGGCGACGAGGAGCTGACGACGGTTGCTCCGGCCATTCAGGCCGCGCGCGCTCGTGGCATCAGCGTGGAGGGGCCGTTCGGCGCGGATACGATGTTCGGCAAGGCAGGGTTCGATGCCTTCATCGTGATGGTTCACGACCAGGGTCACATCGCCGCCAAGACCCTCGCGTTCGACCGTACGGCCGGTATGACGATCGGCACCCCGATCGTGTTCAGCTCGGTCGCGCATGGCAGCGCCTACGATATCGCCGGGCGCAACAAAGCCAATCATCGCGCGATGCTGGAGGCACTGCGTCGCGTGGTGGGAGGCGTGCACGCCGACGCTGGACGCTGAATCCGGCGTAGCGCACTTGTCTTGATTCGAAGAGGAGAGGAGCAAACGATGCGATTGACCAAGAGGATCCCTGCCTTCGCCATGCTTGCGGCCGCCAGTGTCGCGGCATCCACCGCGATGGCGCAGGCCGACGACTTTCCCAACCGGCCGGTGCAACTGATCGTGCCGTTCCCGCCCGGTGGGGTGGCGGAGCTGGCGTGCCGCCCGGTGTCGATCGCGCTCGGTAATCTGCTCAAGCAGCCGGTGGTGATCATCAATCGGCCCGGCGCGGGCGGTGCCACCGGCAACGCGCAGGTGGCCAACGCCAAGCCCGACGGCTACACGCTGCTTTGTGGACTGGCGAGCATGTCGGCCATTCCCGAGGCCGAGAAGGTCGCAGGCAAGCCGCTCACGTATCGGCTCGACCAGTTCGCGCCGATCGCGCGCATCACCGCCGATCCGTTGGTGATGATCGCGCGCGCCGAGAGCCCGTGGAAAACGATCCACGACTTGATCAAGGATGCCAAGAGCCGCCCCGGCAAGATCTCGTACGCATCGTCGGGGGTCTACGGCAACATTCATGTCGCGGTCGAGATGCTGGGGCACGCCTCCGATTCGCACTACCTGCATGTGCCGTACGGCGGCGGCGGTCCGGCCAACAAGGCCGCGCTCTCGGGCGAAGTGGAGTTCACCCTCGCCGGGATGAGTTCGGCGGGTCCGTTCATCCGCAGCGGCAAGATGCGCCCGGTCGCGGTGTGGGGCGACAAGCGCCTGGCCACCACCCCGGACACGCCGACGCTCAAGGAGCAGGGCTTCGACGTCGAGTTCTACATCTGGACCGCGTTGTTCGCGCCGGCAGGAACCCCTGCGCCGATCATGAACAAGCTGCGCGTTGCGGTACGCCAATCGGTGCAGGAGGCGGAAGTAAAGGCGCAGTTCGAGCGGCTGCTCACGCCGATCGCGTATCTCGACGGGCCGGACTTCAAGCCGTTCTGGGATCAAGATACCGCGCGTCTGGCCGCGACGATCAAGAAGATCGGTCGGTTGGAAGAGACGAAGTAGCAGCAGGTTCCGGGCGCCAATCGATGAATCCGCCGTTGCTGTTTCAACCGATCGAATTGCGCGGCGTACGCGCGAAGAACCGCGTCGTGCTCTCGCCGATGTGCCAGTACTCGGCCAACGCCGGGCACGCGACCGATTGGCACCTGGTGAATCTGGGCAAGTTCGCCCAGGGCGGCGCGGGCATCGTGTTCATCGAGGCGGCCGCGGTCGAGGCGCGCGGACGCATCACGCACGGTGATGTCGGTATCTGGGACGACGCATTCATCCCGAGCCTCAAGCGCATCACCGATTTCCTGAAAACGCAGGGTGCCCTGCCGGCAATGCAATTGGCGCACGCCGGGCGCAAGGCGAGCATGGCACGGCCCTGGTACGGCAACGGGCCGCTCACGCAGGAGGATTTCGCGCGCGGCGACCACGCCTGGGGAACGGTGGCGGCGAGTGACGTGCCGATCGACAGCACGTGGCTCAAGCCCGCGCAACTCACCGCGAGCGATCTCGACCAGTTGCGCGATGCGTACCGGCAGGCCGCGCGCCGGTCGCTACTGGCCGGCTTCGAGATCGTCGAGCTGCACGGTGCGCACGGCTATCTGCTGCATTCGTTCCTGTCGCCGCTGTCCAACCATCGCACTGACGCTTACGGCGGCAATCTCGAGAATCGCATGCGCTTTCCGCTCGAGGTGGCGAGCGTGGTGCGCGAGGTGTGGCCGCAGGACAAGCCGCTGTTCTTCCGCTGCTCGTCGGTGGATGACGCCGAAGGCGGTACGCAGATCGAAGACACGATCGCCCTGGCGCGTGAATTGAAGGCGCGCGGGGTGGACGTGATCGACTGCTCCTCGGGCGGCATTCTCGGCGCGGCCACCGCGGCGGCGCGCTCGACGTTGTCGCGCGGTCCGGGCTTTCAGATACCGTTCGCCGAGCGGCTGCGTCGCGACTCGGGGTTGAAGTCGATGGCTGTGGGACTGATCCTCACCGCGCGTCAGGCCGAAGATGCGCTGCAGGCGGGGCGCGCCGATCTCATCGCCATCGGCCGCGAAGCGTTGTACAACCCCAACTGGCCGGTGCACGCCGCGATCGAGCTGGGTTGCGATCCCGATCTTGCGATGTGGCCGCATCAATACGGATGGTGGCTCACCCGACGCGAAACCGTGCTGAACAAGGCCGGCGTCGAGCGGCATGGCACGTCGTATCAGGGCGCCGAATCGCGCCAGTGGGGATGAGTTGAGGCGCACGCGACGCATGCGGCAAGGACCGCGTTCGTGGCGTTCCTGCGCCGTGTTCGGATGATCAAAGGAAGGAGTCCGTTTTGAGCGAGCACCACGCGTTTCATGGGCGGGTCGAAGATCGACGCCTCATCACCGGCAATGGCCGTTACACCGCCGATTTCAACCTGCCGGGTCAGCTGCATGCGGCATTCCTGCGCGCCGACCGGGCGCACGCCGAGATTCGCGGCATCGATACGGCGGCGGCGCGCAAGCACCCGGGGGTCGTGGCGGTATGGACCGCCGCGGATCTGACTGAGGCCAAGCTCGGCCCATATCCGATCCTGGGCAAGTTCGAAGGCCGCGACGGCTCCACGATCCTGCGTACCCAGCGCCCGACGCTCGCGCTCGATCGCGTCCGGTACGTCGGTGAGCAGGTGGCGATGGTGATCGCCAGCTCGCCGGACATCGCGCAGGACGCCGCGGAGCTGATCCGCGTCGACTATCGCGACCTGCCGGTGGTGGTGACGGCACAGGATGCAATCGCCGCCGGCGCGCCGCAGTTGCATCCGGATATTCCCGGCAACGTGTGCTTCCTCGCGGAAACCGGCAACAAAGATGCTGCCGATGCGGCCTTCGCCAAGGCGCATCACGTCACGCGCATGACGCTCGAAAGCAACCGGGTAGTCGGCAATCCGATGGAACTGCGCGCCTGCCTGATCGACTTCAACGCCGCGACCGACACCTGGTGGCTGCGTCTGCCCAAGCAGGGCATGATCAACATGCGCCAGCAGCTGTGCGGAATCTTCAACGTGCCGCCCGAGAAGATCATGATCGAGGCGCACGACGTCGGCGGCAGCTTCGGCGTGCGCAGCCCGGCGTATCCCGAGTACATCGCGATCATGGTCGCGGCCAAGCGCCTGGGCAAACCGATCAAGTGGGTGGCCTCGCGCGCGGAGTGCTTCGTGACCGACCATCACGGCCGCGGCATGACCGCGCACGCCGAGCTCGCGCTCGATCGCGACGGCAACTTCCTCGGTACGCGCATGGAGTTCTTTGCCAACCTGGGCGCGTACCAATCCCTCACCGGTGGCTTCCATGTGATCAACAACACCGCGCACTGTGCGGTGGGGGTCTACCGAACGCCGGTGCACTATGGCCGTGCGAACCTGGTGCTCACCAACGTGACGCCGCTGGCGGCTTATCGCGGCGCGGGCCGGCCCGACATCGCGTACGTCATCGAGCGGCTGGTCGATCAGGCCGCATTCGAGCTGAAGATCGATCAGGCGGAACTGCGTCGGCGCAACTACATTCCGAAAGACAAGTTCCCGTACAAGACGCCGAACGCCGCAACCTACGACAGCGGCGACTACGCGCGCGGCCTCGACATGGCGTTGCAGTCGTCGCAGTACGCAGGATTCGAATCGCGGCGCGATGACGCGCGTCGGCGCGGCAAGTTGCGCGGCATCGGTGTGTCCTCGTTCATCGAGGGCACCGGTGGCGGCAACATGCCCAAGGATCAGGCCGGCCTCACGTTCGACGCCGAGGGTAACGTCACCTTGCATTGCACCTCGCAGACGCAAGGGCAGGGGCACGAGACCACCTTCCCGATGATCGCTGCGCAGGTGCTGGGTATTCCGGTCGAGCGCATCACGTTGAAGGCGAGCGAACCCGATTCGAAGCTGATCGGCAACCACACCGGCGGATCGCGCTCCACCGCGGGGCAGGGCAGCGCCTGCTTCAGTGCGGCCACGCGCGCGCTCGACATGGCCAAGCGCTTCGCCGCCGAGGAGATGCGAGTCGAGACCAACCAGATCAACTTCGATCACGGCGTGTTCAAGGCCGGTGGTCACTCGGTGGCGCTGCTCGATCTGGCCAAGCGGCTCGCGGCCGGACTGCCCAAGAGCGAACCGCACCCGCTCGACGTGATGGGTGAGGTCACGGTCGCCAACACCTATCCGAACGGCACGCATATCGCCGAGGTGGAAGTCGATGCGGACACCGGCGTGATCGAAGTCGTCGCCTATACCGCGATGGACGACTGCGGCAACGTTATCGATCACACCATCGTCGAAGGCCAGCTCATGGGCGGCATCGCGCAAGGCGCCGGTCAGGTGCTCGGCGAGCATGGCATCTACGATCGCGAAACCGGTCAGCTGCTCACCGGAAGCTTCATGGACTACTTCATGCTGCGTGCCGGCTGGCTGAAGGACTTGCGCATCGGCGACAACGGTGTGCCCAGCCCCACCAATCCGATCGGCGTGAAAGGCGTGGGCGAATCGGGCACCACCGGTTCGATCCCGGCGGTCGCGAACGCGACGATGAACGCGCTGCGTCAGGTCGGCGTGCGAGCGCTGGACATGCCGTTCACCCCGGCACGGGTGTGGCAGGCGATTCAGGGTGCGAAGCAGGCAGCGTAAAGTCGTAGCGTCCATCGAAGCGTCGCAACGCCGTAGCGTCCGTCGTAGCGTCGCAACGTCGACTCCCTCCTACCGAGATTCCCATGGCTGATTTCCTCATCTACGAACAGACCGGCGCCGTCGTCACGCTCACCATGAACCGGCCCGACGAGCGCAACCCGCTCTCGGAGCAGAGTCAGTACGACGAGTTCGTCGCGGTGTGCCAGCGCGTCAACCGCGACCAGAGCGTGAAGTGCGTGATCCTCACCGGCGCGGGTCCGGCGTTCTGCGCCGGCGGCAACGTCAAGGACATGCGCGACAAGAAGGGCATTGCCGGCGGCAATCCGCGCGAGATCATGGATGGGTACCGGCACGGGATCCAGAAGATCCCGCTCGCGCTCTATCACTGCGAGGTGCCCACCATCGCGGCCATCAACGGCCCGGCGATCGGCGCGGGCAACGATCTGGCCTGCATGTGCGACATGCGAATCGCCGCTGACAACGCGATCTTTGCCGAGAGTTTCGTGCAGATCGGCATCATCCCCGGCGATGGCGGTGCGTGGCTGCTGCCGCGCGTGGTCGGTATGTCGAAGGCGCTGGAGATGACGTTCACCGGCGACCGGATCAATGCCCAGGAGGCGCTCGCGTGCGGACTGGTGTCGAAGGTGGTGCCGGCGGCTGATCTCATGAAAGAGGCGCGCGCGCTCGCCGATCGCATCGTCAAGAATCCCGGCCCGACCTTGCGCATGGCCAAGCGCCTGATGCGCGAAGGTCAGCACACCCGGATCGATACGCTGCTCGAGATGTCGGCGGCGTTCCAGGCGATCGCGCACTTCACCCCGGAGCACGATGCGGCGATCCGGGCGTTCTTCGAGAAGCGCAAGGCTTAGAACGAGCAGCCAGGAAACAAGAGCCGGCGGCAGATTCACGCAGATCGAATTCGCATCGTGAACCTGCTCGAGCATGACGCGAAGGTGCTGGCCGCGGCCTACGGATTGCGCGTGCCGGCCGGCGTGCTGGCCGAAACGATCGATCGCGTCTCCGAGGCTGCACTGCCGCCAGGCCCATGGATCGTCAAGGCGCAGGTGCCGCTTGGTGGGCGGGGCAAAGCAGGCTTGATTCAACCCGCTGCCACGATCGACGAAGTGAAGACGCATCTGCGCGCAATGTCGGGGGTCTCGCTGCGCGGCCATCCGGTGCGCGGCTGCCGGATCGAGACCCGGGTGTCTGCGGTGGCCGAGGCATACGTCGGGATGCTTATCGATCCGGCGCAGGCCGCGGTGCGTGTGCTGGCTTCCGAGCGCGGTGGCGTGGATATCGAGGCGATCAATACGAACAAGGCCTCGGTTCGATCGACGCTGTGCGCGCCGACTCGCGCCGCAATCGAATCGGCGGGACATGAACTGGCTGCCACGATGCGCACGCCGTTCCGCGAAGCGATCCGGTCGGCGACGGCGCAACTCGCGCGGCTGTTCATCGAATGCGAGGCGACGCTCGCCGAGATCAATCCGCTGTTCGTGCAGGCCGACGGCACATGGCTCGCGGGCGACTTCAAACTCGCCCTCGACGAGAGCGCGTTCGAGCGGCTCGACGCGATTCGACCGCTCATCGAGGGGCGCAAGGCAGCGTATCCGGACGTCGCGCTCAAGCTCGCGACCGGTTTCGACTACGTGGAAGTCGATTCGATGGGCACGATCGGCCTGCTCACCACCGGCGCCGGCCTGTCGATGAAGCTGATCGACGAGTTGCGTGCCAAAGGCAAGCGGCCGTTCAATTTCGTCGATGTGCGCAGCGGCCAGTTGCGCGGCAATCCGACGCGGTTGATCCAGGTGCTGTCGTGGATCAGCCGCGGCCCGCAGGTGAAGGTGGTGCTCGTCAACATCTTCGCCGGCATCACCCATCTGGGCGAGTTCGCGCGGTTGCTCGTCGACGCGCTCGAAGCGGTGCCGGCGCTCAAGGTGCCAGTGGTGGCGCGGCTCATCGGCAACGGTTTCGAGGAGGCGCGCTCGATCCTGGCGCGCGAAGCCGAGCAGGTCATGGTGGAACAGGATCTGGCCAAAGCGATCGAGATCGCGGCGAGCTATGGCTGAAGTGCTGGAGCGGCTGTTCAGCGAACGCGTGCCGGTGCTGGTGCAGGGCATCACCGGTCGCGCCGGCAGCCAGCACGCGCTGTCGATGCGCGCCTATGGCACCAATGTCGTTGCGGGTGTCGGCAGCAAGGCCGGCGATCTGCAGGGGATCCCGGTGTTTGCCGACTGCAGGCGTGCGGTGGCCGCGAGCGGCGCGCAGGCGAGCGTGATCATGGTCCCGCCGCTCGCGGTGAAGCAGGCGGTGATCGATGCGATCGACGCGGGCGTCAAACTGATGGTTGCGGTGACCGAAGGCGTGCCGATCCACGACACGCTCGCTGCCGTGCGGCATGCGCGCGAGCACGGTGCCACGCTGGTGGGTCCTTCGACCGCGGGGCTGGCCGTGCCGGGCAAGGCGAAGCTCGGATTCCTGCCTGAAGTGGCGCTGCGCCCGGGCCCGCTCGGCGTGATGTCGAAAAGCGGCACGTTGGCGTACGAGTTGTGCTGGCGATTGACGACGCGCGGCGTCGGCCAGTCGTTGTGGGTGGGCGTGGGTGGGGATCCGGTCAAAGGGACGCGCTTCGCCGAGCTGGTGCCGCTGTTCGCGCGCCACGACGATACCCGCGCGCTGCTCGTCATCGGTGAGATCGGCGGAACCGAAGAGGAGGATCTCGCGCACGCGCTGACGGCCGCGCAATTCGGCAAGCCGGTGTTCGCGGTGCTGGCCGGAACTTCTGCGCCCGAGGGCGTTACCATGGGCCACGCGGGCGCGATGGTGTCTGGCGACCGCGGCACGATTGCGAGCAAGACCGCAGCGCTGCGCGATGCCGGGGTGGAAGTTTTCGACACGATGGAGGCGCTGGTTGCCACGGCCGCCGAGCGCTTGCGCTGAGGCGGGTGCGCGCAGCCGGCAGCCGGGGAGAGCTGGGCGATGAAACGACACGAACGTGCGGTCGCAAGTGCTGTGCTCGGATGCGCGTTCGCTGCGGCGCTCGCGCTGCCGGCGAGCGCGCAGCAGAGCTATCCGAACAAGCCGATTCGCCTGGTCGTGGGGTTTCCACCGGGTGGGCCGAACGATCTGATTGCGCGGGTCATCGCGCCAAAGCTGGGCGAGCTTCTGAAGCAGCCGATCGTGGTCGAGAACCGCGCCGGCGCCAACGGCGCGATCGCCTCCGAAGCCGTGGTGAAGGCTCCGGCCGACGGCTACACGCTCAATTTCGGGTCCGCCGGGACGGTGGTGTTGGGCACGGCGTTCGGCCAGAAGCTTTCCTACGACCCGCGCAAGGACTTCGCGCCGGTCACGCTGCTGGCGAGCAATCCGATGCTTCTGGTGGCGCGGCCGAATCTGCCTGCCAACAACCTCGCCGAACTGATCGCGCTGGCGAAGGCCAACCCAGGCAAACTCAATTACGCCTCGGCGGGCGCAGGCGGCATCACCCATCTCGCGCCGGAGTTGATGCGCGCGATGGCGAGGATCGAAGTCGTGCACGTGCCGTACAAGGGCGGTGGGCCGGCGATGACCGACCTGATGGCCGGCCAGGTGGATTTCTACTTCGGTGGGCTGTCGACAGCGTTGCCGCACGCCAAGGCCGGCAAATTGAAGGCGTTCGCCGTGACCTCGGCAACGCGATCGGCCGCTGCGCCCGACATCCCCACCGTAGCAGAGGCCGGTGGGTTGAGCGGCTATGACACCGGTATCTGGTACGGCGTTCTCGCTCCGGCCGGCACGTCGCGCGAGATCGTGGAGACGCTGCACAATGCAATCGTAGCGACAGTGCGTGCGCCCGAGGTTCGCTCGAAACTCATCGAGCAGGGCGCCGATCCGCTGGAGCTCGGGCCGGAAGGCTTCGCCAAATTCATCCGCGATGAGATCGACAAGTGGTCGCGCGTGATCAAAGAGCAGAACATCAAAGTCGACTGAGCACGCGCCCCGCTTCCAGCGACCAACCATTCTTCGCATCGGACCAAACGACCGACCCCACGGATGGATCGCGGCGCTCCCCTCCTGATGTACGCCGTGCTCGTCCTGGTTGGCGTGTCGATGCAGTTCCTGCGCAGCTCGCACGTCGTGGTGGCGCCGATCTTCACGCGCGAGCTGGCGATCAGTCCCGAGGTGCTGGGCGGATTGTCCGGCGTGATGCTGTTCGCCTCGGCGCTGATTCAGATCCCCGGCGGGGTGCTGATGGATCGGATCGGCCCGCGGCGTTCGATGGCCGGGTTGCTGCTGTTTGCCATCGCCGGTGGCGCGCTGTTTGCGATGGCCACCAACGCGGCTGGGCTGATCACCGCACGCATCCTTCTGGGCATCGGCACGGCGTTGCTGTTCATGGCGGTCGCGGCGGTGTTGTCGCGCTGGTGCTCGCCGACGAGTTTTCCGGCGATGCTCGGATTGGTCGGTGGACTGGGGCAGATCGGCAACCTGCTGGCCACCGCGCCGATGGCGGCGCTCGCCGAGTGGTTGGGCTGGCGCGGCGCGTTCGTCGTGGTCACCACGTGCATCGCCGTGGCGACGTTGCTGGTCTATCTGTTCGTGCGCGACGCGCCACCGGACTCGACCTATCACCAGCGCCGGCAGGAGACGTTGCGCGAAACGATGAACGGCGTGCTGGAGGTGATCCGCACCCCGCAACTGTTTCGGTTGCTGGCGATGTCGGGCACCGCGTGGGCGACCATCAGCGCGATCATCGGCCTGTGGGGCGGGCCTTACCTTGCGGACGTGCACGGCTTCGACACGCTCGCCCGCGGCAACGTGATGGCGGCAATGGCCACCGGCAGCATCTTCGGCGCGATCGTGTTCGGCTGGGTCAGCTCACGCGTACCGAGCCCCAAGCCGGTGATCGTGTTCGGCGTGGTGACCAATATCCTGATTTTCGCCATGCTCGCGCTGATACCTTCGCCGACTCCTGCATTCGTCGCGGTGATGCTGGGCGCGCTCGGATTGTTCGGCAGCTACACCTCGATGCTGATCGCGCACGGACGGCGCTTCTATCCCGAGCGGCTTACCGGACGCGGGCTCACGGTCGTCAACACCGCGGTGCTGCTCGGCGCCGCGTCGATGCAGTGGGTGACCGGACTCATCGTCGGTACATTCGAGCAGGTCGATGGTCACGCGCCACCGGAGGCGTACCGAACGGTGTTCGGCGTGCTGGCGCTGACCTTGACGGTCAGTCTGAGTATCTATCTGCCGTTGCGCGAGGCGAGGGTGGAGAAGGGTAGAGCGCCACGCTAGATTTTGAACGCCTCCAGCGTTTCACGCGCGAACAGCTCCTCGGGCTGCAGCCGGTGTTTCGACAGCCCCTGCTCGTGGTGGTAGCGCAGGAAGGTATCGAGCACATGACGATTGGCGGCGAAGCCGTATGACCACCAATCGTCGCCCAATTCGCGGCGCGCATCCTGCACGTGGGCAATCAGCCACGGGAGCATCGTCTTCAGCGCCGCGGTTTCCATGAGGTCGGCATACACACGCTGCTGCGACTGATGCAGCGCCTTGTAGAGCGACTGCGCGACCCAGGGGTGGCGGTTGTACAGCTCGCGGCGGATCGCGATGACGTGCAGGATCGGGAAAATGCGCGTCTTGCGAAAGTATGCGCGCTCGACATCGACGTAGCTCTCGAACAGGCGTCGGACCTTGTCGGGCTGCGAATAGAACGTCGAAGGCGCGCGGGCGGTGTGCAGCGCGTCGATCTCGCCGGTGGCGATCATCTGCGCGAGCGTCTGCGTCGGGCCGATCGGCCGCACCTTGAACTGCGCGGGCAGATCGAGCTTGAGCTTCTCGTCGCGACCGGGCTCTTCTTCGCCGCCGGTCAGGTACTGCACGCTGGTGGGCGCGACGCCGTATTCGTCCTGCAGGATGCCGCGGATCCACACCGGTGCGGTCATCTGATACTCGGGCGTGCCGATGCGTTTGCCGACCAGATCCTTCGGCTCACGGATGCCGCTCTTCGTCGACACATAGATCGACGAGTGGCGGAAGAACCGCGACGGGAATACCGGAATCGCGATGAACGGCTGAGGATCGCGATGCAGCGACACGCTGTACGAGGAGAGCGACATCTCGGCGACGTCGAACTCCTGGTACCGAAGCATGCGAAAGAACGTTTCCTCGACCGGCAGGCTGAGGTAGTTGATCTCGATGCCATCGGGCTGGATCGAGCCGTCGGCGATGGCGCGGGTGCGGTCGTAGTCCCAGCAGGCGAAGGTGAGGTTGAGTTTGCTCATTGGGATTGCACTGTCGGAGGGTTACTCGACTTTGGCGTTGGAGGCTTTGACCACCGGCGCCCAGCGCGCCAGCTCGGCGCGCACGAACTCGGTGAACTGCTGCGCATCGAGCTCATTGGGCTCGATGCCTTCGAGGCGCGTCCGCTCACGCACATCGGGGGCGACCAGCGCCTTGCGTACTTCGGCATTCAGTCGGGTGACGATCTCGGCGGGCATGCCTGCCGGCCCGGACAGTGAAAACCAGGTGGTGGCGACCATCTGCGGATAGCCCAACTCGGCGAACGTCGGCACGTCGGGGTAGTCGGGCAGACGCCTGGTCGAGGTGATGGCGAGCGCACGGATCCTGCCTGCGCGTATCTGCGAGCCGGCGGTAGTGAGCGTGGTCGAGGTCACGGGCAGATGGCCGGCGAGCAGATCGGCCACCGCCTGCGACGCGCCTTTGTACGGCGCGTGTGCCATGTCGATCTTCGCGGTCTGTTTGAGCAACTCGCCGATGAGGTGGCCGTGCGTGCCGTTGCCCGGCGAACCGTAGGTGAGCGGTTTGGTGCGCGCCAGCGCAATCAGCGCATTCAGGTCGTTCACGCCGGTGGCGGGATTCACCACCAAGGCGATCGGTGGCCCGCCGAACAGCGCGATGTGGGTGAAATCCTTGAGCGGATCGAACGGCACCTTCGACAACGTCGGTGCCACCGCGTGCGAAGCGACGCCTGACACGACCAGCGTGTAGCCGTCGGCAGGCGCCTTGGCCGCCAGCTCCGATCCGACCACACCGCCTGCACCGCCACGATTCTCGATCACGAATGACTGCTTGAACACGTCGGCGAGCTTCTGCGAGACCAGCCGCCCGAGCGTGTCGGCCGACCCGCCCGGCGCGAACGGAACGATCACCCGCACCGGCTTGTTAGGCCATGCCTGCGCAAGAACGTCGAACGGAAACGCGACGGCAATGCTCGTCGCCAGAACTGCAAGCAAAGCACGATGCATCAACAAGCTGTGCCTCCAAAAAAAAGCCCAAGTGCCGCCTCGAGAGCGCGAACTCAATTGAGAAGCGCGGCGGGTGAACCTCGACCACCCCCCGTCCGCGTTGAGCGTCTTCGCGAATCGCGATGACGCTCGAACGCTGACATGTAGAACGTCACGACGCTGACGGTCTACACGGGCTTAGACGGCGATTGGTGCTCGGATCGCGGGATACGGGTCGTATCCCTCGAGCACAAAATCCTCGTACTTGAACGCGAACAGGTCGTTCACCGCCGGATCGAGCTTCATCCTCGGCAACGCACGCGGCGTGCGAGTCAGCTGCTCGCGCGCCTGATCGAGGTGATTCAAGTAGAGATGCGCATCACCCAGCGTGTGCACGAACGCGCCGGGCGCGAGCTTGCACACCTGCGCGATCATCATCGTGAGCAACGCGTACGACGCGATGTTGAACGGAACGCCTAGGAAAATGTCAGCGCTGCGCTGATAGAGCTGGCACGACAGCTTGCCCTCGGCCACGTAGAACTGGAATAGCGCGTGGCACGGCGGCAGCTTCATCTGCGGAATCTCGACCGGGTTCCACGCGGTGACGATATGGCGGCGCGAGTCGGGATTGTTCCTGATCGAATGCAGCACTTGCTTGATCTGGTCGATCGATGCGCCATCATCTGCCGGCCACTTGCGCCACTGCGAGCCGTAGACGGGCCCCAGATCGCCGTTCTCGTCGGCCCACTCGTCCCAGATGGTGACGCCATGCTGCTGCAGGGTGCGCACGTTGGTGTCGCCGGCCAGAAACCACAGCAGCTCGTGAATGATCGACTTGAGGTGCACCTTCTTGGTGGTAAGCAGCGGAAAGCCTGCGCTCAGATCGAAGCGCATCTGCCAGCCGAAGGTCGACAGCGTACCGGTGCCGGTGCGGTCGGTCTTGCGGTGGCCATGCGCGAGCACGTGGCGCATCAGGTCGAGGTATTGCTGCATGGTCGCGTGCTGTTTTGAGGGACGGACAAGACCGTGCGGACGGCCGGATTTCAAACGCGCGTCTTTGGAGCGCGCATCTTATTACGCCGCGGGCCGGATCGGCCGTCGCGGTGGAACCAACTTGAACGTGACGGCCGTGGCCAGAGCGAACAGCACATATGCCGAGGCGAACACCCACTCCGGGGCGCGATAGAAGAGCAACGTCGCGACCCAGCGGCTTACGAACGAGCGCGACTCGTGCACGCCGCGCAACGCGTCTTCCCAGACCGTGAGCGGACACTTGATGCCGACCACGGCCTCGGCGGCAACGAAAACAATCGCGGCCAGATGCAGATAGCGAAACCACGGATTGCGCACCCAGCGCCACTGCAGTGCCGCACCGATCCACACCAGCGGCAGCCCGATAACGATGAATGCAGCGATCGCGAAGTGAGCGAAGAGAATGACGTCGGCCAGCATCCGGTCGCGCTTGCGCTCTTTTTCTCGGGGCGTACGGGTGTCGGCGTCAGTCCTGCGGGTGCGGCGTCATCTGCGTCGAACCCGTTTGAATCATGGATCAGGTCCGGTCGCGATCGGCCGCGCCGGATCGGCGATCCATTCGCTCCACGAGCCGCCGTAGAGGCGTCCGCCACCCAAACCGGCGATCTCCATCGCCAGCAGGTTGTGGCATGCCGATACGCCTGATCCGCAGCTGTGCACGATCTGCTCGGGTTTGTGCTTGCCGAGCAACGCTTGGAATTCGCTCCGCAGTGCTGCTGCCGACTTGAATTTGCCGTCCTGCAGGTTGAGCCCCCAGAAGCGGTTGCGCGCACCGGGAATGTGGCCGGCTACCGGATCGATCACCTCGTTCTCGCCGCGATAGCGATCGGCGGCGCGTGCATCGAGCAGCATCACATCGGGCGTGCCGATCTGACTCTGCACGTACCCGGCGCTTACAAGGCTCGCCGATCGAACATTCGGCGTGAACCGGGCGATCGGCCGCCTCGACACTTCCTGCGTGAGCGCATGGCCTGCCGCGGTCCAAGCCGCGATGCCGCCGTCGAGCAGGGCCACCGCGTCGTGGCCGAGCCAGCGCAGCATCCACCACAGCCGGCTCGATGGCATCCCGCCCTGACCGTCGTAGGCGACAACCTGCTGTGTGCCGTCGAAGCCGAGGCCGCCAAGCTTGGCGGCGAACGCGTCCGGCGTGGGCATCGGATGGCGACCGTTCTTGCCGTTCTTCGGCGCGGCCAGATCGTCGTCGTTGGACAGGAACATCGCGCCCGGGAGGTGCCCCTTGGCATACGACTCGCGGCCGAACGCGGGCTTCATCAGGTCGTGCGAGCAATCGAAGACGATCCAATGCGGGTCGTCGATATGGCGCGCCAGTTCGGCGACGGAAACGAGCGTCGTGAATGCCATGCGGTGATCCCCGGAAAAAACAAAGCCGCATGTTACTGCGGCTTGGTCACGATCGATCGGCGTGGCGCGTGCCTGCGCCTGCAGCGGCCGGCTACAGGTGCGGCTCCAGTCCGCGTTGGATGTACTCGTGAAAGTGCACCATGCCGTCTTCCATCGGCGATTGGTACGGGCCGGCGTCGTTCTCGCCGGCTTCCCACAGGGCGCGCCGGCCGCGGTCCATGAGTTGCGCGATGTCGTCGTCCTCGATCGCGGTCTCCGTGTACGCACCGCGTTCGGCTTCGATGAACTCGCGCTCGAACAGCACGATCTCTTCGGGGTAGTAGAACTCGACGATGTTGGTGGTGAGCGAGGGCGAGCGCGGAATCAGCGTGCTCACCACCAGCACGTGCGGATACCACTCGATCATGATGTTGGGGTAGTACACGAACCAGATCGCGCCCTTGTCGGGGTCCTTGCCCTGGCGGAACTGACGCACCGCCTCGTGCCAGCGCTTGTACACCGGCGAACCCGGGCGCAGCAGGCTGCGGTTGACCCCGACCGTCTGCACCGAGTACTGCTCGCCGAATTCCCAGTGCAGATCGTCGCAATCGACGAAACCGTTCAGGCCCGGATGGAACGCTTCGACGTGATAGTCCTCGAGATACACCTCGATGAACGTCTTCCAGTTCTGCTTGTAGTCGGTGACCTCGACGTGGTCGAGCCGGTAATCGGTCCAGTCGAAATCGGCCATGACCCCGAGATTGGCGAGATCGGCAGCGACATTGCGCGGGCCGGTGAAGAGCAGTCCGTTCCAGTTCTGCAGCGGCGTGCGCGGCAGCGACCGGCATGGGTTCTCGGGGAAGTGCGGCGCGCCCATCAACTGGCCCTGCAGGTCGTAGGTCCAACGATGCAACGGACACACGATGTGGTCGACCTTGCCGCGCCCCTGCAGCATGATCGACTGGCGATGGCGGCAAACGTTCGACAACAGCTCGATGCCGTTGGCGTTGCGCACCAGCACCTTGGCGTGATCGCGATCGGGCAGCGTGTAGAAATCGCCGACCTCGGGGACCATCAGCTCGTGCCCCACGTAGCGCGCGGCATTGGCGAACAGCGTGCGCTGCTCGAGCTCGAAAATGCGTTGGTCGAAATACCACCCCACGGGAAGCTGGGGCGCGCTCCGTTGCAGCTGGCGCGTGCTGTGCGGCAGTTCGGACATGCGGGCCTGATTCCTCCAAGTCGAGTTGAAAACGCCGGACCCAAAGAAAAATCGCGGGATTCTACCCCGCGACTGCGGACCCGCAGCCGGAAATCCGCCCACACGTGAACGCGCTAGCGCCGCACCGGTTGACCCTGGCAGCACGACCGCGATCGGCGCACACGTTGGGGTTGCGCCGCAAACTTGGCCCCCGCCCTTTCTAGCCACGTGAGTGGCGCGAGAGAGGCGAGGGCGGGGGGAGGGAGAGCGTCCGGATTGCGCCCCGGATTCGCATTAAAATTGACCGTTCTGCAGGCGGCCGCTATCGTCCCCCGTGCTTGCTTCAGTCTTTCATCTGCCCGGCTCCTGCCCCGGTTTTCCATTTCTTCTCCCTTTTTCCCCTCGGGAATGGCCAAGTCCCCCGCTAAAACTGTCTCGAGCGAGGCGCCGAAAAGTTTCGAGGGCGCCATCAAGGAACTCGAAGGTCTGGTCGACAGCCTCGAATCGGGCGAGTTGCCGCTCGAGCAGGCGCTGACCGCCCATCGCCGCGGCCTGGAACTGGCGAAATACTGCAGCGAGACCCTGGCGCGGGCCGAAGCCGAAGTGAAAGTGCTGGAAGGCGAACTGCTGAAGACGCTCCCGGCCGAAGACGATGAAGACAGCGACGAGAGCGAGTGATCTGCAGGACTGGACGGTGCGGGTGCAACGGCAGGTAGAGCGCGCCTTGCAGCGCATGCTGCCGCCTGTCGATGCCGAGCCGGCGCGACTGCATCAGGCGATGCGCTACGCCTCCTTGGACGGCGGCAAGCGGGTGCGCCCGTTGCTCGCATTCGCGGCGGGCGAGATCAGCGCCGCACCCGACGAACGTCTTGAACGCGTAGCCTGCGCGCTCGAATGTATCCATGCGTACTCGCTCGTCCACGACGACATGCCGTGCATGGACGACGACGTGCTCCGCCGCGGCAAGCCGACTGTGCATGTGCAGTACGACGAAGCCACGGCGCTGCTGGTGGGCGATGCTTTGCAGTCGCTGGCGTTCGAAGTCGTGACGCGCCCCGGGGGTGCCGCGAGCGCCGCGCAGCAGTTGGAGATGATCCACGTGCTGGCCACTGCGAGCGGCTCGCGCGGGATGGCGGGTGGTCAGGCGATCGATCTGGCCGCTGTAGGCCGGCAGCTGTCGCAGGCGGAGCTGGAAACGATGCATCGCTTGAAGACCGGCGCGTTGATCAGTGCGTCGGTCAGATTGGGGGCACTATGCGGTGAGCCGCTGCGTGTCGACGAACTGGAAGCGCTCGATCGCTATGCGCGTGCGATCGGACTGGCGTTTCAGGTCGTCGACGATTGCCTCGATGCCGAGGCGCCCACGGAAGCGTTGGGCAAGACGGCCGGAAAGGACGCCGCGCAGGGCAAACCGACTTACGTATCGATTCTCGGCCTGCCGCGCGCCAAGGCGATGGCCGAATCGCTGCGCGATGAAGCACACCAGGCGCTCGCTCGCTTCGACGAGCGTGCTGCACGACTGGCGGCACTTGCCGATTTCATCGTGCGCCGAAGCCACTGACAACCAAAGACAAGATGCCTGATCTACCGCTCGATTACGACGACGGGATGCGCCCGCAAGGAGCCGCTTCCGACCAGCACTCGCCACGTACGGCGAACGAGCCGGCTGCGCCGGAGCACGAACTGCTGCAGACCATCAACGCGCCGGCCGATCTGCGCAAGCTCGACCGCCGCCAGCTCGGCCAGCTCGCACAGGAACTGCGCGGCTATCTGCTCGAGTCGGTGTCGCGCACCGGCGGCCATCTCTCGTCGAACCTGGGCACGGTCGAGCTGACGATCGCGATGCACTACATCTTCAACACGCCTGAGGACCGCATCGTGTGGGACGTGGGTCATCAGACCTATCCGCACAAGATCCTCACCGGCCGGCGCGAGTCGATGGACCGTCTGCGCATGCTCGGCGGCATCTCGGGCTTCCCGCGACGCAGCGAAAGCGAGTTTGACACCTTCGGCACCGCGCATTCGAGCACCTCGATCAGCGCCGCGCTGGGCATGGCGCAAGCCGCGAAGTTGAAGGGCGAGAATCGCCAGGCGATAGCGGTGATCGGCGACGGCGCGATGTCCGCGGGCATGGCGTTCGAAGCGATGAACAACGGCGGTGTGATGGATGCCGATCTGCTGGTGATCCTCAACGACAACGAGATGTCGATCTCGCCCGCGGTCGGCGCGCTCAATCGCTATCTGGCGCGGCTCATGACCGGGCCCTACACCGCGGCGCGCCGAGCCGGAAAGCGATTGTTGGGCGGCATGCCGCAACTCTCCGAGCTCGCGCGGCGCGCCGAGGAGCATGTGAAGGGCATGATGGTGCCCTCGACCATGTTCGAGGAATTCGGCTTTACCTATTTCGGCCCGATCGATGGTCACGACCTCGATTCGCTGATTCCCACCCTGCGCAACATCCGCAACCAGCGCGGACCGCGATTCCTGCACGTCATCACCAAGAAAGGCCAGGGGTACAAGCTCGCCGAAGCCGATCCGGTGCTCTATCACGGAGTCTCGAAGTTCGAGCCGGAGGCCGGTATCGTCTCGGGCAAAGGCGGCGGGTCAGGACCAACCTTCACGCAGATCTTCGGCGAGTGGCTGTGCGACATGGCCACGCGCGACATCCGGCTGGTGGGCATCACGCCGGCCATGCGCGAAGGCTCCGGGCTGGTCAAGTTCGAGAAGATGTTTCCCGACCGCTACTTCGACGTGGGCATCGCCGAGCAGCACGCAGTCACGTTCGCCGCCGGCCTTGCGTGCGAAGGCCTCAAACCGGTGGTGGCGATCTATTCGACGTTCCTGCAGCGTGGCTACGACCAGCTGATCCACGACGTGTGCATCCAGAACCTGCCGGTGATGTTCGCGCTCGATCGGGCCGGGCTGGTGGGTGCCGACGGGGCAACGCATCACGGCGCGTTCGATCTGTCGTACCTGCGCTGCCTGCCGAACATCACGGTGTTCGTGCCGGCCGATGAAGACGAATGCCGGCAGATGCTCTACACCGCGTTCACCATGAACGCGCCGACGGCGGTGCGCTATCCGCGCGGCGGCGGGTTGGGGGTGCCGGTCCAGAAACAGATGACCGCGCTGCCGGTCGGCAAAGGCGTGGTGCGCCGCAGCGGTAAGCGTGCGGCGATCCTGGCGTTCGGCACTTTGCTCAAGCAAGCGCTGGAAGTCGGCGAGCGGCTCGACGCGACCGTGGTCAACATGCGCTACGTCAAGCCGCTCGATACCGAACTGCTCGCGCAATTGGCCGCGGAGCACGAACTGCTGGTGACGATCGAAGAGAATGTGGTGATGGGCGGAGCCGGCAGCGCCTGCGCCGAAGCGCTGCACGCTCAAGGGCTGCACACGCGGATGCTGATGTTGGGGCTGCCGAACCGTTTCATCGATCATGGCGACCAGAACCAGCTGCTGATGCAGGCCGGGCTCGACACCACATCGATCGTCAAATCAATTCAAGAGCGCTTGTCGAACGCGGCGTGACCCCTTGCCGCGGGGCGGTGAGGTACAGGCACCGTGCTAACATCGTCCGGATCTGCCTCGATCGTTTCGCGCGACCGATTCGGTGATTCGATTCAGTGATTCGACGGTTGAGCCAGCACTTCGCGTTTGCACCCCAGATTCGCCGCGCGCATCCGCCGGCGCCGAGAAGTTCCGAATGAACACCCGTGATCCCAAGGCCGCGGTCGCCACGGCCATCCCAGACGTGCAGGGGCTGGCCGATCGGCGCCGCATCGCCATCGACCGTGTCGGCATCAAGTCGATCCGCCATCCGGTGCGCGTGGCCGAGCGCGGCGGCGGTGTGCAGCACACGATCGCCACGTTCAACATGTATGTCGCCCTGCCGCATCAGTTCAAGGGCACGCACATGTCGCGATTCGTCGAGATACTCAATGCGCACGAGCGCGAAATCTCGGTGGAATCGTTCCGGGCGATGCTGCAGGAGATGGTGGCCCGGCTCGATGCCGAAGCGGGCCACATCGAGATGACGTTCCCGTACTTCGTGAGCAAGGCCGCGCCGGTGTCGGGCGTACGCAGCCTGATGGACTACGAAGTCACGTTCGTCGGCGAGATCGCCAACGGACGCGTGCACACGACAATGCGCGTGGTCGTGCCGGTTACCAGCCTGTGCCCGTGCTCCAAGGAAATCTCCGAATACGGCGCGCACAATCAGCGATCGCACGTGACGATCAGCGCGCGCACGCGCGAGTTCGTGTGGATCGAGGAGATCATCGGTATCGCCGAGTCGGAGGCTTCGAGCGAGCTCTATGGCCTGCTCAAGCGTCCCGACGAGAAATTCGTGACCGAGCGCGCGTACGACAATCCGAAGTTCGTCGAAGACCTGGTACGCGACGTCGCCGCGGCGCTCAACCGCGATGCGCGCATCGATTGGTATCGCGTCGAAGCCGAGAACTTCGAGTCGATCCACAACCACTCGGCCTACGCGCAGATCGAGCGTGACAAGTCGCTCGGCCCGGCCTGAGCGGCACCCATTGAGCCGGATTCGCGCAGCAGCCTTGCTCTAGAAGCGCTTGATCAGCGTCAGCGTTTCGCCTTCGCGCTGCATGTTGGTGCGCGACAGGAAGCTCATGCCCAGCAGCGGCATGGTCAGGCCACCATCGAGGATCATCGCCTCGACGTTGCTGATCGTGATGGCGCCGATCGCGACCGAATCGAGCTTCACCTTCCAGACGCCGCGCGCGCCGTTGGCGGTATTCACCATGCCGCGCGGGGCGTCGTGGTAGCGCACGCCGAGGCGTCGCGCATCGTCGGTGGATAGCGCAATCGCGGTGGCGCCGGTGTCGACGAGCATGCGTACCGTCCCGCCATTGATCCGGCCTTCGGCGATGAAGTGCCCGCCGCCCGATGCGGCCAGCACGACCTTCTGCGCCTGATCCGCCGGGGCTGTGCCGACGTACTGGCCGATGCGCAGGGTGCGACGCTTGCCGTCGATGTCGAACGTCGCGCCATCGCCCTCGATCGCGATCAACCGCACGCCTTCCTCGGTCTTGTACCCGATGGCGATGGCGCGCGGGGCGGCACCGTTGATCGAGATCACCGCGCGAGTCGGGGAGACGCCCACCACCCGCAGATCGAGTGCATGCGCGAACGAGCTCATCGACAGGAGCGAAACTACGATCGAGTGTGCGATCAGGCGCGGCATAGAATTCCCTCGACAGCTATCACGCAGGCCCTCTC
>CADECO010000012.1:37081-39625 GCA_902825905.1 uncultured beta proteobacterium
ATATCGGCGCGCCATGAAGCCGGTTGCAATCTTCCAGTTCGCTCCCGACGATCGCCCCGCGTATTTCGTCACGTATCTGGCCGCGCGGTCGATCCCGTATCGATTGATCCGACTCGATCGCGGCGAGCCGGTGCCGGCCCATCCATCGACGTTCGCAGGCCTGGCGTTACTCGGCGGGCCGATGAGCGCCAACGATCCGCTGCCGTGGATCGCGCCGATCGTCAGCCTGCTGCGCTTGGCTGTGACTACGGATGTGCCCGTAATCGGCCATTGCCTGGGCGGTCAGCTGATGGCCAGGGCGATGGGCGGCATCGTCACGAAGAACGCGAGGAAGGAGATCGGCTGGGGTACGGTCCACATCGAACAGCACGCGGTTGCGCGCGAATGGTTGGGCGCGACGCGGCGGTTCGATTCCTTCCACTGGCACGGCGAGACGTTCACGCTGCCGCCTGCGGCGATCCGCATCGCGGCGAGCGCCTGGTGCGCCAATCAGGCGTTCGTCTGTGGTCCGCATCTGGCGATGCAGTGCCATGTCGAGGTCGATGAGGCAACGGTCCGATCCTGGTGCGAGCAAGGTGCGCAGGAGATCGCCGCGAGCGGCGGCCAGTCGGTGCAAACGCCCGAGGCGATGCTCGCCGGACTCGCCGAGCGCGTGACCGTGTTGCACAGAGTCACTGACCGGCTCTACGATCGCTGGGTTGTCGGCCTGCGACCGTAGGGTCTCGCAACGTATCAGGGCGGGTTCGCGCCCTTCTTGCGAGGCGCGGCGAACTGTTTGGCCGTGGCCTGTGCGATCTCGGCCTCGAGCGCCTGTCCGTTGCGCAGCAGTTCCATCGCATCGCGTGCCTTGTGCGCGTCGTTCTGATCGACGGCTTCGGTCAGCAATTCTGCAGCGCGCGCGCGTGCGCCCGCTAGACGGGCCAGGCGGTCCCGGAGCGATTGATGGGGCGAGCGCTCGCCCAGTTCGATGGCAGCGATCGATTGCTCCATCTGGTGCCAGCGCAACGCCTGCTCCGTGAACTGTTCTTTGAGCTGGTCCCGGTTGTATCCGGGGCGAGTGAGGGCGCTCAGGGCGTGGTGTTGCGCAGCGTTGAGCTGCACGGCGCTTGCGAGAAAGCCGGGCACCAGCAGTTCGAATCGCTTGGCTTCGTGTGCTTCGTGCGCGACGCCGATGGCGGCGCGCGCACCAGCGAACAGCAGCGCCGTGAGCGTCAGCGCGATCAGCGCCATGCGCCACCAAGGCGTTGACGCGCGCGTGCGCGCATCCAGCGGGCGCCCCAGCGTCAGCGCGCCGATGACTCCGGCCACGAGCCCGCCGAAGTGCGCAGCGTTGTCGATCATCGAAGCCGTCAGTCCGACGACGATCGAGTAACCCAGGAACAATACCAGCGCGAAACGGATCTCGCGCATGACCGTGAACGGCACGCCATTGCGCCGGTTGAGCACGTAGGCGAGCAGCGCGCCGTAGACGCCGAACACCGCACCCGATGCACCGGCGCTATTGGCGTTGGGGTTCCATGCCAGACTGGTTGCGCTGCCCGCGATGCCGGCCAGGATGTACACGAACAGCAGGGTCCAATTGCCGAGCAGACGCTCGGCGACGCTGCCGCCGTCGCGCAACGCCCACATGTTGAGGCTCACATGCAGCACCCCGAAGTGCAGGAAGGTGGACGTGAACAGCCGCCACCACTCGCCCGAGGCGGTCAACGGTCCGTAGTTCGCACCCCAGCGCACGAGCACCTGCGGATCGGGCGTGAAGACGCCCGCGCCTGCCGCGATCATCGCGACGAATATGCCGAGGTTGATCCACACCAGCGACCGCGTCACCCAGATCCGCGGCGTGTTGGCCACCATCCTCGAGGCGAAGTCTTCGATCTCGACGGTTGCGCGTTCACGTTGCGCCGAAAGCCGCGTGGGCAGGGCCGCCAGAATCGCCTCGGCCTGAGTATCGGTTGCGGCGTGGATCACCATCCGCCGCGTTTTGGCGCCACGTCCGCCTTCAACGAGGAACGAAACCCGCCGACCGGATGCCGTGGCATCGAAGATCGAATCGCGCGTGAATGAGAGTGCGTGCGTGCCGTCCACGCTGCCGGGTGGATGCACGATCACGGTCATCGGTGCAAATTCGATCACCCCGCGACCATGCAAGCCGAAATCGTTCGCAAGCAGCGTCGCGAACCGCTTGAACAGAACCGGGAATCTGGTGGGGTTGATCGTCACGCCGGCGATGCCGTGGCGCTCGGTGGGCTCGTGGCTCAAGACGCGAATCGGAAGCGCAAAAGGGCGCGTAGCAGCGGTTTTTCTGGCCGGGAGCCGGACGCGGCCCCGAACAATTCGCGACACTGGCAAGCCCCGCGGAGGAGGCCCTGGTGCCGGATGCTGATGCTAACCCTTCGTCAGCTTGAGCAGGCTGACGATCCGCTTGATGGCTCTGCGGTGGAAGATCAGGAGGATGGCAGCGTAGACGATCGCGCCGACCGAAATGTGGATCAGCAATTGGATCGCGATCGGCAGTGCGATCGTGAACTTCTTGACCATGATCAC
>CADECO010000013.1:0-3977 GCA_902825905.1 uncultured beta proteobacterium
TCTCGGCTCGAATCCCTAGTGGGATTCCCGATTCGCGTCTGAGCCGTTCGCGTCGCGATTGCGTCGACGATCGAGTCCCTGTCCAGGCCACGTGATGGTTATCACGCGCCTTCCGTAACGCCCGCAGGGCTCGTGCAAAGCGCCCGTTCCTTCGTCAAGAGAATGTTGCAGCGATCGGGACGCCACACGAAGATCGCTGTTCGTACTTGGATCGCGTCACGCGAGCTTCGCGATGTGACGCAATGCACGGAGACCATCCGGCACGATTGCACCGCACCCGCTCGGGTTCGCTGGTCGCCGCCGGGGTAGCGATGTTGCTTGAAGCGTCTACCGACGAGCCAAGTGCCCCGAACCTGCGGACAATCGAGGATTCGCTGATGGCGACCGCCACGCAAGCTGCCAAAAAACCGGTCAAGCAAGTCAACACCGAGAAGCTCTTCGCATACGAAGGGCGCGACCGAACGGGCAAGGCCGTACGCGGCGAGGTGCGCGCGGCAGGCGAACACGTGGTGAAGACGATGCTGCGCCGGCAGGGCATCACCATCACCAAGCTCAAGGCCCAGAAATCCAAACGCGGCGGCAAGGTGTCGGAGAAGGACATCGCAGTGTTCACCCGGCAGCTCGCGACGATGATGAAAGCGGGCGTGCCGCTGCTGCAATCGTTCGACATCGTCGGCCGCGGCCACTCCAACCCGGCGGTGGCGAGTCTGATCATGGCGATTCGCACCGAGGTCGAGACCGGCTCGAATCTGGCCACCGCGTTCGGCAAGCATCCGCTCTATTTCGATCCGCTGTACTGCAACCTCGTCCAGGCCGGCGAGCAGGCCGGTATCCTGGAAGCGCTGCTGGATCGTCTGGCCACGTACAAGGAAAAGGTGCTGGCGATCAAATCGAAGATCAAAGGCGCGCTCTTTTATCCGATTGCCGTGCTGGCGGTCGCTTTCCTCGTGACCACCGTCATCATGCTGTGGGTCATTCCGGCGTTCAAGAGCGTGTTCTCCAGTTTCGGCGCCGACCTGCCCGCCCCGACTGTGGCGGTGATTGCGATGTCCGATTTCATGGTCGGCAACTGGTACATCCTCTTCCCGGCAATTGGCATGGCGTTCTGGGGATTCCTGTCGATGTACAAGCGATCGAAGGCCATGCAGATCGGCTTCGATCGCTGGATGTTGAAGATGCCGGTGTTCGGTGAACTGGTTCGCAAGGGCACGCTCGCGCGTTGGACTCGCACGCTCTCGACGATGTTCGCGGCAGGCGTGCCGCTGGTCGAAGCGCTCACCTCGGTCGGCGGCGCTTCGGGCAACTACGTCTACGAGCAAGCCACCAAGAAGATCCAGGGAGAAGTCTCCACCGGTACCAGCCTGACGATGGCGATGGAACAATCCGGCGTGTTTCCCAACATGGTGATCCAGATGGTTTCGATCGGCGAGGAATCCGGCGCGCTCGATACGATGCTTGGCAAGGTCGCCGACTTCTTCGACGAGGAAGTCGACGACGCAGTGAAATCGCTGTCCAGCCTGCTCGAACCGCTCATCATGGTGGTACTCGGTACGTTGATCGGCGGCCTCGTCGTCGCGATGTACCTGCCGATCTTCAAACTGGGTTCGGTCGTCTGAGTCCGGTTCGCGCTGCACGTCTAGTGCTCTAATAAGCAATCCCGGGGCAGCCGGCCGCAATGCGCGGTGGCCTGCCCACGCAGTTCCCCTCGATCCGCTCACCCATCATGTCCGACCTCGTCGCGCTGCTCCAGGACAGGACGACCTTCACGATCGTCGCCGCCGTGGCCGGGCTGACCATCGGCAGCTTCCTCAATGTCGTGATCCATCGCTTGCCCAAGATGATGGAGCGGGAATGGCGCGCACAGTGCGCCGAACTCAACGGACAGGAAATCAAGCAGGAGGGACGGTACAACCTGCTCACGCCGCGCTCGAGCTGTCCGAGCTGCGGACACAAGATCGGAGCGCTTGAAAACATCCCGGTGCTGTCCTTCGTGCTGCAAGGCGGGAAGTGCGCGGCGTGCAAGGCATCGATCGGCCTGCGTTATCCGCTGGTCGAGATCGTCACTGCGATCGCGTTCGCCTGTGCGGCGCTGAAGTTCGGGTTCGGTGCGGCGGGCGTCAGCGCAATGGTGCTCCTCGCGGCACTCATCGCATTGACGTTCATCGACTTCGACACCCAGCTGCTGCCCGATGACATCACGCTGCCGTTGTTGTGGCTCGGCCTGCTGCTCAACATGTACGGCGTATTCGTCGATCTGCAAAGCGCGGTGATCGGTGCCGTTGGCGGCTACCTGAGCCTCTGGAGCGTGTACTGGCTGTTCAAGCTGGCGACCGGCAAGGAAGGCATGGGTTTCGGCGATTTCAAACTGCTGGGCGCGATGGGTGCGTGGCTCGGCTGGAAAGCCCTGCCGTTCATCATCCTCGCCTCGTCGGTCGTCGGTGCCGTATTCGGCATCGCGCTGATCGTGCTGGCCAAGCGCGGCCGTGAAGTGCCGATCCCGTTCGGCCCGTATCTGGCCATCGCGGGCGTCATCGCCCTGTTCTTCGGCAACAGTATCGTCGAGTACTATCTGGCGCGGGCGGTGTAGCGACAACGCTTCGCCATCGCGTTTGAGGGATCGGCGTGCCGCGGTGACCGATCCTGCGGATCAGGAACTCGCGCATGACCTCACAAGCATGACCTCGGGCAAGCTCGTCGTCGGCCTCACCGGGGGCATCGGCAGTGGCAAGTCGCGTGCCGGCCGCGCGTTTGAAGCGCTCGGCATCACCGTCATCGACGCAGACGCCATCTCCCGCGCCCTCACCGCGCCCGGTGGTGCGGCCATCGCGGCGATCCGCAGCGGCTTCGGCGAGGAATTCATCGACCCGCAAGGCGCCCTCGCGCGCGCCCGGATGCGTGCGCTCGCGTTCAGCGAGCCCGCCGCGAAGCGTCGGCTCGAAGCGATCCTGCACCCGATGGTGCGCGACGAGTCCGATCGGCAGCTCAGTGCCGCGCGTTCGCCGTACGCAATGCTGATGATCCCGCTGCTGGTCGAGAGCGGCCGCCCGCGCGATCGCTGCAGCTTGATCGTCGTCGTCGATTGCCCCGAACCGATGCAAATCGAGCGCGTGGCACGCCGCGACGGGTTACCACGCGCGCAGATCGAAGCGATCGTTCGTGCTCAGGTTTCCCGCGCCGGGCGGCTCGCTCACGCTGACTACGTACTCGACAACAGCGCCAGCGAGGCGATGCTCGACGTACAGGTCGCTCATGTTCACCGGGCACTGTCGGCGAACACCGCGCAACCCGGCGACTGAACTGCCGGGCTTGCCGACTGGCATGACCCTGAGCGCGTCCGCACCGGACGTCAGGCTTGATCAAGGGATGCGGGTCTCGGTTGTGGTCCACCCCGGGTGTAGACTTCATGTTTTCGTAGGCACCGACACAGACGCGGCGCGTCGGCGATCCGCGGCGGGTCGGCGATCCGTTTGAAATCCTGCTGATCTGCGCGATCCCCGATCCCCTCCCCTCGAGTGAGCGCACCGACCATCACCTACGAGCATCCTCTGGCCGAGCGGATTCGGACACTGCTGCGGCTGGAAGACCTGTTCACTCGTGCCGATTTCTTCATCCGGTCGGGTGAGCCGCACAATCATCACGTCGCGGTGCTCACGCTGTTCGAGATTCTCGAAATCGTCACGCGCTCGGAGCTCAAATCCGAGTTGCTGCAGGAGTTCGAGCGCCAGCGTCAGGTGATGAGCGGATTTCGCAGCAACCCGGAAGCGAATCAGCACATCCTCGATCGCGTCCTCCAGGAGTTGGACCGCGCCGGTAGCGCCATCCACGCGATGACCGGCAAGGTGGGCCAGCATCTGCGCGACAACGAATGGCTGATGTCGATCAAGCAGCGCACCGGCATTCCCGGCGGCGTGTGCGAGTTCGACCTGCCCACGTATCACCATTGGCTGCACCGCGACGGCGCGGTTCGTACGCAGGCG
>CADECO010000013.1:4077-13381 GCA_902825905.1 uncultured beta proteobacterium
CCTGCCCACGTATCACCATTGGCTGCACCGCGACGGCGCGGTTCGTACGCAGGCGCTGCTGCGCTGGATCAGTCCGCTGTACCCGGTGCGCGATGGTGCATCGCTGGTCCTCAACATCCTGCGCGAAAGCGGCAAGCCTTCTCACGTCGTCGCCACCCAGGGCACCTACCAGCAGATGCTCGGCGGACGCACTGCGCAGATGATCCGCATCCGCCTGCCCCTGGATGCGCCCTGCGTCCCGGAGATCAGCGCCAATCGCTATGCGCTCAACGTGCGCTTCCTGACGATTGCGGAAGAAGCCCGCAGCAAGCCGATCGAACTCGACGTGCCGTTCGACCTCACGTTCTGCAGCCTCTAGTCGAGCGTCTGGATGAGTGCAGCGCGTAGTCCTCGCACGGTGTCCTGCCCGAGCTGCGGCGGCCCGGTCGCGTGGACATCGGAATCGAAGTACCGCCCGTTTTGCAGCGAGCGCTGCAAGCTCCTGGATCTGGGCGCCTGGGCCACCGAGCGCTATCGCGTTGCCGGCGAGCAGGCGCAGGGAGAAATCGGCGATCAGTCAGCGACTGATCAGGATCACGGCTGAGTGGACCTCGCCAACGCGCTACTGTGGGCGCGCGATTATCGAGACGCACCCCATCGACGCTAACCTACCGACGCGCTCCTACCAACCGTCGTGAGTCGCAACGCCGTGCGCGCCTGCGCGCCAAGCGGCATCAAGGTCGGTTCGAGACAGACCGCCCGCGGCGAATACCGGCAACGGGTAGCGATCGATCAACGCGGAAAATCCTGGCCAGCCCAACGGAGCAGTCGAGCCGCTACCTCGCACCACCGGCCCCACTACGACGAAATCGAGCGCCAGGCTCGCAGCCTTGGCGAGCGCCAGCGCATCACCGCAAGACGCAGCTACCCACGCGAACGGTGGACGTTCCTCGATGATCTCGAGCTGCGAAGCGCTCAGGTGAACACCGTCGGCGCCGATCTCCTGCGCGACCTGCATGTCCCCTTTGACCAGCAATCGCGCGCGGTGCGCCCGGCATAGCGCCAGCACGCTGGACCCGAGTGTGCGCAGCGCATCGCGCGGCATACCGCGTTCGTGCAGTTCGACGACTCTCAATCCGTCGCGCAACCGCGCTTCGAGCGCTCGCAGGAACGCCGGTTCACCCAGCCGCGCAACGCTGGTCGTGGCGTACTCATGCGGCAGGTCGAGCGCACGCAGGATCGGCGTGTTCGCCGGCAACATCGGCGCAAGCGTCATGTGATCGGGTGCCTGCCAGTCGAACGCCTGATGCTCACGCGCGACCAGCTCGCCATGCCATTCGGTGACGCGGAAGAAATGGATGCGCACCGTCGCGTGGGGATAGGTGAACGTCTGCGTGAGCCATGGGTACGCACGCTCGACCTTGATGGCGAGTTCCTCGTCCAACTCGCGATCGAGCGCGACCCTTGCCGTCTCACCAGCCTCGACCTTGCCGCCGGGGAACTCCCAGAACCCCGCGTACACCTTGCGCTCGGGGCGCTGTGCGAGCAATACCTTGCCGTCGGCGCGGATCAACACGCCCGCCGCAACGTCGACGGCACTCTCGCTCATCGCGGTCGGACGCTCTTACCCGCGGCAGACTTGCCCGCTGCGGTCTTGCTCGTGGCGGCCTTGCCTGAGGTTTGCGTGCCGGTTGATGCCTTGCCCGCACCCCCCCCATGACGGCCGGCCCAATCGCGCGCGAAGTGCCAAGCGACACGCCCGCTGCGCGAGCCGCGCTGGATCGACCACTGCAGCGCCTCTTCGCGCGCCGATTCGACCTCGGCCGCGGAGCAACCGAAATGCTTGAGCCAGTGCGCGACGATGTCGATGTATTCATCCTGATCGAACGGATAGAACGACACCCACAGGCCGAAGCGCTCCGACAGGGAGATCTTCTCCTCCGAAGTCTCGCCCGGATGAAGCTCGTCGCCGACATGCTTGAACTCGAGGTTCTCCTGCATGTACTCGGGCATCAGATGGCGGCGATTGGAGGTGGCGTAGATGAGTAAGTTGTCGGCAGTGGCCGAGATCGATCCGTCGAGCACGACCTTCAGCGCCTTGTAGCCCGGATCGGAACCCTCGAACGAGAGGTCGTCGCAGAACACGATGAAACGCTCGGCGCGCTCGCGCACCAGCTCGGTCAGCTCGGGCAGATCGACCAGATCGAGCTTGTCGATCTCGATGAGGCGCAGCCCCTGTTTGGCATAGCGATTGAGCAGCGCCTTCACCAGCGACGATTTGCCGGTGCCGCGGGCCCCGGTGAGCAATACGTTGTTCGCCGGTCGGCCATCGACGAACTGGCGGGTGTTCTGCTCGACGATCTGCTTCTGCCGATCGATATCACGCAGGTCGGCGAGCGCGATCCGATGCAGGCTGCTCACCGGTTGCAGAAAGCCACGGCCGCCGCGCTTGCGCCAGCGAAACGCGATCGAGGCGTTCCAGTTCACTTGCGGCACGGCAGGCGGCAGTACCGCCTCGACGCGCTCGAGCATGCTCTCGACGCGCGCAATCAGCTTCGAATAATCGGTCATGCGGGATCAGGAAAAAGAAGGGACGAGCGCGCCGATACGGACGACGCTCAGGTGCGGTACTCGGCGTTGATCTTGACGTAGTCGTAGGAGAAATCGCAGGTCCATACGCGCGCGACGCCACTGCCGCGTCCGAGTTCGACGCGAAGCTGGATTTCCGCGGGCTTCATCGCTTGCGCGCCCTGCTCCTCGGTGTAGGCGGATGAGCGGCCGCCGCGATCGATCACCTTCACGTTGCCCAGGTAGAGATCGACGCGCGATACATCCAGCGCTTCGACTCCGGCGTTGCCGATCGCCATGATGAGTCGGCCGAGGTGGGGGTCGCTCGCGAAGAAAGCGGTCTTCACCAGCGGAGAATGCGCGATCGACTTGGCCACTCGCACCGCCTCGGCGTCGCTTGCCGCGCCGGCCACATCGATCGTGATGAATTTGGTCGCTCCCTCGCCGTCGCGTGCAATCGATTGCGCCAGGGTGGTGGCCACTTCGACGATGGCCTGCCTGATTGGAGCGAGCCTCGCATCGTCGGCGGAGGTGATCTCGGCAAGCGCGCTTTGCCCGGTGGCGATCAGCACGAATGAATCGTTGGTGGAAGTGTCGCCGTCGACCGTCACGCGGTTGAACGAAACGTCGGCCACTTCGCGCACTAGCGATCGCAACAGCGGCGAGGCGATCTTCGCGTCGGTTGCTATGTACGCGAGCATCGTCGCCATGTTCGGCTGCAGCATGCCGACGCCTTTGGCGATGCCGGTGACATTGACCGTCGCACCATCGACGCGCGCGGTGCGCGATACGGCTTTGGCGACCGTGTCGGTCGTCATGATCGCGGCGGCGGCATCGGCCCATGCATCCTCGGCCAGGCTTGCGACGCAGTGCGGCAACGCCGCCTCGATGCGCTCGATCGGCAAGTGCTCGAGGATGACGCCGGTCGAAAACGGCAGCACGGCTTCAGGCGCGCATGCGATCTGCGCGGCAAGCAACTCGCAGGACCTGCGTGCGGCGGCGAGCCCGCGTTCGCCCGTACCGCAATTCGCATTGCCGGCATTGACGACGATCGCGCGGATCGCATCGCTCGCGGCCAAGTGTTTCCGGCAGACCTGCACTGGCGCCGCGGCAAAACTGTTTTGTGTGAACACGCCCGCGACGCGCGTCCCGGGCGCAAAGCGCATCACCATCAGATCGCGTCGGCCCTGTTTGCGAATGCCCGCCTCGGTGACTCCGAGCGAAACGCCGGCGATCGGCACGAGCGATGCAGCGAGAGGGGGATGCAGATTGACGGCCATGCCGAGGGGCGTCCCGAGGTCGATCAGTTGAGCTTGCCGTGGCAGTGCTTGTACTTCTTGCCCGATCCGCACGGGCAGGCCTCGTTGCGGCCGACTTTCGGAATCGATTTCACGAACGGTGCCGGTCGCGGTTTTTCCGAGGCGGTTGCCGTCTCGGCCAGAACCTCGTCGTAACCGGCGTGGTGGTACTGCACGTTGGTCACCTGCTCGACCTGACGCTCGGCCTCCTGCACCTGCTCCTGCGTCTGCACCTGCACCCGCATGAGCTGGCGCGTGACCTGCAGCTTCACCGTCTCGAGCATGGTGCCGAACAACTCGAAGCCTTCGCGCTTGTACTCCTGCCGCGGATTCTTCTGCGCGTAACCACGCAGATGGATGCCCTGGCGCAGATGATCGAGCGTGGCAAGGTGTTCGCGCCATTCGTGATCGATCACCGAAAGCAGCACCAGCCGCTGGTATTGCGCAAGCGCGTCCTGGGGCGCGGCGGCCATGCGCTGAGCGTATTCCTCATCGGCAGCCTTCTGGATCGCCGTCAAGAGCTTCTCATCGTCGGCACCTTGCTCGGCGAGCTTGCGCACCGGCGCGTCCAGCATCAGTTCGGCTTGCAGGCCCTTCTCGACCGCATCGAGATCCCACTGCTCCTCGACGCTTTCCTCCGGTACATGCTCGCGGAAAACGTCGGCAACGACACCGTGGCGCAGGTCTTTGACCTGCTCGGCCAGCTGTTCGGGCTCGCCCTCGAGAATCCGGTTGCGTTGCTCGTAGATGATCTTGCGCTGGTCGTTGGCGACGTTGTCGTATTCGAGCAGTTGCTTGCGGATATCGAAGTTGTGCGCCTCGACCTTGCGCTGCGCCGATTCGATCGATCGCGTCACCATGCCGGCTTCGATCGGCTCGCCCTCGGGCATCTTCAGCATCTGCATGATCGAGTTGATGCGCTCGCCCGCGAAGATGCGCAGCAACGGATCGGCCAACGAAAGGTAGAAGCGGCTCGAGCCCGGATCGCCCTGACGCCCCGAACGACCACGCAGCTGATTGTCGATGCGGCGCGACTCGTGGCGCTCGGTACCGATGATGTGCAGGCCGCCCGCCTTGACGACCTGATCGTGCAGCGACTGCCATTCGTCGCGCAGCTTGCTGATCTGCGCTTCCTTCGCGGTCGGGTCGATCGCCTCGTCGGCTTCGAGATGCTCGACCTGCTTCTCGACATTGCCTCCCAGCACGATGTCGGTACCGCGACCGGCCATGTTGGTGGCGATGGTGATCATCTTCGGCCGGCCCGCCTGCGCCACGATCTGCGCCTCGGAGGCGTGCTGCTTGGCGTTCAGCACCTGATGGGGCAGACCGTCCTTCTTGAGGAGCGACGAATACAGCTCGGAGGCTTCAACCGACGTGGTGCCAACCAGCACCGGCTGGCCGCGCGAATAGCAGTCCTTGATGTCGTTGAGCACCGCCTGATGCTTCTCGGGCTCGGTGCGAAAGACCTGATCGAGCCTGTCCTGGCGGACCATCTTCATGTGCGTAGGCACGATCACGGTTTCCAGGCCGTAGATCTCCTGGAACTCGTACGCCTCGGTGTCGGCCGTGCCGGTCATGCCGGCCAGCTTCTGGTACATGCGGAAGTAGTTCTGGAACGTGATCGAGGCGAGCGTCTGGTTCTCGCTTTGGATCGCCACGCGCTCCTTGGCTTCGACCGCCTGATGCAGTCCGTCGGACCAGCGCCGCCCTGCCATCAGACGGCCGGTGAATTCGTCGACGATCACCACCTCGCCGTCCTGCACCACGTACTGCTTGTCGCGGAAGTAGAGGTGGTGTGCGCGCAGCGCGCAATACATGTGGTGCATCAGGTTGATGTTCGCCGGCTCGTAGAGACTGGAGCCCTCGGGCAGCAGCCCCGCCTGGACCAGCAGGTTCTCGGCGTGCTCGTGACCCGCCTCGGTCAGCAGCACCTGATGGTTCTTCTCGTCGACGGTGAAATCGCCCGGTTCGTCTTCCTTCGCCGCTCGCTGCAGCCGGGGCGCGACCTCGTTCATGCGGTTGTAGACCTCGGTGCGATCCTCGGCCTGGCCCGAGATGATCAGCGGCGTGCGCGCCTCGTCGATCAGGATCGAATCGACCTCGTCGACGATGGCGTAGTACAGCGGTCGCTGGATGCGATCGCTCGTCTCCATCACCATGTTGTCGCGCAGGTAGTCGAACCCGAACTCGTTGTTGGTGCCGTAGGTGATGTCGCAGCGATAGGATCCCTGCTTGGTCTCGCGCTCGATCTGCGCCAGGTTCACCCCCACCGTCAGGCCGAGGAACCGGTAGATCTTGCCCATCCAATCGGCGTCGCGATTGGCCAGATAATCGTTGACGGTGACGATGTGTACGCCACGCCCGGTCAACGCGTTGAGATACGCGGGCAGCGTCGCCACCAGCGTCTTGCCCTCGCCGGTGCGCATCTCGGCGATCTTGTTCTGGTGCAGCACCATGCCGCCGATCAGCTGCTCGTCGAAGTGGCGCATGTGCAGCGTGCGCTTCGATGCCTCGCGCACGACGGCGAACGCCTCGGGCAGAAGCTCGTCGAGCATCGCCGCCTCGACCTTGCGCTTGTCATCCTCAGCGGCGGCCGCGACCTTGTCGGCCAGCCGTTTGCGGAACTCGACCGTCTTTGCCTCGAGTTGCTCGTCGGACAACGCCGCGATCTGCGGCTCCAGCGCATTGATGGCGCGCACCGTGCGGGCGTACTGCTTGAGCAACCGATCGTTGCGACTGCCGAATATCTTGGTGAGAGCCTTGGTGATCATGGGTGTGCGCGCCGCGAGACAGGCTCACGGGCGGATCAGGTGGTGGAAGCGCGACCGCTGTCGCGCGCCTCGCTGGTGTTCACGACGACCATCGCAGCTGCCCGCCACAACGGCCAGGGACGGATCTTGGGGCGAACCCGGCGGATTTCGAGCGGCATCCGGCGCTACCGCCGCTCCGCGCGAGTAGCGGACGACAAACGGGAAATGATAGCACGCGCTATCGCTATCCCTTTGGCCGGAAACGCTCTTTCTGGGCCCGACGCGAACTATTTCTGGGCCAGCTTGTTCGTCAGGGTGGTGAGGAACAGCGTCGGGTTCTTGGCCGCGCCGTTTTCGCGCACCTCGAAGTGCAGGTGCGGCCCGGTGGAGTGGCCGGTGGAGCCCACCTCTGCGATGCGCTGCCCGCGCTTGACCACCTCGCCCACTTTCACGAGCAGCTTCGAAGCGTGTGCATAGCGGGTGGAGAGGCCATTGCCGTGATCGACGTCGACCAGATTGCCATACGCGGGGTGCAGTTCTGCCGTGGCGACGATGCCGGCTGCCGCCGCGAGGATCGGCGTGCCATGCGGCGCGGCGAAGTCCAGCCCTTCGTGCATGACACCTCGGCCGGTGAACGGGTCGATACGCCAGCCGAAACCCGAGACCAGATAAGGTGCGTTGATCGGCGCAGCCGAAGGCAGCAATGTGCGGCGTGCGCGCTCCCGCAATAGTTCCTCTTCCATCAGCCGCAGCGCATCGCCGCGGTGATCGAGCCGCACGTTGAGCGAGTCGAGCTCACGCTGCAGATCGTCAACGGACAGCGGGCGCGTCGCCACAGTCGGCAGCGCACCGCCACGACCGGGTGCATCCCCCATGCGCAGATCGCGCGTGGATTTCAGACCGGCCAGAGATGCGAGCCGGTCGCTCATGGTGTCCAAGCGCAGCAGTTGGGCCTGCAGCTCACCGAGCTTCACCGCAAGCGCGTTGATGTTCTCGCGCACGAACGACTCGTGCTTGCGCTGCTCGCGCTCGGCCACTTCGGTGATCAGCCCCTGGATCATGGGCGATTCGGTGGTCGTACCCGCGCGCAAGGTTGCGTACGAGAGCAGGGAAGAGAGTAACCCGATCGTGAGCATCGCCACCCCGGCCGCGAGCGCAATTTGCGAACCGCCGACGGAGTAAGACTTGGCTTGCTTCAGTCGATCTGAGACGATGATCAGCTGCACGGATGCCCCCACAGCGCCGTTGCGGGTTAGTCGAAAGCGGCTCCGCGACGCAGAGCTGCCGATTCAATTTTCCTCCAGGCCCCCGCTAGCGTTACCGCTCGCTCCGCCGACAAGAAACCCCACCCTTCGATCCATGCGATCCAGGCTGCTCGCTGCACACCTCGAACATGATCAAACGCTTTCGGCGATCACCGAGAAGGCGCGGCGACTCGCAGCACTGCAGCGGGTCTTGACGAGGGAGGCGCCAGTTGGAATGGCGCGGATGTGTACCGTTGCGAACGTTCGCGACGGCGTCGTGATCATTCACGCGGCGAACAACGCGACCGCAGCGAAGATGCGACTGATCCTCCCCCGTTTGCTCGCTTCATTTCAAGCAAATCGCAGCGATGTTAACGGAGTGAGAATCGAACTGCAATTCCCTAGGACCCCGACGAACGGCGCTGGACGCCGTCCGGCGCGCATGATTTCCCCGTCAGCGGGGGCGCAAATCGACGCATGCGCCACCCGTCTGCCCGACTCGCCGCTGAAGGAAGCATTGCTCGCCCTGGCCACGCGCGCCGGGCCGACCAAGGCGTGAGTCGGGGTCGGCCAATAGCTACATCCAGCTACATCCGCAATCCGAATTCATTTCGCGCCGGCGCGCGGCAACGCCCGCACAAACTCTGACATCAACCGATTGAAGCGCGGCGCTTCATCGACAAATAGCGCGTGCCCCGCGTCGGTGAACACCTCGGTACGGGCGGCCGGATGTTTTCGACTGAGGTTCGCGCCCTGCTCAGCCCAGCGCGGGGTCACGACGTACAGAACCGGCTTGCGCGTACCGTACACCGCCTCGCGCCAGTAATTGCGTGGATAAGGGTACGACAGCAGCTCGATCGCAGCCTGCAGCGGAACCCGCATCGACGCTTGCGCGAGCCGATCGTAGTACGCGTCGGTCTGCGGGCGTTTGTACATCGCGCGCACGAAACTGCGCGTGGCGCCTCGACGATCCTTGCGCAGCGCACCGATGAAGTCGAACTTGAAGTCGGGCGGTGGTTCCTCGCCGACGGAATTGTCGATCAGCACCAGGCCCGAAACCTTGGCATCGCCGTGCTGGCGCACATATGCGAGCACGTCGAGCACACCGAGCGACCATCCCGCCAGCACCGCGGCGTCCACCTTCGCCACGGCCAGCAGTTCGGCGATGTCTCTGGCGCGTCGATCGGGATGATGGCCCGCTGGCGCGATCGCCGATTCGCCTTGCGAACGCGGATCGAACGCGATGACTCGATGCTCGCGCGCGAAGTGCGCGATCTGCGCATCGAATACCCACGCGGGCATGGTCCAGCCGGGAATGAAGACCAGCGCGCTACCGTTGCCGCGATCTATGTAGTGGAGTCTGACGCCGTCGCTCGATTGAAAGAACCGGCTGCCCGAGGCGGCTTCGGCCGATGCGGTCATGACGGCGATCGCCACCGCGACGAGCCCTGCGCAAATCCGCGCC